>NZ_JBICYJ010000042.1:0-74937 GCF_043200835.1 Kitasatospora sp. NPDC048365
TCGGCGACGCGGTGAACTACATCATCGACAACGCCTGACCTCCGGTCACCCCCGGGGGGGGGGGGGGGGGGGGGCGCGGCCCGCGCCCCCCCCCCCCCCCCCCCGCCCCCCCCCCCCCCCCCCCCCCCCCCCCCGCGGCTCCGTCGTTCGTGCGGCCCAATCCGATTGGCCGTCCGATTTGTCGCGTTATCTCCTGGTAGTCATCTGTCGATCGACCACCGGGAGACCTGCCATGTCGGAACCCGCCGGCGATGACGAAGTCGCGGAGCTGCGTCGGCGGATCGCCGTCCTGGAGAGCCGGCCCAAGCCGAAGAAGCACCGGGTCCGGTCCTTCTTCGCCGTCGTCCTGATCCTGATCGCCGCCGTCCTCACCCCGCTCGGGCTGGTCGCGGCGTGGACCAACTCCCAGGTCACCGACACCGACCGGTACGTGGCCACGATGGCGCCGCTGGCCGGCGACCCGGCGATCCAGGCGGCGATCACCAACCGGGTGACCGACGTGATCATGGAGCACCTGCCGATCGAGACCCTGCTCGAGGACGTCGCCCCCACCGACCGGCCGCTGCTCGACGCGGCGATCAAGAAACTCGGCGGCGCCCTCACCGACGGCATCACCGGCTTCGTCCACACCCAGGTGCAGAACGTGGTGGAGAGCGACGCCTTCGCCACCGTCTGGGTGGAGGTCAACCGCAGGGCCCACGCCGCGATCGACAAGGCGCTCACCGGCCAGGGCGGCGGCGCCGTGCAGATCAAGGGCGACACCGTCACCCTCGACCTGGCGCCGCTGATCGACCAGGTGAAGACCCGGCTGGTCGACCGCGGGCTGACCGTCGCGAGCAAGATCCCCGAGGTCCACACCGACTTCGTGCTGGTCAAGAGCGACCAGATCTCGAAGGTGAAGACCCTCACCCGGCTGCTCGACCTGGCCGGCTTCTGGGTGCCGGTGCTGGCCGTGGCGTGCGCCGTCGGCGGCGTGCTGCTGGCCCAGCGGCGCCGACGGGCGGTGGTCACCGCCGGCCTGCTGATGGCCGCCGGCGCGGTGGTGCTCGGCATCGGACTGACCGTCTTCCGGACCATCTACCTCGACAAGCTGCCCGCCTCGGCCAGCCAGGACGCCGCAGCCGCGATCTACGACGCGCTGGTGCGCTACCTGCGCACCGCCGTCCGGATGGTGCTGGCGCTCGGCATCGTCGCCGCGCTCGCCGCCTGGCTCAGCGGCTCCGGCCGGCGGGCGGGCTGGGTGCGCAGCCTGTGGAGCTCCGGGATCGGCGCCGTCCGGCAGACCGCCGACCGGATCGGCATGAAGCTCGGCCCGGTCGGCCCCTTCGTGCACCGCTGGAAGGCGTGGCTGGGCTGGGGCGCGGTCTGCGTGGCCGCACTCGTCCTGGTGCTGTGGAGCTACCCGACCGGGATGGTCGTGGTCTGGCTGGCGATCGCGCTGGTCGGGGTGCTCGCGGTGATCGAGTTCCTGGACGGGCCGGGGCCCGAATCCTCGGACGGGCCGGTGGCGGCGTGACCCCACGGCGGAGCGGGGCCGCGGTCACCCAGGCGATCGTGACCGTGATGCTGCCGCCGGCCGCGCTGCTGACGCTCTGGTTCCTGATCCCGCTCGGCTCCTTCGGGCCGGACAACCCCACGCTCAGCTGGCTGGCGTTCTCGGCCGCGCTGGTGGCGCTCGCCGGG
Organism: Kitasatospora sp. NPDC048365; assembly: GCF_043200835.1. Classification (NCBI taxonomy): domain Bacteria; kingdom Bacillati; phylum Actinomycetota; class Actinomycetes; order Kitasatosporales; family Streptomycetaceae; genus Kitasatospora; species Kitasatospora sp. NPDC048365. The sequence goes on from NZ_JBICYJ010000042.1 coordinate 1,684, forward strand.
GTGCTGCTGCGGGAGATCCGCCGGGAGATCCTGAACGAGCCCGGACACCCGGCGCTGGTGATCGTCTTCCTGCTCAGCAGCGCCCTGGTGGTGTTCGCGACCGCGTACCTGGGGCTGGCGAAGCGGCCCGGCGAGCTCAGCGGGGTGAGCACCAAGGTCGACGCGCTCTACTTCACGGTGATCACCATGTCGACGGTCGGCTACGGCGACATCGTGCCGGTGGGCCAGGCCGCCCGGGTCGTGGTGATGCTGCAGATCCTGTACACCCTGGTGTTCCTGACCGCCGGGTTCACCGCGCTCACCCGGACGATCCGCAGCCGGGTGGCCGGCCGGATCGGCGCCGAGCCCCCGCCGTAGCGGCCCGCTCAGCCCTGCTGCTGGGCCTGGGCGTGCAGGACGGCGACCAGGGCGGTGAGGCGGGCCTGCCAGGTGGCGAGGGTGGCCGGGTCGACGGCCTTGCGCTTCTGGAGGTCGCGGACCAGCCGCTGGGCGTCCTTGAGCCGGTCCTCGGCGTCGTCGGGGCGACGGGAGGCGACGGCCTGGGTCGCGTCGTCGAGGACCCGGGTGAGGTCGTCCTGACGGTCGCGCTCCTTGGTGAAGTCGGCCTGCGCGACGCTCGCCCGGAGCTGGGCGATCTGGCCGGCGACCGAGAGCTTGCTCGGGCTCGCGGACGCGCTCGCGGAGGCGCTGGGGCTCGCGGAGGAGCTCGGGCCCGGCGCGGCGGAGCTCGCCGGGGCGGAGGCGGCCGGCGGCGTCGCGGCGGGCGTCTGCTTGGCGCCGTTGCCGCTGAAGGCGAAGGCCGCGACGGCCGCGCAGACCGCGACCACCCCGACGCCCACACCGGCGTACACCAGCGGGTTGCGGCCCCGGCGGGGCCGCTCGTCCTCGTACGGGGCCTCGTACCGGCCCTCGTCGGCCATCGCCGCCATCGAGGGCAGCGGCGGCAGGACCGAGGTCCGGTTGGGCTCCACGTACGGCGCGGCGGGCGGGAAGCCGGCCGGCGGGGTGACCGGGGGGAGGACCTGGGTCGCGGAGTTGAGCAGCGCGCTGGTGCGGTCGGCCGGCGCGGCGGGGACGGCCGCGAGGAGCTCCGCGAGCGCCCGGCCGGCGTCCGCGGGACGGTCGTCGGGGTTCTTGGCGAGCAGCCGCAGCACGGCGGCGTCGAGCGCGGGCGGCACGTCCGGCCGGTGCACCGAGACCGGGACGGGGTACTCGGTGACGTGCTTGAAGGCGATGGCGACCGGGGTGTCGGCGGTGAACGGCGGCGCGCCGGTGAGCATCTCGACCAGCACGCAGCCGACCGCGTACAGGTCGGAGCGGCCGTCGACCGGCGCGGCCTGGGCCTGCTCGGGCGAGAGGTAGGCGGCGGTGCCGAGGACGGCGTGGGTCTGGGTGAGCTGCTGCCCGCTGGAGGAGCCGGCCCGGGCAATGCCGAAGTCCACCACCTTCACCCCGCCGTCGGCGGTGATCATGATGTTGCCGGGCTTGATGTCCCGGTGGACCAGGCCCTGGCCGTGGGCGGCGGCCAGCGCCTCCAGGACGGCGGCCGCGATGCCGACGGCGCGCTCCACCGGCAGCGGGCCGGTCTGGGCGATCAGCCGGCCGAGGGTGATCCCGTCGACCAGCTCCATCACCAGGTACGGGGAGCCCTGGTCGACGCCGGAGTCGAAGACGGTGACGATCCGCGGGTGGACCAGCAGCGCGGCGTGCTGCGCCTCACGGGCGAAGCGTTCGGCGAAGCGGGGGTCGTCGGCGAGGCCGCCGTTGAGCACCTTGACCGCGACCGGGCGGCCGAGCTGCCGGTCCAGGCCGCGGTGGACGGTGGCCATGCCGCCGACGCCGAGTATCTCGCCGAGCTCGTAGCGCCCGTTCAGCGCGCGTCCGATCATCGGGATCTCCCCTCGCTTCTGTCGGCCATCCGTGAACCATAGCGGTCAGGGCCGCGCGGCAGGAGGCGGGACCTGGAGGCTGCCGTAGCGCTGCATCCGCTGCCAGCGCAGCCGGGAGCCGGCCAGTGCGGTGCACACCGACTGGATGACCACCAGGTACATCAGCTGGCGGTACACGACCTGCTGGAGCGGGAGGGTCCAGAGCGGGCCGAGGCGTTCCCGGTCGAGGCGGAAGGCGTAGACGGCGGTGGCGGTCTGCAGCAGCTGGAAGACCAGCCACAGGCCGATCACCCGGACCGGGTCGAGGAAGGCCAGGCCGTACAGCGCGAAGACGTCCACCACCGGGCCGAGCAGCGGCATCAGCACCTGGAACATCAGCAGGTAGAGCAGGCCGCGGCGGCCCAGCTTGCCGGCCTGGCCGCGCTGGCCCAGGGCGCCGCGGTGCTTCCACATCGCCTGCAGGGTGCCGTAGCACCAGCGGTAGCGCTGGCGCCAGAGCGCGGAGAGCGAGGCGGGGGCCTCGGTCCAGGCCTTGGCGCGCTCCTCGTAGACCACCCGCCAGCCGGCCCGGCAGAGCGCCATGGTGAGGTCGGTGTCCTCGGCGAGGGTCTCCCCCGCGACGCCGCCGATCCGCAGCAGCGCCGAGCGGCGGAAGGCGCCGACCGCGCCGGGGACGGTGGGCATGCACTCGGCGAGGTCGAAGAGCCGACGGTCCAGGTTGAAGCCGACCACGTACTCGATGTGCTGCCAGCGGCCGAGCAGGCCGCCGCGGTTGACCACCTTGGCGTTGCCGGAGACCGCGCCGACCCGGCGGTCGGCGAAGGGCTGGACGAGGTGCCGGACGGCGTCGGGTTCGAAGACGGTGTCGCCGTCGACCATCACCACCAGTTCGGCGCGGGCGTGCCGCAGGCCGTTGTTGAGCGCGGCCGGCTTGCCCGCGTTGGCCTGCCGGACCACCCGGACGTACGGGAGGTTCAGCGACTCGACCAGGTCGGCAGTGCCGTCGGTGGAGCCGTCGTCCACCACGATCACCTCGACCGGGTGGTCGGAGGCCAGCAGCGAGCGGACCGCCGCCTCGATGCCGGCGCTCTCGTTGTACGCGGGCACGATGACCGAGACCGGTTCGGTGACCGGCGGACCCCAGCCCTTGCGGCGCAGCTTCTTGTGCCGGCGGGCGGCGACCACCAGGGCGACGGCGCGGACCACGCCGATCGCCCCGGCGCCCCAGAGCAGCCAGCCGAGCACCCGCAGCGCCCAGTCGCTGCCGGCCAGCGCGGCGAGCAGCGCCCGGCCCTGCCAGCGGTCGGCGGTGGCGGCGGGGTGCGAGGTGGCGGGCAGCGCGGCGGCGTCGCCGACGGTGGTGACCCGGAAGCCGGCCGCCTTGAGCTTCGGCAGCAGCTGTTCGAGGGCGGTGACGGTCTGCGCGCGGTCCCCGCCGGCGTCGTGCATCAGCAGGACCTGGCCGTTCGGGCCCTTCGGGGTGGCGTTGGCGACGATCTTCTCCACGCCGGGGCGGCGCCAGTCCTCGCTGTCCAGGGTGGTGAGGACGGTCAGGTAGCCGGCGTGCGCGGCGTCCTGGAGGGCGGCCCAGTCCGGGTCGGTGAGCGCGGAGTTCTCGGAGGAGTAGGGCGGGCGGAGCAGCGAACTGGTGGTGCCGGTGGCGCCGGCCAGGGCGAGCTGGGCCTCGCGCAGCTCCAGGGTGCGGCGCCAGGGGGAGGCGGCCGCGAGGTCGGTGTGGGTGAAGGTGTGGATGCCGATCTGGTGGCCTTCGGCGAGGATCCGCCGGGTCAGGTCGGGGTTGTCGGCGACCTGGGTGCCGACCACGAAGAAGGTGGCGTGCACCTGGGCGCGCTTCAGCACGTCGAGGATCTTCGGGGTCCAGACCGGGTCGGGTCCGTCGTCGAAGGTGAGGGCGACGGTGTGCGCGGCGGGCTTCGCGGTCCGGACGGCGGCCGCGTCGATCACCGGGCCGCCGTCGGCGATCTGCGGCGGGACGGCTCCGGCGGACGCCTTCGGGCGGTCCGCGCCGTCGGGGGCGGTGCCGATCATGTGCCGGGTCCAGCCCTGCAGCAGCAGGGCGGCGGCCAGGGTCAGCACCAGGACGGTGAGCAGCAGCCAGTGGGTGCGCAGCGAGGTCTGGCGCACCACCCCGCGGCGGCCGCGGCGGGCCCGGGGTCGGGTGGAGGTGGTGGGCATCAGGGGCTCTTGGTGGGCTTGTGGGGGTTGGGGGCGGTGGGCTTGCCGCGGCTCGCCGAGGGGGTCGGCGCGGCGGTCGCCGGGTCGGTGGTCGGGGCGGCGGCGGTGGGGGCGGGCGGGGCGGTGGCACGCCGGGTGGCCGGCGCGGAGGACGTCGGGTCGGCGGCGGCAGCATCGGCGGCCGCGGCTTCCGCCGCCGCGGTGGGCTGCGGGGCCTGGGGGGCCGGGGTGGTGCGCTCGGGGGGCTGGGGCAGGAACGGCGCGTCCACGGCGGGGCCGCCGAGCAGGTTGCTGGCCAGCAGGAGCAGGTAGCCGGCGGCCGGGATCGCGAGCAGCCGGCCGATCCGCTGGACCCGGCGTCGGCGGCGCCCGGAGGCATCGACGAAGACGGGGGCTTCCTCCGCGGGCAGCGCGCGGGCGCGGCGCGGGCCCGGGACGGTGCCGGGTTCGGGGGCTCGGGGATCCGCGGGGCGGGGCGGGGCCAGCTGGGCCGTGTCGTCGTTCACCGTGTGGTCCTGTCGGGGACGCCGGCGGGACCGGCTGCAGGCAAGGACGCCGGGCGGCCGGTGGACACGGGGGAATCCACCGACCGCCCGAGCTCGTCGTCCGCCCTCGGAGGCGGATCCGGATGGGCGGCGGACCCGGGGGAGTACCTCCGCCCATCCGGAACTTCACCGGACGGGCGACGGGTCCGGGGGAACCCGCCGACCGTCCGGAACTGGTGCCCACGCGCGGCGGCGCGTGGGCGGTCGGTCCCGGTCGGACGATGGGCCCGGGGGGTTTGCCCACCGTCCGACCGGAGTCTTCGGTCACCCGCCGGAGTCGGAACTCCGGGCGGCCTTCTGGTCCGCGCTGGGCGCGGCGGTCTTCTCGCGCTCGCCCTTGGTCGACGACGCCGTCGGCGTGGGCGAGGGCTTGCCGTGGTCACCGGGCGAGGCGTTGCCGGGCGACGCGTTGCCCTTGCCCACGACGTTGGCGCAGTACGGAGCGACCTTGTCGGCGCCGCCGGCGGCCTTCACCAGCGGCTGCATCGACTCCTCGGCCAGCAGCTCGCGGAGCTTGGTCGCGTTGCCGGTGCGCTCGCCGACGGTCTTGCACAGCTTGGCGAGGTCCGGCAGCTGCGACGGGTCGCCGGAAGCGCCCGCGCTCGCGCCGGCCGTGCCGGAGGCGTCGGCCGAGGGCTTGGCGGTGCCGCCCGGCTGCGTGCCCGTCCGGCCGGACGGGTCGCCGCCCGGGCGGTCCGTCCCGCCGCCCGGTCCGGCGGAGTGCGAGGACCCGCCGGTCAGGGCCGGGGAGTCGACCGGGCCGTGGCCGCCGAGCACCGTCGGCAGGTTGCCGGTCGACGCGGCGAAGGCCACGCCGCCGACCGCGGTGGCGGCCAGCGCGGCGGCGAGGGCCTTCGCGCTGAAGGCCCGCGCGAGCGCGGTGTCCGCCATCGTTCGTCTCCGGTGCTGTGGGGCCAGGTGCTGGGGGGCAGTGCTGTGACGAGCCGCCCGGAACGCGGCCATCACCTGCTCCTCGCCGGGCAGCGCCCCCTCCGCCGGGCCCGCCGCCGGCGCCTTGGCCGCGGCGAGCAGCCCGGCGAGGGCCGCTTGTCCGGTGAGGGAGGCCTGACCGGCCTCCGAGCCGACCGGGTCACCGCCGAGCAGCTGCTCGGCCGTGTCGCGGTCGATCCGGCGGGATCGGTTGGTGCTCATCTCATGTCCTTCAGCGTCGCGGCCCGCGCCGGTGTCACACCTTGCGCGGATTTTTTCTTCGCCGATGTGCGGCGGCGGCCGGCGGGCACGCCCGCGGGCGGGGCGGCCGGGCCGGCGGGGGCCTGCTGGTGGGGGATACCGGTGGCGGGCCCGCCGGTCTGGTCGAGCAGCTTGGCGAGCTTGCGCAGCCCGCGGTGGGCCGCCATCCGGACCGTGCCGGCGCGCTTGCCGAGCACCCGGGCGGCGGTCTCGGCGTCCAGTTCGAGGACCACCCGCAGCAGGACGGCCTCGGCCTGGTCCTTGGGCAGTCCGGCGATCATCGCCAGCGCGTCCGAGGTGGCGACCGCGGCCATCGCCGTGCCGGCGGTGTCCTCCAGCGCGGCGAGCTCGGCCAGGTACTCGACCGGCAGGTCGGCGACCGGGCGGCGGCGCTGGCGGCGCAGGTGGTCCATGGCGCGGTTGCGGGCGATGGTCGCCGCCCAGCCGCGGAAGCCGTCCGAGTCGCCGGTGAACGAGGAGAGGTCGCGGGCGATCTGCAGCCACGCCTCGGAGGCGATGTCCTCGGCGTCCTCCGACCGGCCGCCGACCAGGACGCGCAGGTAGCGGAGCAGGCCCGGCTGGACCGCCCGGAACAGGGTCCGGAACGCCTCCTCGTCACCGGCCCGGGCCGCCTCCACGGCCGCCGTCAGGTCGGTCCGCCGGTCCGGCGGCAGGTCCCCGGGTCCTGGGGGGTGGCCGGCATCGTCGTCGTCCACCCCGTGGTGTTCAGCACTGTGCACCGCCACATGATGCGCCATACGGGGGACGTGAGAGGCCGGGACCAAGGTCCTGTCAGTGACTGTCATTCGCCCGCAGTCCCGAGGACTGTCCGAAACGTACGTTTTAGACGTAAACAGTCCGCTTTCCGACGGGAGTGCCATGGCGACCGCCCCCGAGCTCTTCACCGAGGGGATGCGCGACCACTTCGCGCCCGCCCTGCGGGCGATGGGGTTCACCGGGTGGCGGTACTCCTTCTCGGTGCCGGACCCGGCCCGCTGGGCGGTGCTCTCGGTCCAGGTGCTGCCCGGCCCGGCCGACCGCTCGGTCCGCTACACCCTCAATCTGAGCGTCACCCCCAAGGCCGTCTGGGACGGCCGGGCGGCCCGGCCCGACGCCAACGCGGCGCACGGCCTGGAGACCTGGCGGGCCCCGATCGGCGAGGTGCTGCCGGTCGGCGGCGAGCTGTGGTGGGAGATCTCCCCCGGGCCGCGGTGGCTGGTCACCGTCGAGGACTCGATCGCCGCCGTCCGCCACTACGGGCTGCCCGAGCTGGTCCGCCGGCTCGCCGCCGTCCCGCACACCTACCTCTCCCCCGGCGAGCTGGACGGCGTCAACGCCGCGCTCGCCCAGGCCGCCGTCGCCCGCATCCAGCGCGCCGAGCTGGCCGACGGCGTCCTGCTGCTGCACGGCGCCTGGAGCCGCGCCGACCGGATCGCCCGCCAGGTCCTGGAGTCCGCCGCCCGGGGCTTCCTCTCCGCCGGGGACGACCGCTTCGCCCGCGTCCGCGCCCTCGACACCCTCGGCCGCGACCTGTGGACCTTCGGCGAGGAGGACGAGTACGGCCTGACGCCCTGAGCCGGCCCGGCACCCCCAGCCGCGTCGGTCACGCACCCGGGGCGCCGAACCAGGTGGCGAGCGCCTCGGGCAGGCCCGCCGCGTCGGCGCTGCCGGCCGCCCAGGCGGTGAAGCCGTCGGGGCGCAGCAGCAGCGCGGCCAGGTCCGGCCGGTCGGGGCAGGTCGCGGTGACGGTGCAGACCCGGTCGGCGTGGCCGGGCGCGTGCGGGGCGTCCGGGGCGAGCCGCAGCAGCAGGCCGCCACCGCCGTGGCAGTGGTCGGACAGCCGGGTGCCGTCGGCGAACTCCAGCTCCGGCGGGACGGTGCCGACCAGCGGGTGGCCGCCCTCGGGCAGGACGCGCTGCGCGGCGCCGGAGAAGTCCCGGGCGATCCGGGTGGCGCCGGCCGACGTGCCGAGCAGCTCGGCCACCACCCCGCGCAGCGCCCGCTCGTGCGGCCGGGGCCGCATCAGCGCGATCTGCGCCCGGGTCCAGTCCAGCACCTGCGCGGCGATCGGACGGCGCTCGGCGGTGTAGCTGTCGAGCAGTTCCTCGCCGGCGGTGCCGCGTACCACCGCGGCGAGCTTCCAGCCGAGGTTCACGGCGTCGCCGAGCCCGAGGTTGAGCCCCTGCCCGCCGAACGGCGAGTGGACGTGGGCCGCGTCCCCCGCGAGCAGCACCCGGCCGAGGCGGTACGTGTCCGCCAGGCGGGCGTTGTCGGTGAAGCGGGTCGCCGAGTGCACGGCGGTGACGGTGACCGGCTCGCCGGTGACCCGGCGGACCGCGGCGGTCAGCTCCGGCGCGGTGACCGGCGCCCCGCGGTCGGCGGGCGGCCCGTCGAACTGCACGGTGAGGATCCGCCCGGCCATCGGCCCGCTGACGTAGACGCCGGTGTCGGTGGCGTTCCAGCCGGGACGCAGCTTCTCCGCGCCCTCCATCTCGACCATCGCCTGGTGACCGGTGATCTCCGGGTCCGTCCCGGGGAAGGCGAAGCCCGCGAGCCGGCGGACGGTGGAACGGCCGCCGTCGGCGCCGACCAGCCAGCCGGCCCGGACCCGGGAGCCGTCGGCGAGGTGCACGGTGACGGCACCCTCCTCCCGGTCGAAGCCGGTCAGCTCGGCGCCGCGGCGGATCTCCACGCCGAGCTCGGCGGCCCGGGCGGCCAGGATCGCCTCGACGGCCTGCTGCGGGACGACGAGCACCTCGGCGGCCGGGCCGAGGCCGGCCAGCAGCGGGTCGCGCTCGTCGATCAGCGCGGGGTCGAGCACGACGCCGCCGAAGTGGGCGGCGTACCGGGGCAGCCGGGCCGGACCGGCACTCCCCGGCCGGGCGGCGGCGAAGGAGCGGATCCGGGCCAGCACCTGCTCCTGGGCGGCGGCGAGCTGCGGCAGCAGGCCGCGCCGGTCCAGCAGGCGGGCGGAGGCGGCGTTGACCGAGCCCGCCTTGGCGGTGGGGTCGATCTCCGTACGCCGTTCGACGACCAGCGCGTGCGCGCCGGCCAGCGCGAGTTCGCAGGCGAGGAGCAGGCCGACCGGACCCGCCCCCGCGATCACCACATCGGTGTTGATGTCGAGGTCCATGGCCGCGACTTTATACCCGGTCAAAGTTTTGGTCCAGTACACTTTCCTCATGGACCAGGACTCCCCCCACATCCCGCTGCGCGAACGCAAGAAGCAGCAGACCCGGCTGGCCATCTCCCAGGCCGCCACCACGCTCTTCCTCGGCCGGGGCTTCGACGAGGTCTCGGTCGCCGAGGTCGCCCACGCCGCCGGGGTCTCGAAGATGACGGTGTTCAACTACTTCCCCCGCAAGGAGGAGCTGCTGTTCGACCGCGTCCCGGAGGTGACCGGGCTGCTCACCGGCGCGGTCGCCGGCCGGGCGCCGGGCAGCAGCCCGCTCGACGCGCTGCGGCGGCTGATGCACGACCTCGCCGAGCAGGGGCACCCGCTCACCGGCTTCGGCGAGAACATCGCCGTCTTCTGGCGCACGGTGCTCGACTCGGCCGCACTGCGCGGATTCGTCCGCGAGGTGGCGGAGGAACTGGAACGCGGCCTCGCCGAGCAGCTCGCCGCCGAACCCGGGGCCGACCCGCTGCGCGCCCGGTTCACCGCCGCGCTCGGCATGACCGCGATCCGCACGGTCTTCACCACCACCGCCCGCCGGATCCTCGCCGGCGAGCCCTCCGCCGCGGTCGCCGCCGACCACGCCGCCCTGGTCGACCGCGCCTTCGCCGCCGTGGAAGAGGCCCGGAAGGCCTTCTGACGGTGCAACCGCCGACCCGGTCGGCGGTGTCCTGGTCAGCAGGGGCGCGGGGCCCCTGCCGACTTACGGGGGACAACTCGAGATGAGCGACGCGCGGCACCTGGTGTGGGACGGCTGCCTGAACGTCCGGGACCTGGGCGGTCTGCCGCTCACCGGCGGCGGGCGGACCCGGCCGGGGGCGGTGGTCCGCGCCGACAACCTGGACCGGCTGACCGCCGAGGGCTGGGCCGCGCTGCGCTCGTACGGCGTGCGCACCGTCGTCGACCTGCGCAACGAGGAGGAGTACCGCCCGCTGCTGCCGCTGCCCGAGGACGTCACGCTGGTCCGGGTGCCGCTCGACGAGCTGGCCGGCCCGCAGTGGTGGGCCCGGTTCGGCGGGCTGGACGGGACGCCGCTGGCCTTCCGCCCCTACCTGGACCACTGCCCGGACGCGGTCGCCGCGGTGGTCGCCGCCGTCGCGCACGCGGCGCCGGGCGGCGTGGTGGTGCACTGCGGCGCGGGCCGCGACCGGACCGGCCTGGCGGCCCTGGTGCTGCTCGCCCTCGCCGGGGCGGACCCGGAGGCGGTGGCCGCCGACTACCGGCTGAGCGCGGACAACCTGCGCCCGCTCTGGGTGATGCTGGGCCGCCCGGACGAGCAGGCGGAGATCGAGAAGATCCTCGCGGACGCCGGCACCACCGCGCACGAGGTCCTGCTGGAGGTGCTCGCCGACTTCGACCCGGCCGAGCTGCTGCCCGCCGCCGACATCGCCGCCGTCCGCGCCCGCCTGGCCGGCTGACCGGGCCACTCCACCGCCTGGGAGAATCTGTCCCGCGCTCTTCCGTCCGGCCACCCGCGCCGATCTGTCCGCCACGTCCGCGAACGCGGCTGCGCCCTGGTGCAGTTGACCGGCAACAAGCGCCGCACCGAGGCGCGCCACGACGGGTTCAAGCTGTCGCTGTAGCGCGCCGGAGGCCGGCCGCGGACCGGCCGGTCAGAAGCCGGAGTTGGGGGCGGTGACGATCCGGGTCCGGCCGTCGGCGCGGGCGGCGAGACCGGCGGTCAGGCGCAGCGCGCGGGCGGGGCCGAGGAGTTCGAGGGCCTCGTCGACGCCGGCCCAGCGGTGTTCGTCGAGCTCGCCGGCCGGCAGGGTGATCGGGCTGTCGGCCGGGATGGTGCCCAGGTCGAAGAGGAAGTGGCAGGCGGGGTGGTCGAGTTCCCCGCTGGGGTGGGTCCAGGCGACCGCGAGCAGGTCGCCGGCGGCGCCCACCAGGCCGGTCTCCTCCAGGAGTTCGCGCTCGGCGCACTGCCGGGGGTTCTCGTTCAGGTCCACCGTCCCGCCGACGAACTGCCAGTGCTCGCGGTAGCCGGCCTTGACGATCAGCACCCGGCCCTCCGGGTCGGTGATCAGGCAGCCGGCGGCGGCGTACACGCGGTGCAGCGAGGCGAGCCACTCCTCGCGGGACTTGAACTCGGGCGCGTCGGTCACGGCACTCCTCGGGGCGGAGGTGGGAGGTGTCGCGATCACTCTCCCACCTCCGCGCGGGCCGGGGTCAGTGCGCCGAGTGCTTCTCCGCGCCGCGGTGGCGGTGGCCCGGCAGCTCGGTGTGTCCGGCCGGGCCCCCGAGCGGTCCGGCGGGGACGTCGACACGGCGGCCGCCGTGGCTGAACATCGCATCGCCGAAGTACGGCCCGGTCCGGGCGGCGGTGGCGCTGTCGGTGTGCAGCTGCGGGGCGAGCGGGCTGGGATCGGCGGCCATGGCGCGGCGCTCGAGGAGTTCCTGGGTGCCCTTGCGGAGCTTGGTCATCTTGCCGGTCGATCGCTTGGTCATCGTCGACCTCCCTTCGGCGGCCGGCCGCACGGAGGGCGGGTGGCCGCATGGGTGCGGTATCCGTTCCGGTATGCCCGGATAACACACCATATACACACCACCCTACGCGGCCGCCGCCCCGGAAACGGCCACCCGGGTCGAACACCGGTGTGGGAGCATGCCGCGTGGCCACGGTGATACACGCTGACGAAGCCGGCGCGGTGCTTCCCGACCCGCCCCGGTCCGGGGACCGCCGGGTGCGGCACCCGGCGTCGCTGATCCGGCTGCTGGCCGGCCTCGGCAGCGTCGGGCTGACCCTGCTGCTCGCCGGCTACGCGCAGGCCACCGCCGGCGGCCTGGACGCCGACGTCTCGCTCGGCGCGGGGCTGCTGCCCTGGCCGCCGGTCAAGCTGACCGCCGCGCTGTGCGCCGGCGCCCTGCTGCTGGTCCCGCTCTCCTTCGCCGTCGACCGGCTGCTGCGCGGCGACCGCCGCCGGGTCGCCGACGGCGTGCTCGCCGCCGTCGCCGCGTACGGCCTCACGCTCGGCCTGGACCTGGCCGCCGGCGGCCTCACCACCCTCACCCACCCGCTCCCCGGCGGGATCGGCCGCACCGACCCGGTCTACGGCCACCTCGCCCCGGTGCTGGCCTTCATGACCGCCGTCTCCACCGCCGGCCTGCGCCGCTGGCGCACCGCGCTCGGCACCACCCTCACCCTCGCCGGCCTCTCCGGCCTGGTCACCGGCTACGCCAGCCCGCTCTCCCTGGTGCTCGCCCTGCTGATCGGCTGGACCACCGCGCACGGCATCCGGTACGCCGTCGGCGAGCCGCTGCCCTGCCCCACCGTGCGGCAGGTCGAGCAGACCCTCGCCCAGTGCGGGGTCCGCCCGCTGACCGTCACCGCCACCGGACCGTGCTCGTACCTGGTCACCCAGCGGGACGGGCGGCCGGTGCTGGACGTCCACCTGATCGACCGGCAGGCCCAGGCCAGCGGCCTGCTCCGGCACCTGTGGGTGGTGCTGCGGGTCCGCACCGCCCCGCGCCCGCTCGGCCTGCGACCACTGCGCGCCGGACTGGAGCACCAGACCCTGCTCTCGTACGCCGCCACCGCCGCCGGGGCGCGCACCCGCACCCCCGAGGCGGTCGCCCAACTCGGCCCGGACGCCGCCCTGGTGGCGTACCGGCAGCTCACCGCCCGGCCGATCGTCGAACTCACCGAGGACGAGCTCACCGACGAGGTCCTCACCGACGCCTGGCAGCAGCTCGCCCTGCTCCAGCGCCGCCGGATCGCCCACCGGGCGCTCGACCCGCAGAACGTCCTGGTCGACGCCGAGGGCGCGGTCCACCTGGTCGGACCGACCGAGGGCGAGATCGCCGCCGGCGACCTGCTGCTGCGCCTGGACGTCGCCGGGCTGCTCACCGTGCTCGCCCTGCACGCCGGCCCCACCCGCACCGTCGCCGCCGCGATGCGGGTGCTCGGCCCCGGCCCGGTCGGCGCCGCCCTGCCGCTGCTCCAGCCGATCGCCCTCCCCCGCGCCACCCGCGCCGCGCTGCGGCCCCACCGCGAACTCACCGCCGAACTGCGCGCCGAGGTGCAGCGCCACCTGCCGCAGGCCCCGTCCGAACCGGTCCGGCTGGAACGGCTGCGCCCGCGCACCCTGCTCACCGTCGCCGCCGGCATGCTCGCCGGGTACCTGCTGCTGCAGACCCTCTTCACCGCCGACCGCAACCCGATCGGCGTGCTCGCCGACGCCGACCCCGGCTGGCTGGCCGGCGCCGCGCTCGCCGCCGTCGCCAGCTACCTGGTGGCCACCCTCGGCGTGATCGGCTTCGTCCCGGAACGGCTCCCCTTCGGCACCGCGCTCACCGCCCAGGTGGCCGGCGGCTTCGTCAAACTGGTCTCCCCCGGCGGCGTCGGCGGCATCGCCCTCAACACCCGCTTCCTGCAGTGCGCCGGCATCCCCACCGCGCAGGCGCTGTCCAGCGTCGGCGCGTCCCAGATGATCGGCCTCGCCCTGCACCTGCTCCAGCTCGCCGTGGTCAGCTCGCTGCTCGGCCTGGACTCCGACGGCCCGGTCGAGGAACTGCCCAGCGGCTGGATACTCGCCGTCGGCCTCGCCGGACTCGCCGTGCTGATCGTCTCCGCCACCGCCGTCCCCTGGCTGCGCCGCCGGGTCCAGGCCCTGCTGCGGCCGCTGCGCGCCGAGGTGCTGCCCCGGCTGCTCGACATGCTCCAGCAGCCCGGCAAGCTCGCCGTCGGCTTCGCCGGGCAGGCGATGGTCTCGGCGACCTTCGTCACCTGCCTCTACTGCTGCGCCCGCGCGGTCGGCGAACAGCCGGGCCTGCTGGCCGTCGCCTTCGTCTTCATGGCCGGGAACGCCGCCGGCAACGTGATGCCCACCCCCGGCGGCGCGGGCGGCGTCGAAGTGCTGCTCACCAACCTGCTGGTCGGCGCGAGCACCATGGACAAGCCCGCCGCGTTCGCGGCGGTGATGCTGTTCCGGCTGCTGACCTTCCTGCTGCCGATCCTGCCGGGGTGGGCGGCGTTCGCCTGGCTCCAGCGCCGGCGGGCACTGTAGCGGGACCGACGGCTACTCGCGGTAGTCCTCGTCGTCGACCGCCACCTCGCGAACCTGCTCGACGGCGTCGCCGTCGTCCGCGTCGTCGGCACCCAGCGCGCGGTGCTGGCGCAGCACCTCCAGGTCGTCCAGCTCGTGCTCGACGACCTCGCGTTGCGCGTCCTCCGGCTCCATCGCCGCCGGCGACTCCTCGTCGAGGTCCTCGGGGAACTCGGGATTCTCAGGGTTCAGGCGCATACCGTCAGTATCCGCCCGGGCGGCGGCCGACGCCCGTGCTACACGCCCGCCGCGGCGCGTCAGGCCGCCGACGGCTCCGGCGCCTCGCGCCGGTACTGGCCCGGCGGCAGGCCGTACGCCCGCTTGAACGCCTTGGCGAAGGCGAACTCCGAGCCGTAGCCGACCCGGGCGCCGACCGCGCCGATCCCCAGGTCCGACTGGCGCAGCAGCCGGGCCGCGGTGGTCATCCGCCAGCGGGTCAGGTACGCCAGCGGCGGCTCGCCGACCAGCCCGGTGAAACGCCGCGCGAACGCCGCCCGGGACAACCCGACCCGCTCGCCGAGGCCCTCCACCGTCCAGGCGTACCCCGGGTCGGCGTGGATCGCCCGCAGCGCCGGCGCGATCGCCGGATCGGTCAGCGCCGCCGACCAGCCGGCCGTCGCGCAGTCCGGCTGCTCCGCCAGCCACGCCCGCAGGATGTACAGCAGCAGCAGGTCGATCAGCTCCGTGACGACGCCGTCCGAACCCGGGCCCGGACTGCTCAGCTCGGCACCGAGCAGCTCGATCGCCGCCCGCAGCGCCGGGTGCCGGCCCGGCTGCGCCGGCAGGTGGATCAGCTCCGGGAGGCTCGCCACCAGCGGGTGCTGGCGGGTGCGGTCCAGGTGGTACGAGCCGCAGAGCAGCGTGGCGCGCGGACCCGCGCCGCCGTCCAGCTCGAAGTGGCCGAGCACCGTGCTGTCGTCCGGTGCGGCCGGCTCCGGCCGGAAGTCCCGCACCGGGGAGCCCGGGTCGTCCGTCAGCACGTGCTCCGCGCCCCGGCGCAGGAACACCACGTCGCCCACGCCCAGCGCCGTCGCACCGCCGTCCGGGGTGAGCAGCCAGCAGGACCCGGACAGCACGATGTGGAAGCCCGACCCCGCCTCCTCGTGGAAGCGCAGCCCCCACGGCCCCCGGCACTCGGTGCGGGCGGCACGGGCGCGGTCGGTCCGCATGGAGGCGACGGCTTCGGTGAGGATGTCCATACGACCAATGTAGACGGATCGGCAGGATGTAGCGAGACGATCGGACAGGGAATCGAGAGTTATGGCCATTCATCGTCTCCGGTGGCGCTTCTAGCGTTGGGGACAACAACGGAGCAGGAAACCGTCAGAGGAGACCAGTCATGCGAGCGATCACCCAGCGTTCCATCGGTGGGCCGTCGGTCCTGGAGAGCGTCGAGATCGAGCGGCCCGTACCGACCGTCACCGAGGTGCTGGTCCGGGTGCATGCCACCTCGGTCAACCCGGTCGACGCGTACGTCCGGGCCGGGGCCTTCCCGCTGCTCGGCGAACCGCCCTTCGTCCTCGGCTGGGACGTCTCCGGCGTCGTCGAGGAGGTCGTGCCCGGCGTCACCGACCTCAGGGTCGGCGACGAGGTCTACGGCATGCCGCTCTTCCCCCGCCAGGCCGGCACCTACGCCGAGTACGTCGCCGCGCCCTCCCGGCAGTTCGCCCGCAAGCCGAAGGGCCTCAGCCACGCCGAGGCCGCCGCCCTGCCGCTCGCCGGACTCACCGCCTGGCAGGCCCTCGTCGACGGCGCCAAGCTGCAGGCCGGACAGCGGGTCCTGATCCACGCCGCCGGCGGCGGCGTCGGCCACCTCGCCGTACAGATCGCCAAGGCGCTCGGCGCCGAGGTGTACGCGACCGCGAGCGCCGAGAAGCACGACTTCCTGCGCGAGCTCGGCGCGGACCACCTGATCGACCACCGCACCGCGGACTTCACCGACGGGCTCACCGGACTCGACGTGGTGCTCGACGGCATCGGCGGGGACGTCGCCGAGCGCTCGCTCGGCGTGCTGCGGGACGGCGGGGCGCTGGTCACCCTGGTGCGATCCTCCGACCGGGAGTTCGCCGAGCGGACGGCGGCCGCCGGACGGCGCTTCGTCCCCTTCACCGCCGAGCCCGACCGGGTCGGCCTCGCCGCACTCACCGACCTGGTGGAGACCGGCCGCCTGCGCCCCCACGTCGAGCACCGGCTCCCGCTCGCCGACGCCGCCAAGGCCCACGAGCTGATCGCGACCGGCCGCACCAAGGGCAAGATCGTCCTGATCCCCTGACGCCCCCGTCCCACCGGGCGCGCGGTCACCCCGCCCCGCACACCGGCGGGGCGGTGACGGGGGTGGTGCCTAGGGTGGGCGTATGGGGATGCGGGTGACGCACGAGCAGGTGTTCGCGTGGCGGTTGCGGCGGCAGGGGTTGGTGCCGCGGGGCGGGGGCGGGGTCGCGGAGGTGGTGCGGCGGCTCTGCGGGGTGCAGGCGCAGGTGGCGTCGGCGGCGGAGCTGGCGGTCGCGGTGCGGCAGGAGGCTCCGCGGCCCGGCGCGGTGGCAGCGGCGCTGGCCGACCGCACGGTGGTCCGCACCTGGGCGATGCGCGGCACCCTGCACCTGATGGACCCGGGCGACCTGCCGTCGTACCTCTCGCTGATCTCCGCCGCCCGTACCTGGGAGAAGCCGTCCTGGCAGCGCACCTTCGGCGTCACCCCGGACCGGATGGCGGCGCTCGGTGACGCGGTCGAGGAGCTGCTGTCGGCCGGCCCGCTGAGCCGGGCGGAGCTCACCGAGGCGCTGGTGGCCCGGCCCGCGTTCGCCGATCTGCGGGAGCAGTTGACGTCCGGTTGGGGCACGGTGCTGAAGCCGCTCGCCTGGACCGGACGGCTCTGCAACGGCCCCGGCGAGGGCAACCGGGCCGGCTTCGCCGCGCCGCGCACGTGGATCGCCGGCTGGCTCGGAACGCTGCCCGAACCCGAGCAGGCCGCACACACCGTGCTGCCGGCCTACCTGGGGGCGCACGGCCCGGCCACCGCCGAGTCCTTCGACGCGTGGCTGCTGCGCGGCGCGTCGAGGAAGGCCCGGCTGCGCGGCTGGTTCGCCGCGCTCGGCGACCGGCTGGCCGAGGTGTCGGTGGACGGGGAGCCGCGCCGGATGCTCGCCGAGGACGTGGCGGAGCTGGCGGCCACGCAGCCGTCCGAGGAGGTGGTGCTGCTGCCCGGCTTCGACCAGTACGTGCTCGGCACCGGCACGTCCGACGCCCGACTGCTCGCGCCGGAGCGCCGCTCGGAGGTGTCCCGGGCGGCGGGCTGGATCTCGCCGGTGGTGGTGCACGGGGGCCGGGTCGCCGGGGTGTGGGAGTTCGACGGGGACGTCGTGGACGTGCGGCTCTTCGCCGAGCACGGCGCCCTGCCGGCGGGCGCGCTGGAGGCGGCGGCGGAGCGGCTGGCCGCCTGCACCGGCGCGCCGCGCAGGCTGGCGGTACGAACGGTCTGACCCGGCGCGCCGCACGCAGGCCGGGGGTGCGGGCGGACCGACCCGGCGCGCCGCGCAGGCTCGCGGTGCGGGCGGACCGACCCGGTGCGCCCGCCGGGCGACCGGCCGCCGCCACGGTGAGGATGGAGCCATGCACCTCGCGGACCTGGCCCGGACGTCACGGCAGCTCACCCGGACGACCGCGCGGAACGCGAAGGTCGCACTGCTCGCCGAGCTCTTCCGGCACGCGGAGCCGGCCGAGGCGCCCGTGGTGATCACCTATCTGGCGGGCCGGCTGCCGCAGCGGCGGATCGGCGTCGGCCGGCAGACCCTGCGCGACCGTCCGGGGCCGGCCGCCGAACCGACCCTGCGGGTGCTGGAGGTGGACGCCCGGCTGGAGCGGATCGCCGCGCTCTCGGGCGCCGGCGCGCAGGCCGAACGCAAGCGCCTGGTCGACGCGTTGATGGCGGAGGCCACCGAGGAGGAGCAGGCGTTCCTGCTCGGGCTGATCGGCGGCGAGCTGCGCCAGGGCGCGCTGGACGCGCTCGCGGTGGAGGGCCTGGCGGCGGCGGTCGGTGTCGAGGTCGGGGCGGTGCGGCGGGCGGTGATGCTGTCCGGTTCGGCGGGTGCGACGGCGGCCCTGCTGCTGGCCGAAGGCCCGGAGGTGCTGGACGAGTTCACCCTGAGCGTGGGCCGTCCGGTGCTGCCGATGCTGGCGCAGTCCGCGAAGACCGTGACGGAGGCGTTGGAGCGGCTCGGGCCGTGTGCGGTGGAGGAGAAGCTCGACGGCATCCGGATCCAGGTCCACCGGGACGGCGACCGGGTGCGGATCTACACCCGCACGCTCGCCGATATCACCGCACGGATTCCGGAAGTCGCCCGACTGGTGCGGGAGTTGCCGGTCGAGCAGGTGGTGCTGGACGGCGAGGTGCTGGCGCTGGACGGCGAGGGCCGGCCGCGGCCGTTCCAGCAGACGGCCGGGCGGGTCGGTTCCGCGGCCGAGGCGGCGGGCGAGAACGCCGGACTGCCGCTCTCCCCGGTCTTCTTCGACCTGCTGGCAGTGGACGGGCGGGTGCTGCTGGACGCCCCGGCCGGCGAGCGGCAGGCCGAACTGGCGCGGCTGGCACCGGAGTCCGCGCGGGTGCGCCGGCTGGTGGTGGCCGACCCGGCGGATCCGGCGGCCCGCGCCGCGGCGGAGGAGTTCGCCGAGCGGGCCACCGGGGAGCACCGGCACGAGGGCGTGGTGGTGAAGGGGCTGGACGCGCCGTACAGCGCCGGCCGGCGGGGCGCCTCCTGGCTGAAGGTGAAGCCCGTGCACACCCTGGACCTGGTGGTGCTGGCCGCCGAGTGGGGGCACGGGCGGCGGGCCGGACGGCTGTCCAACCTGCACCTGGGGGCGCGCCGGGAGGACGGCTCCTTCGCGATGCTCGGGAAGACGTTCAAGGGGCTGACCGACGCGCTGCTGGTGTGGCAGACCGGACGGCTCCGCGAGCTGGCGGTGCGGGAGGAGCCGTGGGGGGTGGTGGTGCGGCCGGAGCTGGTGGTGGAGATCGCCTTCGACGGCGTGCAGCGGTCCTCGCGCTACCCGGACGGGGTGACCCTGCGGTTCGCCCGGGTGGTGCGGTACCGGGAGGACAAGACGGCCGCCGAGGCGGACACCGTCGCGGCGGTCAGCGCATTGCTGCCCAGCGGGTGACCGCCGCCTGGGCGCAGGCGGTGTCGTCCGCGGGCTCGGGGGCGCCGCTGACCCCGATGCCGCCGACGATCCGGCCGGCGACGTCGAGCAGCGGGATGCCTCCGCCGAAGATCACGTAGCGGCCCCCCGCGGCCGCGTGCAGGCCGAAGAGCGGGCCGCCGGGCGCGGCGGCGACGGCCAGTTCGTGGGTGGGGGCGCTGTTGGCGACGGCGGTGTACGCCTTGTCCGGGGCGAGCACCGGTCCGGCGATCTCGGCACCGTCCATCCGGGCGAAGGCGATCAGGTGGCCGCCGGCGTCGACCACCGCGACCGAGACGGCGAGCCGGCGCCGGGCCGCCTCGGTGAGCGCGGCGGTGCAGAGCGACTGGGCGACGGCGAGGTTCAGGGTCATGCGGCGAGCCTGCCAGTGGCAGGCCCGGCCGCGCGCCGACGGACTGTCAGCGGATGCCCGGCCGCCCTTACACGCCGCTGCCGGACGCCGGGCTCAGGCGGGCGAGGATCGGGGCGGCCGCCTCGCGGGTGAGGAAGGCCAGCCGGGCCCGCTTCTCCGGCTTGTCGATCTCGGGGCCGAGTTCGAAGCCGCTGCGGACCAGGCGGTTCAGCGCCTTCTCGTTGCGGGCGTCGGGTTCGGCGACGATCCGCCGGTGGGCGGGGTCGTCGAGGGCGAAGGCGATCAGGACGGCGATCAGCGCCTCGGTGAAGCCCGGCCGGCTCTCCCCGTCGGCGGGCCCGATCAGCAGGTGGACGCCGTGGTCGCCGTCCTGCACCGGGTAGCAGTCGCCGACCGGGTCGTGCTCGGGCCGGTAGGTCTGGAAGAGGGCGATGGGTTCGCCGTCGCGCAGCGCGAGCCAGGCGTGGTGGGTGGTGAGCGAGTCGACGTACGCGTAGGTCTCCTGGACGGCGGCCCGGTCGTGGTCGAGCATGCCCCAGAAGCGGGCGCGCTCCTGGGTGACCCAGCCGTGGACGAGCTCGGCGTCGCCGGCCGGGTCGAGCGGCCGCAGCCGGACCTCGCCGAAGCCGGGGACGGTGCGTCGGAAGTCGGTCATCGCGGGGAGCTCCTCGGTGAGCTGGTTCCAGTCGGTGGTGACGGGCGCCAGGCGTCCGGCCAGCCAGAGCGGCAGTTGGTCGCGGTGGTGCGGGTGCCCGGGGAGGCCGGAGGCGCCGAACGGGACGACCCACCGGCTGTTCGCGCGGTCGGCCAGGTCCCAGACGTACCGGGCGGCGGGCCCGCGGGCGCTGAGGTCGGTGAGCCCGGGCACGGAGGAGGTGGAGAGCACGCAGTCGTGGTCGCCGCCGAGGCCCGGCCACTCGGCGGGCGCGGGCAGGGCCTGCCAGGGCGCCAGCCGGTGGGTCTCGGCCCAGCTCCCGGGCAGCGGACCGGCCGCGACCCGCTCCAGCGCGGCCCGGACCGACGCCGGCGGGTCGAGCCCGGGCAGCCGGTCGGTGGTGAGCAGGCTCTCCAGGGCGTAGCCGATCCGGGGCAGCAGGGCCTGCCAGGGCAGCAGCACCTCCGGGAGCTCGGGCAGGGCGGCCAGTCCGGCGAACACCGGGTGCGCCGCCAACTCCCGCACCACGGCGGACCGGAGGGCGGCATACGCGGCGGCGTCGGCCGAGTCGGCGGCCATCCTGCGGTCCCAGCCGAGCAGCCGGGCGCGCAGCGCGGCGGCGCTCGGGGTGAGGCCGTCGAGCCCGGCGACCAGGTCGAGCAGCGGGCCGGCCGAGCCGAGGTGGGTGTCGGTGTGCACGTCCGTGACCGTGTCGGCGGTCCACCCCTGCCGCGCGTCCAGGAGTTCGGCGATCCGCCGGGCGCGGTGCGGGGCGGAGAACTCGACGCCGAGCGGGGCGGCGATGCCGCGCTGGTTGGCCATCACCGCGCGTCCGGCGACCGGTTCGCGCAGCGGCGCCCGCCAGCCGCGCCAGGCGTACGCGGCGTCCCGACCGGGCACCGGGCCGAGGCCGTTGGCGGGGTCGCGGAGCGGGACGGCCCCGGCGGTGCGGTGCAGCAGGCCGCCCGCGGTGTCGGCGGCAAGGACGATGTTGACGGGTTCGGCCCAGTGGTCCATCGCCCGGTCGACGTCGGCGACGGTGCGGGCGCGCAGCAGCGCGGGGAGTGCCTCGAAGCCGAGCTTCGCCCGGACCCGCGGCGGGTACCGCAGGCTGATCGCCTCGCCGTCCGGGCCGCCGGTCAGCACCGGGCCGCGCGCGGTCTCCAGCACCTCGACGGTGACCGGGTCGCCGCCGGCGACGTGGACGGTCTCGGTGTGGGCGTGGGCGGGGCGCCAGCCGTCCGGGCCGAGCGCCTCGACGCCGTCGCCGGTGCGGCGGAGCCGTTCGCGGTACAGGTCCTGGTAGTCCGCCATGGCATTGGTGATCGCCCAGGCCACGCCGCCGGTGTGGCCGAAGTGGGCGAGGCCGGGGACGCCGGGGACGGCGATGCCGACCACGTCGTACTCGGGGCAGGCGAGGCGGATCTGCTGGTAGATGCCGGGAGCCTCGATGAAGCGGTGCGGGTCGCCGGCGATCAGCGCGGCGCCGGTGGCGGTGCGCTCGCCGGCCAGCAGCCAGCCGTTGGAGCCGGAGCTGCCGGGGCCGTCGGTGGCGAACAGCTCGACGGCGTCCGGGCCGAGTTCGCGGGCGACCCGCTCGCGCCAGAGCTTGGCGGGGAAGCCGGCGAAGAGCAGGTGGTGGGAGAGCCAGACGGCCAGCGGCGTCCACGGCTTCCACTCCCCCGGCCGCAGCCCGGCGGCGGCGAACTCCGGTGCGTTCCTGGCGTGTTCGGCCAGGCCGGCGTTGACGCCGTCGACGTAGGCGAGCACCCAGCCGGCGGTGGACCGGTCGAGGGCGGCGAAGCAGCGGCGGGCGGTGTCGGCGAGCCGGACCCGGCGGGCGAGGACGTCCCAGGAGAGCGACTCGGGGCCGAGGAAGGCCGCGGAGCTGCCCTGCGCGCGGTGCCGTTCGACCTCCAGCTGCCAGGCGCGGTCGGTGGCGGCGTTGTGCCCCTGGGCGAAGGCGAGGGCGCGCGGGCCGTCGGCCCGCAGGTGGGGGATGCCGTGGGCGTCGCGGAAGACCCGGTGGCTCATCGGGCCGCGGGCTTCCGGGCGGCCGGGACGACCAGCGGGGTGCCGCTCTCCGGGTCCTCGATGACCCGGCAGGGCAGCCGGAAGACCTCCTCGACCAGCTCGGCGGTGACGATCTCGCCGGGCGGGCCGGCGGCGACCACCCGGCCGTCGCGCATGGCGATCAGGTGGGTGGCGTACCGGGCGGCGTGGTTGAGGTCGTGCAGGACGGCGACCAGGGTGCGGCCGCGCTCCTCGTGGAGGCGGGCGCACAGGTCGAGGACGTCGATCTGGTGGGCGATGTCCAGGTAGGTGGTGGGCTCGTCGAGAAGGAGCAGCGGGGTCTCCTGGGCGAGTGCCATGGCGATCCAGACGCGCTGGCGCTGGCCGCCGGAGAGCTCGTCCACCAGCCGGTCGGCGAGGTTCTCGACGCCGGTGGCGGCCATCGACTCGCCGACCACCCGCTCGTCCTCGGGGGACCACTGGCGCAGCAGGCCCTGGTGCGGGTAGCGGCCGCGGGAGACCAGTTCGGCGACGGTGATGCCGTCGGGGGCGGTGGAGGACTGCGGGAGCAGTCCGAGGGTGCGGGCGACCTGCTTGGCCGGGATCTCCGCGATCGAGCGGCCGTCGAGCAGCACCTGTCCGGCGGTGGGCCGCAGGGTGCGGGAGAGGGCGCGCAGCAGGGTGGACTTGCCGCAGGCGTTGGGGCCGACGACCACGGTGAAGGAGTGGTCGGGAATGTCCACGGTGAGCTGTTCGGCGATGGTGCGGCGTTCGTAGGCGAGGGTGAGGTCGCGGCCGGCCAGCCGCGGGGTGCCGTCCGGCATGGGGTCCGCTCCGTTCGATGCAGTGGGCACAGCAGTGGTCGTCCCGGCGCCGGTCACAGCCGGCCCGCCCGGCGTTCGGTGGCGAGCAGCCAGATCAGGTAGCCGCCGCCGAGTACACCGGTGACCACGCCGACCGGCAGCTGGTGGTCGGGCACGATCCGCTGGGCGGCGAAGTCGGCGGTGACGGTGAGGGCGGCGCCGGTGCACAGCGCGGCGAGCAGGTTGGGGCCGGGGGCCCGGGTGAGCCGCCGGGCGAGCTGGGGGGCGACGAGGGCGACGAAGGAGACCGGTCCGGCGGCGGCCGCGGCGAGCGAGGCGAGCAGCACGGCGGCGGCGAGCAGGGCGAGGCGCAGCCGTTCGGGGCGCAGGCCGAGGCCGCTCGCGGAGTCGTCGCCCATCTCCAGGATCCGCAGCGCGGGGCCGCAGCCGATCAGTACGGCGGGGACGAGCAGGGCGAGGGCGATCAGCAGCGGCAGGGCGTCGCCCCAGCCGCGGCCGTCCAGGCTTCCGGTGAGCCAGAGCACGGCCCGGGCGGCGTCCATGAGTTGGGCGCGGGTGAGCAGGTAGCCGTTGACGCCGGTGAGGATCGCGGCGGTGCCGATGCCGACCAGGACGAGCCGGCTGCCGTGCACGCCGTGCTTCCAGGCCAGGGCGTAGATCGCGACGCCGGTGAGCAGCCCGCCGGCGACGGCGCCGCCGGCCAGCGCGAGGCTGCTGCCGCCGGCCACCACGACCAGCAGGGCTCCGGTGGCGGCACCCTGGGTGAAGCCGAGGATGTCGGGGCTGCCGAGCGGGTTGCGGACCAGCGACTGGAAGAGCGCGCCGGAGAGCGCGAGCGCGGCGCCGACCAGCAGGGCGGTGGCGACCCGGGGCAGCCGCAGCTCCTGGACGATGAACTCCTCGGCGGGGGTGCCGCCGCCGGTCAGGGTGCGCAGCACGTCCGCCGGGCTCATCGGGTAGTCGCCGGTGCCGAGCGCGAGGACGGCGACCAGCAGGGCGAGCAGCGCGCAGGCCGTTCCGGCGGCCAGGGCGCGCGGGCGGTAGCGGACGGAGAGGGCGCCGATGCGGAGCACGTTCATGCCCGGGACCTCCCGCGGCGGGCGAAGAAGAGGAAGAAGGGACCGCCGAGGACGGCGGTGACGATGCCGACCTGGAGTTCGCCGGGCCGGCCGAGCACCCGGCCGAGCACGTCGGCGCCCAGCAGCAGCACGGGGGCGAGCAGCGCGCAGTAGGCGAAGAGCCAGCGCAGGTCGGGTCCGGTGACGGCGCGGACCAGGTGCGGGACCATCAGGCCGACGAAGACGACCGGCCCGCAGGCGGCGGTGGCGGCGCCGCACAGCAGGGTGACCGCGAGGATCGCGGCGGCCCGGGTGGCGGCCGGGCGGGCGCCGAGGGCGCGGGCGGAGTCGTCGCCGAGGGCGAGCGCGTTCAGCGGCCGGGCGAGGGCGAGGGCGAGCAGCAGGCCGACGGCGATGAACGGCAGCACCTGGCGGACCGTGGAGGGTTGGGCGCCGGCCAGGGAGCCGACGGTCCAGAAGCGCATCCGCTCCAGCGAGGCGGCGTTCAGCAGCATCACCGCGCTGACGAAGGAGTACAGGGTGGCGTTGAGCGCGGAGCCGGCCAGCGCGAGCCGGGCCGGGGTGGCGCCGCGCCCGCCGCCGACGGCGTACACCAGGACGGCGACGCCGGCGGCGCCGGCCAGGGCGAACCACACGTAGCCGCTGAACGCGGTGACGCCGAGCAGGCCGGCGGCCGTGGCGACCGCGGCGGAGGCGCCGGCGTTGATGCCGAGCAGGCCGGGGTCGGCGAGCGGATTGCGGGTCAGCGCCTGCATCACCGCTCCGGCGAGGCCGAGCGCGCTGCCGGCCAGCAGGCCGAGCAGGGTGCGCGGCAGCCGCATCTCGTGCACCACGGTGTACGTCGGCGCGGCGGGGTCGGTGAGGCCCTGCCAGACCTCGGCGAGCGAGAGCTGGCGGGCGCCGAAGCCGATGCTGAGCGCCAGGACGCAGAGCAGGACCAGCCCGGCCGCGGCCAGCCCGGCGGCCCGGGCGGATCGCCGGCGGACCGGCCGGTCCGCCGTCACGGCAAGGGAGTTGACGACGGACAAGGGCTGCTCCGGGGTGCGCTGAGGAGTGGTTCGGACACCCTCTGGACAAGAACTTAGGTTAGGTTAACCTATCTTCCGGTCCGCCCGACAGACACCCCGTGAGGAAGTGCTCCGCCATGCCCATGCCCAGAACTGCCGACCTCTCCCGCCGCGGCCTGCTCGCCGCCGCCGGCGCCACCGCCGCCGGCGCCCTGCTCGCCGCCTGCGGCGGCAAGGACGACGGCAAGGGCGGCGCCACCTCGGGCGAGGCCAAGTCCGGCGCTGCCGCCGGTCCGTGGAGCTTCACCGACGACCGGAAGAAGGAGGTCACCGCCAAGGCCGCGCCCACCCGGGTGGTCGCCTTCACCGGCACCGCCGCCGCCCTGGTCGACTTCGGCCTGGACAAGCAGATCGTCGGCGTCTTCGGCGAGACCAAGGGCACCGACGGCAAGCCCGACCCGCAGGCCGGCGACCTGAACGTGGACAAGGTCGAGATCCTCGGCAACGCCTGGGGCGAGTTCTCGGTCGAGAAGTACGCGGCGGTCCGACCCGAGCTGCTGGTCACCCACATGTACGACCCGGACGCCCTCTGGTACGTGCCGGACGAGTCCAAGGACAAGATCCTGCAGCTCGCCCCGAGCGTCGCGATCACCACCGGCCGGGTGCCGATGACCCAGCCGATCGAGCGCTACGCCAAGCTCGCCGAGTCGCTCGGCGCCGACCTGAAGGCCAAGAAGGTCACCGACGCCAAGGCCCGCTACGAGGCCGCGGCCGAGCAGCTGCGGCAGGCCGCCAAGGCGGCCGGCGGCATCAAGGTGATGGCCTGCTCCGGCGCCGCCGACATCTTCTACGTCTCCAACCCGAAGATCGCCACCGACCTGATCACCTTCGCCGAGCTGGGCGTGGACTTCGTCCAGCCCGAGAAGCTGGAGGCCGGCGACTACTTCGAGGCGCTGAGCTGGGAGAACGCCGGCAAGTTCCACGCCGACCTGCTGCTGCTCGACAAGCGCTCCACCGCGCTGCAGCCCAAGGACCTGGCCGCCAAGCCCGCCTGGAACCAGCTGCCCGCCGTCAAGGCCGGCCAGATCGTCCCCTGGGACGCCGTGCCGCGGTTCTCCTGGGCCGGCGCCGCGCCGCTGCTGGAGAACCTGGCCAAGGCGATCCAGTCCGCGAAGAAGCTGTCATGAGCGACCCGATCGAGGACGAGGCGGCGGACCTCGCGGCCCAGTTCGGCTTCTTCGAGGCGCAGGTGGTCCGCTCGGCGCGGCTGGGGCCGACCATGGTCCGGGTCACCCTCGGCGGCGAGCAGCTGAAGGGCTTCGAGAGCGGCGGCCGGGACCAGAGCTTCTCGCTCTTCCTGCCGCACCCCGGCCAGCCGGCGCCGCTGCTGCCGATCGAGGCGGGCCTCGACTGGTTCGGCGCCTGGCGCGCCCTGCCGGCCGAGCAGCGGGCGGTGATGCGCTCGTACACCATCCGCGCGCACCGGCCCGAACTCGCCGAGGTGGACGTGGACTTCGCCCTGCACGGCACCGATCCCGGCTCCGGCGCGGCCGGTCCGGCGGCCCGCTGGGCGGCCACCGCCGGACCCGGCGACCGGGTGATCCTGCTCGGTCCGCGCCGGGCGGAGAACCGCAGCATCGGCTTCCGGCCGCCGGAGGGCACCGACTGGCTGCTGCTGGCCGCGGACGAGACCGCGCTGCCCGCCGTCGGCGGCATCCTGGAGTGGCTGCCCGCCGACGCCCGGGCCCGGGTGTGGATCGAGGTCCCGCACGCCGAGGACATCCAGGACCTGCCCGCCGGGCCCGAGGTGGAGATCGTCTGGCTGATCCGCGAGGCCGGCCGGCCCGCCGCCCTCACCGAGGCGGTGCGCGCCGCCGAGCTGCCCGCCGGCACGCCGTACGCCTGGATCGCCGGCGAGTCCGGCACGGTGAAGTCGCTGCGCCGGCACCTGGTCGGCGAGCGCGGCTTCGACCGCCGCGCGGTCACCTTCTCCGGCTACTGGCGGCGCGGCGCCTCCGAGGAGCAGCTGCGCGAGGAGGCGTCGACCGAGGCCTGACCAGCCCTTTTCCCGGCACGAGAGCCCGTCCCCGGCATCACGGGGGCGGGCTCTCGTCTTGGTCATTTCAGTTAGGTTAGGCTAACCTAACTACATCAACTCGCCCTTGACCCTTGGGGACTGACGATGACCATGCCGGCACCTGCCACCGGGGCCCGCTCCCACCTGTTCAACGACCGGACGCTGCCCGCCTACCGGGCCGCCGTCGCCGCCGGGGTCGACCGCGTCGCCCGCCGGGTCGCCACCGCCGGTCCGTTCAGCGGGATCACCCCGGACCGGCTCGGCCCCGAGATCGCGGCCGTCGACCTGGACCGCCCGCTCGGCGAGACCGGCGCCGCCCTCGACGAGTTGGAGCAGGTCTACCTGCGCGACGCGGTGTACTTCCACCACCCCCGGTACCTGGCCCACCTCAACTGCCCGGTGGTCATCCCCGCGCTGCTCGGCGAGGCCGTGCTCAGCGCGGTCAACTCCTCCCTGGACACCTGGGACCAGAGCGCCGGCGGCACCCTGATCGAGCGCCGCCTGATCGACTGGACGGCCGGCCGGATCGGGCTCGGCCCGGACGCCGACGGCGTGTTCACCAGCGGCGGCTCGCAGTCCAACTTCCAGGCCCTGCTGCTGGCCCGCGAGCAGGCGCTGGCCGCCACCGCGCTCCCCCGCCACCAGGCACTGCCGAGACTGCGGGTGCTCACCTCGCAGGCCGGGCACTTCAGCGTGCAGAAGTCCGCCAAGATGCTCGGCCTCGCCCCCGACGCGGTGATCGCCGTGGAGACCGACCGCGACCGCCGGATGCGGCCCGCCGTGCTCGCCCGCGAGCTGGAGCGCTGCCGCCGCGCCGGACTCCCGGTGATGGCCGTGGTCGCCACCGCCGGCACCACCGACTTCGGCTCGATCGACCCGCTGCCGGAGATCGCCGACGCCTGTGCGCGGGCCGGCGCCCGGCTGCACGTGGACGCCGCGTACGGCTGCGGGCTGCTGGTCTCGCGCACCCGCCGCCACCTGCTGGCCGGCATCGAGCGGGCCGACTCGGTCACCGTCGACTTCCACAAGTCCTTCTTCCAGCCGGTCAGTTCCAGCGCCCTGCTGGTCCGCGACCGGAGCGTGCTGCGGCACGCCACCCACCACGCCGACTACCTCAACCCGGCCCGGGCCGCCGAGCAGCGGATCCCCAACCAGGTCGACAAGTCCGTGCAGACCACCCGGCGCTTCGACGCGCTCAAGCTCTGGCTGACCCTGCGGGTGATGGGCGCCGACGCGGTCGGCGAACTCTTCGACCAGGTGGTCGACCGGGCCGCCGAGGCGTACGCGCTGCTCGCCGCCGACCCCCGCTTCGAGGTGGTCACCCGCTCGCAGCTGTCCACCGTGGTCTTCCGCCACCTGCCGCCCGTCGGCACCGACCCCGCGGACGCCGACGAGGCCAACCTGTACGCCCGCCGGGCGCTGGCCGCCTCCGGCGAGGCGGTGGTGGCCGGCACCAAGGTCGACGGCCGGCACTACCTCAAGTTCACCCTGCTCAACCCGGAGACCACCGCCGCGGACGTCGCCCACGTCCTCGACCTGGTCGCCGGCCACGCCGAGCAGTACCTGTCCGACCAGGCCGCGGCCGCCGAACTCTGCCGCGCCGCCGGCTGAAAGGACCCTCCGATGACCACCCACGACTTCGTCGCGATCGGCCTCGGCCCGTACAACCTGGGCCTCGCCTGCCTGACCGCGCCGCTCGCCGGCGAGCTGGACGGCCTCTTCCTGGAGAGCCGCCCCGAGTTCTCCTGGCACCCCGGGATGCTGCTGGACTCCGCCACCCTGCAGACCCCGTTCATGGCCGACCTGGTCACCCTGGCCGACCCGACCTCGCCGTACTCCTTCCTCAACTACCTGAAGGAGAACGGGCGGCTGTACCCGTTCTACATCCGCGAGCTGTTCTACCCGGTGCGCGCCGAGTACGACGCCTACTGCCGCTGGGCCGCCGACCGGCTGCCCAACCTGCGCTTCGGCCGGCAGGTCACCCTGGTGGAGTACGACGAGCGGGAGGCCCTGTACACCGTCACCGCCGAGACCGCCGACGGCACCGTCCGCCACCGCGCCCGGCACCTGGTGCTCGGCACCGGCACCCCGCCGCACCTGCCCGAGGTCTGCCGCGGCCTCGGCGGCGACCTGCTGCACAACTCCCGCTACCTGGAGGAGAAGCAGGCGCTGCAGCGGAAGGAGTCGATCACCGTGGTGGGCAGCGGCCAGAGCGCCGCCGAGATCTACTACGACCTGCTCTCCGAGCAGGAGCAGCACGGCTACCGGCTGACCTGGGTGACCCGCTCGCCGCGCTTCTTCCCGCTGGAGTACACCAAGCTCACCCTGGAGCTGACCTCCCCCGAGTACGTGGACTACTTCCACGCGCTGCCCGAACAGACCCGCTACCGGCTGGAGTCCGAGCAGAAGGCCCTGTTCAAGGGCATCGACGCGGAGCTGATCAACGCCATCCACGACCTGCTGTACCGGCGCAGCATCCACGGCCCGGTCCCGACCCGGCTGTTCACCAACTCCGAACTGCGCGAGGCCTCCTACGACGACGCCACCGGCCGCTACACCCTCGGCCTGCACCACGCCGAGCAGGACCGCGGCTACACGGTGAGCACCGAGGGCCTGGTGCTGGCCACCGGCTACCGGCACCGCGTCCCCGAGTTCCTGGCACCCGTCCGCGACCGGATCCGGCTCGACGGGCACGGCCGCCCGGACGTGGCCCGCAACTACGCGATCGACACCACCGGGCGCGGGATCTTCCTGCAGAACGGCGGCACCCACACCCACAGCATCACCTCGCCCGACCTCGGCATGGGCGCGTACCGCAACTCCTGGATCATCCGCGAGCTGCTCGGCCGCGAGGTCTACCCGATCGAGAAGGCCATCGCCTACCAGGAGTTCGGCGCACCGGAAGGACTCGTCGCATGACCCCGTTCAGCCTGGACCTCCCCGGCGTCGGCGAGCTCACCGTCCGGCCGCTCGACGTCGACGCCGACAGTGCGCTGCTGCACCGCTGGGTCACCCACCCCAAGGCCGTCTACTGGATGATGCAGCAGGCCACCCCGGACGAGGTCGCCGCCGAGTACCGCGCGATCACCGGACACCCCGACCGCGACGCCTACCTGGGCCTGCACGACGGCCGCCCCGCCTTCCTGGTCGAACGCTACGACCCCGCCCGGGTCGAACTCGCCGGCCTGTACGAGGCGCAGCCGGGCGACGTCGGCATGCACTTCCTGTGCGCGCCCGCCGACACCCCGGTGCACGGCTTCACCCGGGCCGTGATCACCACCGTGCTGGCCTTCCTGTTCCAGGACCCGGCCGCCCGCCGGGTCGTGGTCGAGCCGGACATCCGCAACACCGCCGTGCAGGCGCTCAACGCCGCCGTCGGCTTCCGGGTGGTCGGGGCGGTCGCCAAACCCGAGAAGGAAGCGCTGCTCAGCACCTGCACCCGCGCCCAGTTCACCGCCGCCACCGGAGCCCTCTCGTGACCCCCGCCGCCTCGTCCGCCACCGCCGCCTCGTCCGCCCCCGCCGCGTCCGCCGGGTCCCCCGTCGCCGCCGTCGGGCACCTGACCCCCGAGCTGTGGCAGCGTGCCAACCGCCACCTGGTCCGCAAGGCGCTCGCCGAGTTCTCGCACGAGCGCCTGCTCACCCCGCAGCCGCTGCCCGACGGGCGGTACGCGGTGCGCGCCGACGACGGCACGGTCGAGTACCGCTTCGCCGCCCGGCTGCGCGCCCTGGACCACTGGCAGATCGACCCCGCCTCCATCACCCGGCACCGGGGCGAGCAGGAACTGCCGCTGGACGCCGTCGACCTCTGCCTGGAGCTGCGGTCGTCGCTGGGCCTGTCGGACGAGGTCCTGCCGGTCTACCTGGAGGAGATCTCCGCCACCCTGGCCGGCGCCGCGGACAAGCTCTCCCGGCCGCAGCCCACCGCCGCCGAGCTGGCCCGCGCCGACTTCCAGACCGTCGAGGCCGCGATGACCGAGGGCCACCCCGGGTTCGTCGCCAACAACGGCCGGATCGGCTTCGGTGTGGACGACCACCACCGGTACGCGCCGGAGGCCGCCGCGCCGGTCCGGCTGGTCTGGCTGGCCGCCCACCGCGAGCACGCCACCTTCACCTGCGGCGCCGACCTCTCCTACTCCGCCCTGATGCGCGCCGAGTTGGGCGAGGCGCAGCTCGACCGCTTCGCCGAGCGGCTGACCGGCCTCGGCCTGGACCCGGACGACTACCTGCTGCTGCCCGTGCACCCCTGGCAGTGGTGGAACAAGCTCTCCGTCACCTTCGCCGGGGAGCTGGCCACCCACCGCCTGGTCTGCCTCGGCGAGGGCGAGGACCACTACCGGGCGCAGCAGTCGATCCGCACCTTCT
Organism: Kitasatospora sp. NPDC048365; assembly: GCF_043200835.1. Lineage (NCBI taxonomy): Bacteria > Bacillati > Actinomycetota > Actinomycetes > Kitasatosporales > Streptomycetaceae > Kitasatospora > Kitasatospora sp. NPDC048365. Next base: position 33,292 of record NZ_JBICYJ010000042.1, read on the forward strand.
TCAACCTCGACCACCCGTCCAAGCACTACGTGAAGACCGCCATCTCGGTCCTCAACATGGGCTTCATGCGCGGGCTGTCGGCCGCGTACATGGAGGCCACCCCGGCGATCAACGACTGGCTGGCCCGGCTGATCGAGAGCGACGAGGTGCTGCGCGGCACCGGGCTGACGATCATCCGGGAGCACGCGGCGATCGGGTACCGGCACCGCCAGTTCGAGGCGGCGACCGACCGGTACTCGCCGTACCGCAAGATGCTCGCCGCGCTGTGGCGGGAGAGCCCGGTGCCCGCACTGGCACCCGGGGAGCGGCTCGCCACCATGGCCTCGCTGCTGCACGTGGACGCCGCCGGCGACGGGGTCGCCGCCGCGCTGATCGAGCGGTCCGGGCTGGCCCCCGAGGTATGGCTGCGCCGTTACCTGGACGCCTACCTGACCCCGCTGCTGCACTGCTTCTACGCCTACGACCTGGCGTTCATGCCGCACGGCGAGAACACGATCCTGGTGCTGGACGAGTCGGGCGCGGTGGTCCGGGCGGTGTTCAAGGACATCGCCGAGGAGATCGTGGTGATGGACCCGTCGGCCGTCCTGCCGCCCGCGATGCAGCGGGTCCGGGCCGCGGTGCCGGACGAGTTGAAGCTGCTGTCGGTCTTCACCGACGTCTTCGACTGCTTCTTCCGCTACCTGGGCGCGCTGCTCGACGAGGCCGGGGTGCTCGACGAGGAGGCCTTCTGGCGCACGGTCGCCGCCTGCGCGGCCGACTACCGCGACTCGGTGCCGCACCTGGCGGAGAAGTTCGAGCGCTTCGACCTGTTCGCCGCCGAGTTCCCGCTCTCCTGCCTCAACCGGCTGCAGCTGCGCGACAACCGGCAGATGGTGGACCTGGCCGACCCGTCCGCCGCGCTCCAGCTGGTCGGCACCCTGCGCAACCCGATCGCCTCCTGACGGTTCCGTCGCGCCCGCCGCACTCCCCCGGTGCGGTGGGCCGGCCGGCCCACCTCTCCGGCCGGCTCACTCCTCCGGACGGACGATCCGCGGGCCGCGGTCCCGGCCCTCGGCGAGCTGGCCGTCCAGGTCCGGCTGGAACACCACGAAGCGGTCCAGCGCGGCCTCCCGGCGCCGCGCGTCCCCGGCCGCGTGGGCACTGTCCAGCTCCCGCTTGGCCGCCTCGATGTCCCGCCGCAGCTTCGGCTGGATCCGCTCCTCCTCGGCGAACGCGCAGGCGTAGACGACCCGGCGCAGGTCCGGGCCGAGCGCCGCCAGCAGCTCCCGGATCCGTTCCGCGACCGGGTCGGCGCGGTCCAGGTCGCCCACCTGCCGTGCCCGGCGCAGCTCGTCGCGCAGTGCGGCGAGCTGTTCGTCGGTGTCCCTGGGCAGCAGCGTGCCCAGGTGGTGCCGGTACAGGTAGGCGTCCGCGCTCTGGTTCCGGACGAACTGCTGCCGGCGGCGGTCGCGGTCCGCCTCGTCGAGCAGGGTGTCGAGCGAGTCGTCGATGCCTTCGCCCCGCACGACCCGGTCGAGCTTGGCCACCACCGCCTCGTGGTACGCGATCTCGGCCTCGTAGAGGTTGTCGTGCCAGCTCGCCAGGTAGTGCGCCAGGTCCCGCCGGACCTCCACCGCACGGGTCCGGATCCGCGGCGGGACCACGCTTCGGCGGAACTGCTGGACCACGAACTCCTCCCCCTCCAGGCTCGCCCGGACCACCACCAGCCGGTCCGCCGAGAGCTCCACCGACACGGTCAGCCGGTGCGTGCCCGACACACCCGCGGGCAGCCCGCAGTGCACCGTGCCGAACGGCGAGTTCCGGTCCGCCGTCTTGAAGTCGCCCTCGTAGAAGGCCAGTTCAAGGGTGTCACCGGCACCGGCGGTGAGGCCGTAGGTGTGCAGGATCGGCTCGAACGGGTACGGCGTGCCCTTCTCCACCAGCACCGACAGCCGCCCGTCCTTCAGCTTGAGCCCCAGCGGATGCGCGGTGACGTTCTGCGGATCGGCCACCGGGAACGGCTCGTCGCAGAACCGGCAGGCGGACGCGCTCGCCGGGTTCACCTCCCCGCAGGCCGCGCAGCGCAGCCCGTCCGCCGGGCCCTGGACCGCCGTCCCGCAGGCCGGGCAGTGGCTGGAGCCCGCGAGCACCGGCAGTCCGCAGCCGGTGCAGGCGCTCGCCGGCAATCCGGCCGGCGAACCGGCGTTCCCGGCCCCCGCGTCCTCGGCCTCCGGCAGCGTCCGACCGCACACCGGGCAGGCATCCAGCGCGGCGTCGGCCGGGACGTGGCAGCCGCGGCAGTCCACCGTCACCCGGCCCACCAGCGACGTCCCGCACTCCCGGCAGTCCGCGTTCTCCAGCGGGCTCGGCGCGAGGCAGTCCGGGCACTCCAGCGCGGTGAGCAGCGCCGCCTGGACGGCCGCGCCCTGCGCGACGCACAGCATCGGGTCGACGTCCGTCCGCAGCTTCGCCGCGCCGAAGACCCCCGCCAGCCGCTCCCGGACCAGCGGGACCGAGCTGGAGCCGCCGACCAGCAACACGTGGTCCACGTCCTGCGGCAGCAGCGCGGCGCTCTTCAGCGTGGCCAGCACCTCGCGGACGGTCGCGTCCACCTGCGGCTCGATCAACCGCTCGAACGCGGCCCGGTCCACCCGGGTCCGGACGTTCACCGCGCTCGCGCCGAACGCGGGCAGCAGCAGCTCGGCGGCGGTCTCCGCGGACAGCCGGATCTTCGTCCGCTCGGCCTGCACCCGCAGCAGCCGGGCGTCCCCGGGCAGCGGCCGGTAGTCGCCGTGGTCGGCGCGGATCCGGCCGTCCAGGTGCTCGGCCAGCAGGTGGTCGAAGTCCTCGCCGCCGAGCAGCCGGTCGCCGCCCAGCGCCAGGTTGTCGGTGAACTCGGTGACCAGCGTCAGCACCGAGACGTCGAAGGTGCCACCGCCCAGGTCGTACACCAGCACCGCCGGCGCGTCCTCCGTCCCCGCCGTGTAGCCGTGCGCCAGCGCCGCCGCGGTCGGCTCCGGCAGCACACGCGCCACGTGGAAGCCCGCCAGCCGCCCGGCGTCCCGGGTCGCGGCGATCTGCGGCTCGTGGAAGTACGCCGGCACCGTGATCACCGCACGGTCGAACCGCTCGCCGGACCGCGCCTCGGCGTCCAGCTTGATCCGGCGCAGCACCATCGCCGAGATCTGCACCGGCGTGTAGTCCCGCCCGCCGAGCCGCACCAGCACCCCGCCGTCCGGCGCACCCGACACCGGGTACCCGCCGGCCCCCAGGTGCCGGACCGCGCGCTGCACCTCCGGGTCGTCGAACTGCCGCCCCATCAGGCGCTTCACCGCCCAGACGACCTCCCCGCCCGCCCCGCGCCGGCCGAGCGCCGCGGCGCCGACCAGCAGCCCGCCGCCCTCGTCCAGCGCCACCGCGGACGGCGTCGCCGACGCGCCGTCCCGGTTCCGGATCACCTCGGCCGAGCCCCGGCGCATCCACGCCGCGACCGAGTTGGTGGTGCCCAGGTCGATCCCAAGAGTTCGGTACACCGTACGTATTCCTCACACGAGTTGAACGTTGACCGGACCACTGCTCTGGTTGGTGGTTGGACTACCGCGGTGCGGACGGTGGTTCCTGCCCGCCCACCGGGTCGACCGCCACCACCAGTTCCGCCCGGCGCAGGATCTCCCCGCCCAGCAGGAACCCGCCGCGCCGCTCCGCCACCACCGTGCCGGCCGGCACCTCGCCGGTCGGCAGCACCTCCACCACGTCCGCCACTTCCGCATCCGCAGCGGACCCGAGCAGCCGCAGCGGACGGACGTCCACCGTGCCGAGCCTGGCCCGCAGCAACTCGTCGACGAACGCGACCTGTTCGATCAGGCCCAGCAGCAACTCCCGCTCCGACATGCCCGATCCGGCCTCCCCGACCCGGCCCAGCCACTCCCCCATGCGCACCAGGGCGTCGTCCACGTCCAGCAGCCCGAGCAGCAGGGCCTTCTCCCGCTCCCGCTGCTCGTCCTGCACCCGGCGCAGCCTCGCCTCCAGCGCGGCACACCGGCGTTCCAGGAACTCCGTTCCCTGCTCCGGCGGTTGACTCATCGCGACTCCCCCTGATCCGTCATGGCGACCCGGTCCGCCTCGCCCGTCCCGTCAGCCGGTGCGAGCGGAACCAGCTCCGCCACCCCCGGCCGCAGCGGCACCACCGCCGCCGACTCCCGCTCCAGCATCCGCCGCACCCACTCCTGCGGCTCCTCCGCCGCCGGACCGCCCAACGCCCGATGCCCGACCAGCGGCAGCAGCAGATCCGCCAGCCACCGGCGCTCCGGCGTACTCAGCGCACTGCGCGCCGCCGACACCCGCCGCTTGCGCTCCACGTCCCGACCCGCCGCCTTCAACTCCCCTACATACGCCGCCTGCACCGCCGGACCGTCCGCCGACGGCTCCAGCCCCAGCACCGCGTACGGCGACACCGGCTCCGCCGGCGGGTGCGCCGCCGCCGCAAGCCGCTCACCGTTCTTGTCCTGCCGACCGCTGCCCTCCTGCCGACGGGGCCTGGCCGGGCGGTGCGTGAGCACGTGCCCCGCCGGCAGGTAGCGGCGGGCCTCCGCCAGGTTCTCCGCCACGCTCCGACTCCCCGGCACCAGGCGCTGCGCCCGCAGCAGCACCTCCGCGTACCGCACCCAGGAACGCCGGTCCTCGCGGCGCAGCTGCAACCCCCACTGGCGGGCCGCCTGCTCCACGCTCCGCTGGTGCCGCGTCAGCACCTCCCCGTACTCCGCCGCCCACTCGAAGTCCTCGAACGCGCCCTGCCACTCCGACGCCTCCAGCCGCTCCCCGGCCCGCCCCAGGTACGCCCGCGCGAGCAGCGGCCACCACACCACCCGCGGCACCCGGTCCGGCAACCCGTCGGGCACACCGTTCAGCACCACCACGTCCGCCTCGATCGCGTCGATCACCTCCTGGAAACGCCGCTGCCCCAGCAGGTACTCGTACGGGCCGCCCTCCGACGCCAGCTCCAGCAACCGGTCCACCTCGGTCCCGCGGAACGACTCCACAGGCAGCCGCAGCAGCAACCCCTCCATCGCCAGCCGCCCGCCTGCCGCACGGCGGCGGACCGCACCGTCCGCCCCTCCGCGCAGCGCACCACCACCGTCGACCACCCGGCCTGCCGCCCGCCCGGCTGCCCCCGCCGCCCGCAGAACCGCCGCGCCGCCGCCCTCCCGCGTCAGGAACAGCGGACCGCCCAGCAAGGCGCAGCCGGCCGCGTCCGGCGCCGGCACCGCGCCCTTCCCCGCCGTCACCCGCTCGCGCAGCAGCCGCAGCACCTCCAGCTCGACCGCCCACGCCACCGCCAGACTCCGCTGCGGCGGCAGCCCCAGGTACTCGTCCAACTCCCCGAGCCGACGCCGCAGATACTGGTCGAACCCGGCCAGCACCGGCTCCCGCTCCGCCGGCACCGACCGCCGCCCGGTCACCAGCGCCAAGGCGTCCCAATACCCGTCGCTGTACAGCGCCGCCGCCAGGCACCCCACCGCCACCCGCGCCGCCGCCACCCGCCACCCGGCCTCCGCCGCGCCCACGCCGGCACCGCCCGTGCTGCCGTCCCCACCGTTGTCCGCACTCCCCTCACCCGGACCGAACGCCACCGCCAGCGCCGCCAAGCCCACCCCGTGCACCAGCGTCACCTCGCCCGGCGCGTCCTCCCACGCCGCCGACCACTCCCCGTACGCCGCCGCCGTACCGCCCCGCCGCACGGCGTCCCGCACCTCACGCCGCCGCAGCACCCGCCCCAGCTCCGCGCCGAGGCTCCCCGCTCCGCCCAACGCCCCCAGCAGCGCTCCGACCCGGGCCCCGCCCCCGTCCGGCCCGTCCCCCAGCTCCGCCGCCAGCATCCGCAGCACCACCACCCGCCCGAGCGCCCGCAACCCGCCCGGCAACTCCCGCACCGCGTCCGGATCCCCGCTCAGCATCCCCTTCAACAGCCGGGCGTCCTCCGACCCGCTCTCCGCCGCCCACCGGCCGACCACCGCCCCGGCCTCCCCGGCGAGCACACCCCCGCCGAGCAGCACCGCCGCGGACGCCAGGTTCCCCAACCCCGTCCACAGGCAGTCGTCGCACCTGGCCGGCCCGTCACGCCGGACCACGCCGTGCGCCTCGCAACTCACCCGATGGCACTGCCCGCAGCGCAGCCGCACCACCCGCCCGCAGCCCCCGATCCGGCACCGGGCCCCGCCCGGCACCGGCAACCCCGGACCGGCCTCCACCGCCCGCCGGTACCACTCCACGCTCTGCGCCCAGTCACCCGCCCGGGCCGCCAGGAACCCCCGCGCAGCCGCCCACGCCGGCTCGAACTCCGCCGGTAACCCCGGCTCCCGCCGCTCCACCATCCGCAACAGACCCACCGCCTGCGCGAACTCCCCCGCCACCAACGCCCGCGCCGCCCGTCCCAACCCCAACGCCGGCCGCCACACCTCCCCCTCCACCACCCCTCACCCCCACCCCGAACCTACCGACCCCCACCCACGACGCCACCCCACCTTCACCCGGTTCTCCCACCCGACTCCCCGGAAACGCAGAAACGGCCCAGTCGGAATATCCGACCGGACCGTTTCTTATGGAGCCGCCTGCGGGATTCGAACCCGCGACCTACGCATTACGAGTGCGTTGCTCTGGCCAGCTGAGCTAAGGCGGCGCCGCCGCCGGATCGCCCGACCGCGTGGGTCGAGGATCGCATCGGCAACGCGGGCCAGTCTACACAGTTTCGGGCGCCGGTCCGCACACGGCTCAGGCGGAGGAGACGGCCAGCTTGGCGGCGAAGCCGGCGAAGAGGACGGCGACGCCGCTGGTGAGGCCCGCGGAGAGGCGCTTGCGGCGGTGGAAGGCGGCGGCGAGCGTGGTGCCGGCGAAGATCAGCAGCGAGAGGTAGAGCACGCTGAAGGTTTGCAGGATTCCGCCGAGCAGCGCGAAGGAGAGGGCGGGGGCGCCGTACGTCGGGTCGACGAACTGGGTGAAGAAGGAGAGCAGGAAGAGGATCGCCTTGGGGTTGAGCAGGCTGATCACCAGCGCCCGGCGGAACGGCTTCTCGCCGTCCTCGATCACGGCCTCGGCGGAGGGTGCGGCGGGGGCGCGGTGTTCGCGCCAGAGCTGCCGGGCGGCGCGGAGCATGCCGACGCCGATCCAGAGCAGGTACGCGGCTCCGCCGAACTTCACGACGGCGAAGACGGCCGGGTTGGCTTCGAGGAGGGAGGAGGCGCCGAGGGCGGTGAGGCTGATGAGGGTGAAGTCGCCGACGAAGACGCCGGCGGCGGCCCGGTAGCCGGTGCTGATGCCCTTGCGGGCGGCCACCGAGAGCACGTACAGCGAGTTGGGGCCGGGCAGCAGGACGATGACCAGGGCGCCGAGGATGTACGTGGTCAGGTCGTTGACTCCGAGCACGGTGAGCTCCTAGCGGGACGAAGCGGCGTGGGGGATGCGCCATCGTATCCGCCAGGGCCGTCCGCCCGAAACGGTCATGACCACGGCCGGGCCGTGACCGTGTTCACTTGGCGCAGCGCGTGCCGTTGGCGGGGGCTTCGCCGCCGAGCAGGTAGCGGTTGACGGCGTTGTCGATGCAGGTGCTGCGGCGCCCGTACGCGGTGTGGCCGTCGCCGTCGTAGGTGAGCAGCCGGCCGGACTCGAGCTGGGCAGCGAGGGACTTGGCCCAGGCGTAGGGGGTGGCGGGGTCGCGGGTGGTGCCGACGACGACGATCGGGGCGGCGCCGGCGGCACGGACGGTGTGGGGTGCGCCGGTGGCCTTGGTGGGCCAGTAGGTGCAGCCGAGGGCCATCCAGGCCATGTCGCGGCCGAAGTGGGCGGAGGCCTGCTCGAAGTCGGGGACGGCCTGCTGGACGGCGGCCGGGTCGGCGAAGGGGGCGGGCAGGTCGAGGCAGTTGACGGCCATGTTGGCGAACATCAGGTTGGGGTAGCTGCCGTCGGACGAGCGCTCGTAGTAGTCGTCGGAGAGCCGGAGCAGCGCGCTGCCGTCGCCGGCCTTGGCGGTGGTGAGGGCTTCGCGCAGGGTGTGCCAGAGCGATTCGGAGTACATCGCCTGGATGACGCCGGTGGTGGCCATCGACTCGGTGAGGACCCGGTCGGACTCGGTGCTGAGCGGCTTGGCGTCGATCTGCCGGAAGAGCGCGGTGAGCTGCTGCCCGGCTTCCTTCTCGGAGCGGCCGAGCGGGCAGTCGTCGCGCTTGGCGCAGTCTGCGGCGAAGGCGGCCCAGGCGGTCTCGAAGCCGCCGGCCTGGGTGCGGTTGCCGGCCCGGGAGTCGAGCGAGGGGTCGACGGCGCCGTCGAGGACCATCCGGCCGACGTTGCCGGGGAAGAGCCCGGCGTAGGTGGCGCCGAGGAAGGTGCCGTAGGACTTGCCGAGGTAGTTGAGCTTGTCGTCGCCGACCAGGGCGCGCAGCACGTCCATGTCGCGGGCGGCCTCGACGGTCGAGACGTGGCCGATGAGCTCGCCGGACTTCTGCTGGCAGGCGGCGGCGAACTCCTTGTCGGCGGCGACCAGCGCGTCGATCTCGGCCTGGTCGTCGGGGGTGATGTCGACGGCGGTGTAGGCGTCCATCCGGGGGCCGCTGAGGCAGCTGACGGGGGTGGACTCGCCGACGCCGCGCGGGTCGAGGCCGACCAGGTCGTACGAGGAGCGCACGCCGGGGTCGGCGGCGCGGGCGGCGTTCTGCACGTAGTCGACGGCGGAGCCGCCGGGGCCGCCGGGGTTCATCAGCAGGGAGCCGAGCCGGTGCGCGGGGTCGGTGGCGGTCTTGCGGATCGCCGAGAGGGTGATCTCGCGGCGGTCGGGGTGCTCGTAGTCGAGCGGCACCTTGAAGGTGGTGCACTCGAAGTCGCCGCGGCAGTTCTGCCAGCTGAGCTTCTGCGCGTAGTAGGTGGCGAGCGCGGCGGGGGTACCGGCGGGGATCGGTTGCAGCGGGGCGGCGCCGGGGGCACCGGCGGCGGTGGAGCCGGAGACGGCGTCGGAGGACGCACCGGCGGTGGAGCCCGTGGTGGAGCCGGCGGTGCATCCGGCGAGCAGCAGCACGGCCAGCGCGGCGACCGGCGCGAAACGGCGGGACCGGTACTGGCCAGCACGCATCTGTGGTTCTCCCCTCGGACGCCGGGACCCGGCGCAGGACGCCGGATCCCGGCTCGGCCGAGCCTAGCTGGCGGGAGCTGTCACGACGGCTTGGCCAGGCTCTCGGCCAGCGACTGGACCGCCACCCGGACCAGTCGCAGCCGTTCCCGCTGCGGGGTGTAGTCCTGGACCAGGTCGGAGATCCGGACGTCCGCGGCCCTGGCCCGGCCGCCGCCGGCCTTCAGCGCGGACTGGAGGCGGCGGGCGTCGGCCAGTCCGGCGGTGTCGCCCTTGGCGGCGGCGAGGAGCAGCCGGGCGCCGCTGGTGCCGGGGGCCTCGGCGGCGGCCTGGGTGAGCGCCGCCGGGTCGTAGCGGCCGGAGACCGCGGCGGCCGCGCCGTACAGGTCGGGGCGGGCCAGGCCGGCGGCGACCGCGCAGGGTGCTCCGCTCTCGATGCCGAGGGCGCCCCAGCCGCCGGGTCCGGCCGGCAGGGTGCGGAAGGCGGCGGTGACGGCGGTGCGCAGCGCGGCGTCGTCGGCGACGGCCTGGGGGGCGGCGGCGACCAGTTCGCACGGCTGCCCGGTGCCGCTGGGCGGCTCGGGGGCGACCACGACGAACGGGCGGGAGCGGCCCAGCTTCACCGCCGAGGCGACGCCGTCGAAGAGGTCCGGAAGGTCGGCGTCGGCGGTCTTCCCGGCGGTGCCGGAGTGCACCACGATCACCGGGAAGCGGGCTTTGGTGTCCTTCTTGTACTCGGCGGGCAGCCAGACCCGGACGGTCCGCGGCCGGCCGTCCGGTCCGGAGACGGTGCCCTGCAGCAGTTCGCCTTCGGCGGGGCTGCCGACGGGCGCGAACTGGGTGATCACCGGCGGCACCTCGGACGCCCCCGCGGCCGTTCCCGTGGCGGCTCCCGTGGCGGCTCCCGTGCCGTCGGCGGACGGCTCGGGCGGCGCGGCCGGCCGGGGCGCGGCGGCAGCCCGGAGCTGCTCGGCGTCCAGCCCGCCGCTGAGCGGACGTCCGTCCACCAGCAGCGCGACGCCCAGTCCGGTCACGCAGAGCAGGCACAGCCCGGCGGCTCCGGCCCGGACCAGCATCGGGCGGGCCTCGGCGACGAGTTCGTACGTGCGGGCGGCCCGCAGGTCACGCCAGCGGAGCCATGCGGAACGGGCGGCCCAGCAGCCGACGGCGACCGCGATCAACAGGAGGACGGCGAGGATCGGACGGGACATGGCGCACCACCTCGGAGGAGGGACGGGCTGCCGGACACGGCGGGCTTGGCGGGCCTGGCGGGCTCAGTCCACAGGGTGCACAACGTGCCGCCCCGGGAGCTCCGGGCCGTACGGGCGGCGCCCGACGTTCACTCGAACGAGCGTCTTCCCGGCGCGCCGTCCGACGACCGATCAGACCCGCACGGGGGCAGCCGGGTTCCGTCGGCGTCCGGCAGGCCGGAGCACGAAAGGCAGGGCGGGGCGGGTTCAGCCCGCGCGGAGGGCGACCGTCATCGCCTCGACCGCGAGCAGCGGGTCGACGTTCCGGTCCAGCGCCCGGCGGCAGGCCAGCACCGCCTCGATCCGGCGCAGTGTGTTCTCCGGCATGCCGCCGGCGGCGATCCGCTGCAGCGCGGGCCGCTGGTCCTCGTTGGCGAGGGCACCGGTGGTGCCGAGCTGCACGGCCAGCACGTCACGGTAGAAGCCGAGCAGGTCACCCAGGGCCACGCCCAGCGTCTCGCGGCGGGTACGGGTGGCCCGGCTCTTCTGACGCTTCTCCAGCTCCTTCACCGCGCCGGCCATGCCGCGCGGCGCCCGGCTGCCCTCGGCGGCGCCGTACGCGGCCTTGAGGTCCTCGGTCTCCTTGGCGTCCTGCGTCTCGGCGAGCGCCTCGGCGTCGGCCTTCGCGGTGTCCACCAGCCGCTGTGCGGCAGCCAGGCAGCCGCCCAGGTCCGCGACCTCCAGCGGGATCCGCAGGACGTCGGCGCGGCGGGCCCGCGCCTGCTCGTCCACCGCCAGGCGGCGGGAGCGGTCGATGTTGCCCTGCCCGGCCAGCGCCGCCAGCCGGGCCGCCTCCGGCTCGACGCCGTCCCGGCGGACCAGCATGTCGGCCACCGCATCGGCGGACGGGGTGCGCAGCACCAGCAGCCGGCAGCGCGAGCGGATGGTCGGCAGCACGTCCTGCACGGACGGCGCGCAGAGCAGCCACACCGTCCGGGGGGACGGCTCTTCGACACCCTTCAGCAGCGCGTTGGCCGCCGCCTCGGTCAGCCGGTGCGCGGCGTCGATCAGGATCACCGACCAGCGGCCGCCGGTCGGGTAGCTGGACGCCCGCAGCACCAGGTCACGCATGTCGCCGACGCCGATCGACAGGCCGTCGGTGCGGACCTGCTTCACATCGGCATGGCTGCCCGCCAGCACGGTGTGGCAGCCGTCGCAGAACCCGCAGCCGGGCGTGCCGCCGAGGGCGAGGTCGGGGCTGGTGCACTGGAGCGCGGCCGCGAACGAGCGCGCCGCGGTGATCTGGCCCGCGCCGGGCGGGCCGGTGAACAGCCACGCGTGGGTCATCAGCGAGGCGTTGCCGCCGGGTACGGGCGCCGCCGACCGGCCGGCCGTCGCCGTCGCGTTCGCGGCGCGGGCAGCCGCCTCCAGCTGCTCGACCACCCGATCCTGGCCGACCAGGTCGTCCCACACACTCACGCCGAGCTCCCTACCGCACCGCCAACCAGCCCACCGAGCCTAACGCGCTCCACGGACACCCCGGAGACCAACGTTCCGATCGGCCACGCCGCCCGGCGACGGCCCGGCGAGCACGCCACCCGACAACGCCCGCCCCGCGGTACGCAGCCGGGCACCGGTCGATGCCGCGCCCGGGCCTTGAGCCGCCTCCACCGATGCGGCCGCCTCCGTGCCTCCGGCCGGGCCCCAGTCCCGCCCGTCCCGGCAGCTCCGGCCAACCCGGAACGGCGACGCCGGCCCGACCCGGTAGAACCCGGTAGGACCCGCCCGCCCAGCGGAGCCGGTCCGCCCGGTGGAGTCGGTGTCACCGAACCCCACCGGTGCCGGCCGTGTCAGTCCTTGCGGCGGCGCCAGCCCCGGCCGCGCTGCTGCTGGTCGTCGCCCTGGCCCGGCTGCTGCTCGTCCGCGGGCTCGTCCGTCTCCCAGCGGGCCCACTCCTCGCGGGAGCCGAGCAGCGAGTCGGTCAGGCTGGGCAGGTCGTCGAGCGGCGTCTCCTCGGCCCACTCGGGCCGGGGCCGCAGCTCGCGGGTCTCCGCGGAGTCCTCCGGCTCCGGCCGCCACAGGCCGGGCGGCACCCGGTCCTGCGACGACCCGGCCGGCCGGACCGGCGGGAGCACCGCGGTCTCGTCGGGGGCGTTCTCCGACACCTTGGGCAGCACAGCGGTCCGGTCGACGGCCGGGGCGGCCTTCGGCAGGACAGCGGTCTCGTCGGCCTTCGGCAGGCGGGCGGTCTCGTCGGCCTTCGGCAGGACGGCGGTCTCCTCGACCGCCGGAACGGCCTTCGGCAGCACCGCGGTCTCGTCCGCGACGGGGGCGACCTTCGGCATCTCGGCCGTCCGGTCCGCCTTGCCGGCGGACTCGGCCTGAGCGGCCTGCACCGCGGCCTGCCGGATCTCCTCCGGGATCTCCGCCGTCACCTGGTCGTCGTCGCCGTCGTCCCCGACCTGCGGCAGCTCCGCGGTCTCGCCCGCCGAAGCCCCAGCGCCGGCCCCAGAACCAGCTCCGGCCCCAGCACCAGCGGCCGACCCCGACCCCGCAGCCGACCCCGCGCCCGCACTCGCAGCCGCAGCGGTGGCCGCAGCCGCCGCCTCCGCCGCCAGCCGGGCCTCCTCCGCACGCTGCAGCGCCTCCTCGGCGCGCCGCCGCTGCTCCTCGCGCTGCAGCTCCCGCTGCCGCTGGAACTCGGCCTGCGCCGCCTCCTCGGCCTCCTGCCGACGCCGGACCTCCGCCTCGGCGGCCAGCCGGGTCTCCTCGGCGGCCTTGCGGCGCGCTTCCTCCTCGGCCCGCACGGCGGCGGCCGCTTCGGCGGCGACCCGGGCTTCCTCGGCGGCCTTGGCGCGCGCCTCGGCCTCGACCCGCTCGGCCTCCGCCTTGGCGAGCCGCTCCTTCTCGGCCTGCTCGGCGCGCAGCTGCTCCAGCAGGGCCTGCCGCTTGCGCTCGGCCTCTGCCTCCTCCGCGGCCTTGCGGGCGGCTTCGGCGGCCTTGCGCTCGGCCTCGGCCCGGGCCTGCCGCTCCTGCTCGACCTTGGCGGCCTTCTCCTGGTCGGAGAGCGGCAGCTCGCGGTCGAGGCGGTGGCGGATCGCGGTGGTGACGAGGTTGGGCTGCTGCGAGCCGTCGACGACGAGGTAGCGGCCGGGGTCGGCGGCGGCGAGCGCCAGGAACCCGGTGCGGACCCGCTGGTGGAACTCGGTCGGCTCGGACTCCAGCCGGTCCAGCGCCTCGGTGAACCGTTCCCGCGCCGCGCCCGGGTCGACGTCCAGCACCACGGTCAGGTCGGGCACCAGCCCGCCGGTGGCCCAGCGGGAGATCCGCGCGACCTCGGTGGCGGCCAGGTCGCGGCCCGCGCCCTGGTAGGCGATCGAGGAGTCCATGTACCGGTCGGTGATCACCACGGCGCCGCGGGCGAGCGCGGGACGGATCACGTTCTCGACGTGCTCGGCCCGGTCGGCGGCGTAGATCAGCGCCTCGGCGCGGTGCGAGAGACCGGTGTTGCCGACGTCCAGGACCAGGGCGCGCAGCCGCTGCCCGATCGGGGAGCCGCCGGGCTCGCGGGTGAGCACGACCTCGTGGCCCTTGCTGCGGATCCACTCGGCGAGCGCGTGGGCCTGGGTGGACTTGCCGGCGCCGTCGCCGCCCTCCAGGGCGATGAAGAAGCCGGTGCCGGCGACCCGGTGCGGGGCCGGCTCGACGCCGCCGCGCACGGCCCGGACCAGCTCGCGGCCGAACGGCATCTCGCCGCGCCGGTCGTCGGTCTTCAGCAGGACGACGGCGGCGAGCACCAGGGTGAGCAGTCCGGCGGTGGAGACGGCGAGCGCCGCCCCGCCGTGGATGAAGGTGAAGCCGCCCGGCCGGACCTCGCCGTACTCGACCTCGCCGTACGCGGCGGCGAGCAGCGGCATGCCGATCAGCGCGGCGCCGACCACGACCCGGAGCACCGCGTACAGGTGCTCGGTGACCTTGGGGAGCCGCAGCTCCTCGATCTCCTGGGCGAGCAGGGTGCGGCCGGTGGAGATCACGGTGCCGGCGGCGAGGCCGGCCAGCACGGTGAGCAGCAGGACCAGGACGAAGTCGAGCACGAGTCCGGCGAGGATCAGCGAGACGCCCTCGACCAGCAGGGCGAGCGCGAGCAGTCGGCGACGGGAGAGGCCGGGCAGCACGGCGCGGGAGGCGCGGACGCCGATCGCGGGGGCACCGGCGGCGGCGAGCACCAGCAGGCCGTAGCCGATCGCCCCGGCCCGGTGGTCGACGGCGGTCAGCAGGCCGAGCGCGGTGACGCCGGCCATCGCGGCGTACCCGGCGGCGACCGCGAAGGTGAAGTAGGGGGCGGAGCCGGTGCGGCCCTTGCGGAGCGCCGGCCCGGGGGTGGCGTCGGTCGGGGCACGCAGGCCCTGCAGCGGGGAGCGCGGGGCGACCGCGGCGCCGGCGGGCAGCTCCTGCAGGTAGACCAGGACGGCGGAGGCGGCGAACAGCAGCGCGGCGCCGACCGCGGCCGAGGTGGCCTGGTGGCCGCGCAGCCAGTCCGAACCGAGGGCGGCGAGCACGTTGTTGACCAGGGTGAGGCCGATCAGCGCGGTCGCGGCGAGCGGCAGGGCCGCCCAGCCGGTGCGGACGTCCAGCGTGCGCACCGCGTCGAGCGCGGCGGCGGACGGGGCGGCCTTCCCCTCGGCGATCGGCAGCAGTCCGGGAACGGCGGCGGCCTTGCCGACGGTCCAGACGCGCTCGGCGGCTCCGGCCAGGAACGCGGTGCCGAGCAGCAGCCAGGTCGCCGAGTCCGGCGACCAGATCAGCCACCAGGGGGCGATGCCGATCAGTGCGGCGCGCAGCACGTCGGCGCCGAACAGCGCCCAGCGCCGGTCGAGCGGACCGGCGAGCAGCGCGTGCACGGGGCCGAGCAGCGCGGCGCCGAACAGCACGGTGGCGAGCAGGCGCGCGGCGAACAGCGCCGCCACCGCGAGCGCCAGCGCCCGGTAGCCGTCGCCGAACTGTCCACCGGTCACCGCGGCGACCACGGTCAACGGCACCAGCACGAGCAGCGCCAGCCGGTCCGCGGTGCCACCGACCAGTTGCGCGGTCCACAGCCGCCGGTACGGGCGCAGCCTCAGCAGCGCACGGGCGCGCTCGCCGGGTGTCCCGGCAGGGGCCACCTCGGGGAGGGCGGGTGCGGCGGTGCTCGAAGGGGGCTGCTCCTCGCTCGTCATACGGTCAGCGTAGCGGTCGCCGGTTGGCGCAAAAGAGGGGTACGGCCGTCCGGATCGCCGTCATGACAGGGTTGTGACGGATCGAACGCTTCCCGAACACAAGCGGGGGCCCGCGCACCTGCGCGGACCCCCGGTCCTGTCACTGCTCGGCCGGCTGCTCTGCCTTCCGGTCAGCCCTCGTCGGGCGCCGAGGCCGCCGTCTTGCTCGTGGCGGTCTTCTTCGCCGCCGTCTTCTTCGTCGCGGTCTTCTTCGCGACCGTCTTCTTGGCCGCCGTCTTCTTCGCCGCCGTCTTCTTCGCCGCCGTCTTCTTCGCCGCCGTCTTGGTGGCCGCGGTCTTGGTCGCGGCGGCCTTGGCGGTGGTCTTCTTCGCCGGGGCCTTCTTGGCGGCCTTCTTCACCGGTCCGCGCGCCCGCTTCTCGGCGAGCAGCTCGTAACCGCGCTCCGGCGTGATGGTCTCGACCTCGTCGTCCTTGCGCAGGGTCGCGTTGGTCTCGCCGTCGGTCACGTACGGGCCGAAGCGGCCGTCCTTGACCACCACCGGACGCTCGCTCACCGGGTCGGTGCCCAGCTCCTTGAGCGGCGCGGCGGCCGCGGCCCGGCCACGCTGCTTGGGCTGCGCGTAGATCGCCAGCGCCTCCTCCAGCGTGATGGTGAACAGCTGGTCCTCGTCGGTCAGCGAGCGGGAGTCGGTGCCGCGCTTGAGGTACGGGCCGTAGCGGCCGTTCTGCGCGGTGATCTCGTTGCCCTCGGGATCGTTGCCGACCACCCGGGGCAGCGAGAGCAGGCGCAGCGCGTCCTCCAGGGTGACGGTGTCCAGGGACATCGTCTTGAAGAGCGAGGCGGTGCGCGGCTTGACCGCGTTCTTGCCGGTCTTCGGGGTGCCTTCGGGCAGCACCTCGGTGACGTACGGGCCGTACCGGCCGTCCTTGGCGACCAGCGGGTTGCCGCTGACCGGGTCGGTGCCGAGCGCGCGCTCGCCGCTGGGCTTGGCCAGCAGTTCCTCGGCCAGCTCGACGGTCAGCTCGTCCGGCGGCAGGTCGTCCGGGATGTCGGCTCGCTGGCCGGGCTCGCCCTCGACCTCGGACAGCTTCTCCACGTACGGGCCGTACCGGCCGACGCGCAGCACCAGGCCCTCGGCGATCGGGAAGGAGCTGATCTCCCGGGCGTCGATCGCGCCGAGGTCGGTGACCAGTTCCTTGAGGCCGCCGAGGTGGTCGCCGTCGCCGTTGCCGGCCTCCGCGGCGGTGCCGGCGCCCTCGCCCTCACCGAAGTAGAAGCGCTTCAGCCACGGCACGGACTCGGCCTGGCCGGCCGCGATCCGGTCGAGGTCGTCCTCCATCTTGGCGGTGAAGTCGTAGTCGACCAGCCGGCCGAAGTGCTTCTCCAGCAGGTTCACGACCGCGAAGGAGAGGAAGGACGGGACGAGCGCCGTGCCCTTCTTGAACACGTACTTGCGGTTGATGATCGTGTCGATGATCGACGCGTAGGTCGACGGACGGCCGATCTCCCGGTCTTCCAGCTCCTTGACCAGCGAAGCCTCGGTGTAGCGGGCCGGCGGCTTGGTGGCGTGGCCCTCCGGGGTGAGCCGGTCGGCGGCCAACGGGTCGCCCTCGGTGACCTGGGGCAGCCTGCGCTCGCGGTCGTCCAGCTCGGCGTTCGGGTCGTCGGCGCCCTCGACGTAGGCCTTGAGGAAGCCGTGGAAGGTGATGATCTTGCCGGACGCGGAGAACTCGACGTCCCGGCCGTCGGCCGAGCGGCCGCCGACCCGGACGGTCACCGACTGGCCGACCGCGTCCTTCATCTGGGAGGCGACGGTGCGCATCCAGATCAGCTCGTACAGGCGGAAGTCGTCGCCCGCCAGGCCGGTCTCCGCCGGGGTGCGGAAGCGGTCGCCGGAGGGGCGGATCGCCTCGTGCGCCTCCTGGGCGTTCTTCACCTTGGACGCGTAGGTGCGCGGCGCGTCCGGCAGGTAGTCGGCCCCGTACAGCTGGGTGACCTGGGCGCGGGCGGCGGAGATCGCGGTGTCCGACAGCGTGGTGGAGTCGGTACGCATATAGGTGATGAAGCCGTTCTCGTACAGCTTCTGCGCGACCTGCATGGTCCGCTTGGCGCCGAAGCCCAGCTTGCGGCTGGCCTCCTGCTGCAGCGTGGTGGTGCGGAACGGCGCGTACGGCGAGCGGCGGTACGGCTTCGACTCGACGCTGCGCACCGAGAACGCGGTCTGCTCCAGGGCGGCGGCCAGAGCGCGGGCGGCCTGCTCGTCCAGGTGCAGGGTGTTGGCGGTCTTCAGCTGACCGTCCTGGCCGAAGTCGCGGCCGGTGGCGATCCGCTTGCCGTCCACGCCGACCAGGCGGGCGCCGAAGGACTCCGGGTTGGCGGCGTCGGCGGCGGTCCGGCCGGTGGCGAAGGTGGCGATCAGGTCCCAGTACGAGGCGGAGCGGAACGCCATCCGCTCCCGCTCGCGCTCCACCACCAGGCGGGTCGCGACGGACTGCACCCGGCCTGCCGAGAGCTTCGGCATGACCTTCTTCCACAGCACCGGCGAGACCTCGTAGCCGTAGAGGCGGTCGAGGATGCGGCGGGTCTCCTGGGCGTCGACCAGGCGCTGGTTGAGGTCGCGCGGGTTGCGCACCGCCTCCTGGATCGCGTCCTTGGTGATCTCGTGGAAGACCATCCGGTGCACCGGCACCTTGGGCTTCAGAACTTCCTGCAGGTGCCACGCGATGGCCTCGCCCTCGCGGTCCTCATCGGTGGCGAGGTAGAGCTCGTCGGACTCCTTGAGCAGCGACTTGAGCTTGGTGACCTGCGACTTCTTGTCCGGGTTGACCACGTAGATCGGGGCGAAGTCGTGCTCGACGTCCACGCCGAGGCGGCGGACCTCACCCGTGTACTCGTCCGGGACCTCGGCGGCCGTACCGGGCAGGTCGCGGATGTGCCCGACGCTGGCCTCGACGATGTAGCCGGGGCCGAGGTAGCCCTTGATCGTCTTGGCCTTGGCCGGCGACTCGACGATGACGAGTCGCTTGCCGTGCGCGGTCTCGCTGCTCGGGGACACCTTCGCTCTTCTCTCCCGGATCGTTTACGTCTGCTCCTGGGCTGCCGCTCAGCGACGGCCCCACCAGCGGAGTGTGACCGTACCCTGGCCACCCTTGTCAAACGGACGGATCCCGCTTTTTCACCGGCAAGGCCGACCGACGCCACTCGAACGGTAACCCGATGATGCTCATTTGCGCCGCGTGGAGCGGATTCCGGGGTGTCCGGAAATCAAGAATCCGTACAGAACCGGCCAGCAGAATCAGGACAACCGCCTGGGAGAATGCGGTTCCCGGAAGGTCAGCGGGCCACCGTGGCCAGCAACGTCGCCCCGCCCGCCAGCGCGGCGATGCCCAGCAGCGCCCAGAACAGGTCCGCCGGCATGGTCGGGACGTCCTCGTGCGCGGCCAGCACCACCCGGCTCGGCCTGCGCGGATCGTACGCGACCTGCACCAGCGCGCCCGGCACCAGACGCAACGGCCGGCGCAGCGGAGTGTGACCGCGGGGCCGCGCCAGCACCGACCGGCTCGGCCCTGAACCCTCCTCGACCGCCCGCAGCTCGTACCCGCCGACCGGCCGCTCCCGCTTGGTACCGCCGGTCCCCGCGCTTCCGGCCGGAGTGCCGCCGGGCACCGTCCCTCCGGCCGGAGTGCCGCCGGGCAGCGGTCCTTGGGCCACCGTGCCGTCCAGCGCGGTGTATGCCAGCAGCGGGCTGCTGTCGAGCGCGCCGAAGCCCTCGTCGGGCCGCATGCCGTACGGATCCACATCGGCGACCACCCGGGCGGTGGCCGGAATGCCATGGCGACGGAGCCGGTGGCGAAGACGCAGTTCCACGGCGCACCAGAGCAGGAGTGCGCCGCCGAAAAGGGTCAGGACCACCCCGCCCGCCAGCGCCGTCGGCGTCTCCATCCCCGGTCCCCTCCCCTGTCGGCCTGTGCTGTCCACAGCCTGTGGACAGCACGTTCGCAGTCGGTGGACAACCCCGGACCGACGTTCGACGTCCTACAGGGAACGCCCAGGAGACGGATGGGTGAACGGCCGTCACCCCGCTCGCGTCACGGACCGGCACCGACCGTCACAGACCTGCCCCCGCCGTCACAGCCACGCAACCGCGGCAACCGCCCCCGGGCCCGCCGCCGTGTGCACGGACAGGTACCGCGCCACCGCCGCACCACCGGCGAACGGCCGTCGAACCACCGTCGAACCGCCGCGACTCCAGGGGGACTCCAGCCATGGCCACCACCGCCCGCCGCCTGCTCACCACCACCGCGCTGCTCGCCACCACCGTCCTCGCCCTGACCGCCTGCGACGCCGACGACGACCCCGCCCCCACCACGGCAACGGCCACGGCTTCCGCCTCGCCGTCCGGCAGCACCACCGCCACCGCCACCGCCGCTGCCACCGCCTCCGGGAAGGCCGTGGGCGCCACCGGCACGCCCTCCGCGCGGGCCACCAAGTCCGCTACCGGCACCGCCTCTGCCGGAGCCGGAGCTGGAGCCGGTGCCGGTGCCGGCAAAGCGGCGCCGAGCCAGGACTGCACCGCCGCGGCCCAGCGCCCGGGCCACAAGGTGATCAACGCCACGTCCGCGACCACCACCCGGCTGACCGCCACCGCGACCGCCTTCGTCTGCGGACCGGAGGTCGAGAACGACGGCTACTGGACCCCGGTCGGCGCCGCCGGCCCGTACACCTTCGCCCCCGGCGCCACCGCCGAACTGGTCACCCTCGCAGGCCCCGTCACCACCGCCACGGTGCCGCTCGCCACCCTCGTTCAGCACGTCAACGACTGCGCGGCGCACCACGAGCCGCCCGCCCCGTACAGCTGCTTCGGCGGCAACTACGACATCACCGTCGACGGGGCAGGTCACATCACCAAGGTCTCCGAGCTCTTCCACCCCTGACGGCGCGGGTCCACCGGACGGCGCGGGCCGCCCGGCGGAGCGTGTCCAGCGGCGTGCGCCCACCCGTCCGGGCTCAGACCGCGGGCTCGATGAAGCCCTGCTCGGTGAGCAGCCGCAGAGACTCCGGAACCCGGTCGCGCAGCACCACCTTCTCCTCGCCGAGCAACTGGGCGATCGCGTCCACGATCTCACCGGCCGCCAGGGTGCCGTCGCAGACGCCGACGAACCCGGCACCGACCGTGTCCACCTTGGTCGCCCGCCGCATGCCCCGGTTGTGACGCAGGATCACGTGCTCGGGGTCCTCCGCGCCGGGCGCGCCGACCTGCTCCTGCACCACCTCGTCCGCCAGCACGAACCGGGCCGCCAGCAGGCCCGCGTCGTCGTGCTCGCGGAGGAAGTCCTGACGGGCGAACCAGCTCTCGATGTGCGGACCGAGCGGCTGCTCGACCGGGTGCGGCCACTCCTCGATCCGGACCGTCGGGTCCGCCGCGCCGCTCGCCCGCAGGGTGATCCAGCCGAAGCCGATGCCCTCCACGCCCGCAGCCTCGAAGGTGTCCAGCCACTCGCCGTAGCGGTCCTGGTAGTCGGAGCCCGGGCCGCGGTGGTCGCCGCCGTCGCGCAGCCACAGCTCCGCGTACTGGGCGGCGTCCTGAACCTCCCGCTGCACCACCCAGGCGTCCAGGCCGGTACCGGCCACCCAGCCGGCCAACCGCTCCTGCCAGTCCTCGCCCTTGACGTGCTGCCAGTTCGCCAGCAGGTGGCAGTACCCGCCAGGCTCCAGGTGCGCGGCCGCGCCCCGGACCACCGACCGGCACAGCTCGTCCCCGGCCATCCCGCCGTCCCGGTAGGTGAACCGCCCGGCGGGCGAGATCACGAACGGCGGGTTCGACACGATCAGGTCGAACCGGCGGTCCCCGACCGGCTCGAACAGGCTTCCCTCGGCCGTCCCGGTGTTCTCGAACCCGGAGAGCGCCAGCGTCAGCCGGGTGAAGTGCAGGGCCCTCGGGTTCAGGTCGGTGGCCGTGACCCGCTGGGCGTGCCGAGCGGCGTGCAGCGCCTGCACACCGGACCCGGAGCCCAGGTCCAGCGCCTCCCGCACTGGGCGGCGCACCGTCAGATTGGCCAGCGTGGTGGAGGCTCCGCCGACCCCGAGCACCAGATCCCGCCGTGCGATCCCGGCCGCCGTCTCCCCGGAACCGATCCCGCCGGCCCCGCCCACCGCACATCCCAGGTCGGACACCACCCAGGCATCCGCACTCGGCAGCCCCGCCACCTCATTGGCGTACGGCCGCACGTCCACCGTCGCCCGGACCTGCTCGCCGTCCCGCACCAACCACCCGTCGGCCAGGCAGTCCTCGACCGGCAGCGCCACCGCGGCGGCCGCGTACGGCACCGGCTGCTGCAGCAGGAACAGCAGCACCAACGTCTCCAACGGCGAACCACCCCTGGTCGCCCGGAGCGCCGGCACCGCCTCGCTCCGCGCCAACGCCGCGTACGCCGTAGGACCGAGCAGGTCCAGGCAGCCGTCAGCGGTGAACGACGCGGCGAGCAGCGCCTCACGCAGCTTCGCCAGCCGGCTGAAGTCGAGAACGGGAGCGGGGGTAACGGGGCTACTGGTCACCCCGCCATTCTCCCCCCACCCGACCGCCCGACCACCCGCCCCGCCGCGCCGCTCCCCACGGCGCTGGACAGGCCGGTCATACGAGCAGCCGCTTGACCCTCCGACCCGTAGACGCCCGAACGGCGCCGCGGACCGCAGGACGGCCACACCGGACGGGGCAGGCCGTCGAAGCTGCCGTGGCAGGGATCCAGAGCCTCGGAAGGCCTCCCCGGACCGGGCAGGCCGCCATGGCCGCCATGGCCACCGTGGGCGGCCCAGCAATCAGCCCGCGGAGCAGGCCTGGGGAGCCAGCCGGCACCGACGCGGACGGCTGCTCCGTCCGCCGGACGGCCCCTGCCCTGCGTCAGCCGGAGGCGCTGGCGCTGGCGCTCGGCTTCGCCGAACCGGAGGCCGCCGGGGTCGCGCCGCCGGACGGTGCAGCCGACTGCGACGCACCGGCGCCGGCGCTCGCGTCCGCCCCGGTCCCGGCCCCGGACGCCGCGGGCGCACCGGCCTTGCAGCCGGGCTGCTTCTTGATCGCGTCGCCCAGTACGCCGCTCTGCAGCTTCTGCATCGCCTGCGTGGACTGCTGCGACAGCTGCTGCACCTGGTCACCAACGCTCCGCAGGCCGTCGGCGAACTTCGCCTGGTCCGCGGTGGGAAGCCCGTCCAGCTTCTTCTGCGCCTCCTGGTAGCCCTGAGCAGCCTGCCGCAGCTCGCCGACGGCGTCCTGCTGCAGCTTCGCGCCGTCGTCGACCTTCGGCGCCCCGGCCTTGTCCACGGCGTCGGCGAGCTGCTGGCTGCTCGCACCGAGCGTGGCGAGACCGGCCGAGAGCCGCTTCTGCAGGTCGGCCGGGGCCTCGCCCGGTATCACCTTGGTGCTGTCGGCGAGGGCCGCCCGGGACTTGGCGGTCGGGTCCTGCGCTGCGTCGCAGACGCTCTTCGCCCAGCCGTTCAGCTGCTCGGAGTCGTCGCCGCTGCACGCAACGGCGCCGAACGCGAGCAGCGCTCCCAGCGCGGAGACGGTCAGCAGTCGCTTGTTCACCGGAGGCCCCTTCGGTATCGGACGTCGACCAGCGAACCTACACGGCCGCCGCGGCGCGCCGCCCAGCAGCCGCCGGAACCCGCCCTGCTACCCCTGCTCAGCCGTGCCCGCGCCCCGCCCGGCACCCGCTCGACCCAAGGTCGGCCTCAGGCGCGCTCGACCCTGATCGAGTCGCCGCTGCGGACCGTCCGCAGCACCTGCGGGTCCTGGTGCAGGGTGCCGAGCACGTTGCAGGCGCTGGCGAGCCGGCACTCACCGTCACGCGAGATGGGTGTGGGGCCGTAGGGCAGCGCCAGGCTGTCGCCGTCCGTCCAGAACGCGACTGTCCCGGGCTCGACCACCTGCTCGGCGTCCGGCTCCCGCTCGACGCTGATCGAGGTGTCGAAATAGACCTCTTCGCCCCAGGTGTTGGCACGTGAAACGATCGGCAGCGCTGCCCAGAGCGCCTCGGCGGTGGGCGTCGACCGCAGCTCGGCCGTCGCCTGCCCGGCGGGCCACAGGATGCGTATCCGCATGGGGTTCCTCTTCCGTACCTCTCGAACCGAATCCGGTCGCGCCGAGAGCAGGGAACCGCCATATTCAACAATTTGTCAACCGACAGGGGGCGTCAGCCCGGGAGTGTCGGCCCCGCCGGTGTCCGATCTTCGGGGGCTCAGACCTCGACGGCGGCCGTCGACACCGGCCAGCTCATCCGGATCACGCCGCCGTCGGAACCCTTGCCGACCTCGACGTCCTCCACCAGCCCGGTGATCACCGCGAGCCCGAGCTCGTCGTCACCGCTGTCGCCGCCCCCGGTAGTACCGCCGGCGTCGGCAGCCGGTGCGCCGTCGGACCCGTCACGAAGGCCGGCCTCGTCCTCGACCTCGATGAGGAAACGCTTCTCCTGCTCGATGAGCGCCACCCGGACCGCACCGTCCGAACCACTGCGCCGGTGCAGACCGACCGCACGGGAACACGCCTCGCCCACGGCGAGCCGCACCTCGTCGAGCACCGACTCGTCCACCCCGGCGCGTCTGGCCACCGCGGCAGCCACCAGCCGGGCGGTGCGCACGTGCTCGGGAAGCGCGCTGAATCGAAGTTCGACGGTTGCCATCTCTCCCCCTCCGGGGTTGCTCCCAGCTCGGCCCGGGAGTGGCGACTCAGCGCGGACTCCTCGGGCGGCGAGGGCGATGCCTGGCCGTCCGCCCGGCGGGGCGCACGAAGCAACCCCGCCGGACGCACGGCGAGTCAGGACGCGATCGAGCGATCGCGCGGTACGCGATCAGGTGATCGCGGTCAGTCGGTCGCCGCGACGGCCTCGTCCACCGAGTTGTGGATCGGGAACACCTTGGTCAGACCGGTGATCCGGAAGATCTTCAGGATGCGCTCCTGGTTGCAGACCAGGCGCAGCGAACCCTCGTGCGCACGCACCCGCTTCAGGCCGCCAACCAGGACACCCAGACCGGTCGAGTCGAGGAAGTCAACGCCCTCCATGTCGACAACCAGGTGGTAGTTACCCTCGTTGACGAGCTCGACAAGCTGCTCGCGCAGCTTGGGGGCGGTGTACACATCGATCTCGCCGCCAACCTCGACGACCGTGCGATCACCGACTGTACGGGTCGACAGGGACAGGCCCACGGAACCTCCAGCACCTTGCCTTGCTACGTCATTGCGATCATCGGCCAGGCGGCCGCCACCGCGCTGGTCGCAGTGCCTGGGCGCGGCAAACCGGCAGGTCGGAGGCCCCAGCAATGCGGCCCTCGGCCATGCGGCCGTCACGGGCTCATTCAACCACCTGCAACCATGCCCGCACGATGGCTTAGGGCGATTCTCCGTCACGCCGGTGACACACTGGGTCCTCATGCCGCCCCGTCACCAACCGCCCGAGGCCTTGCTCGCGACCCTGTCCACCGAGCGCGGACGGTCCGACCGCCTCACCCATACGGAGCATCTGCCCGCCCGGGAGGCCCGCTACGCGCCTTGGCCGACGGCAATCCGGACCGAGATCGTCGCGGCCGCCGCGGAGCTCGGAGTCGGGCTGCCGTGGGAGCACCAGGCCGAGGCGATGGATCTGGCCAAAACCGGACAGAGTGTGGTGATTGCCACAGGGACCGCCTCGGGCAAGTCGCTCGGCTACCTGGCCCCGGTGCTGAGCGACCTCCTGGACGGCACCGAGGCGCCCAATGGGCGGGGCGCGACCGCGCTGTACCTGGCGCCGACCAAGGCGCTCGCCGCCGACCAGCGCCGCCGGGCCGCCGAACTCGTCCCGCCCCGGGTCCGGGTCGCCCTGTACGACGGCGACACCCCACCGGAGGAACGCGAGTGGGTCCGCCAGTACGCCTCGTACGTGCTGACCAACCCGGACATGCTGCACCGGGGCATCCTGCCCGCCCATCCACGCTGGTCCACCTTCCTGAAGGCGCTGAAGTACGTCGTCGTGGACGAGTGCCACAGCTACCGGGGGGTCTTCGGCTCGCACGTCGCCCAGGTACTGCGGCGCCTGCGCCGGCTCGCCGCCCGCTACGGCGCGTCGCCCACCTTCCTGCTCGCCTCGGCCACCACGGCCGAGCCCGCCGTCACCGCCCGTCGGCTGACCGGCGTGCCCGCGACCGCCGTCACCGACGACGCCTCCCCGCGCGGGCCGATGGTCTTCGCCCTCTGGGAGCCCCCGCTCACCGAGAACGTCGGCGAGCACGGCGCCCCGGTCCGGCGCACGGCCACCGCCGAGGCCGGCTACCTGCTCACCGACCTGGTCGAGGCCGGCACCCGCACCGTGGTCTTCGTCCGGTCCCGCCGGGCCGCCGAACTGGTCGCCCTCCAGGCGCAGGACCAGCTCGGCTCCCCGCTCGCCGCCCGGGTCGCCGCGTACCGGGGCGGATATCTGGCCGAGGAACGCCGCGCCCTGGAGCGCGAGCTCCACTCCGGGCGGCTGCTGGGGCTCGCCTCCACCTCCGCCCTCGAACTCGGTGTGGACGTCTCCGGCCTGGACGCCGTCCTGCTGGCCGGCTACCCCGGCACCCGAGCGTCGCTGTGGCAGCAGGCCGGCCGGGCCGGCCGCGAGGCCCAGGGCGCCCTCGCCGTCCTGATCGCCCGGGACGACCCGCTGGACACCTACCTGGTCCACCACCCCGAGGCGCTGTTCGCCAACCCGGTCGAGGCCACCGTGCTGGACCCGGACAACCCGCACGTCCTCGCCCCGCACCTGTGCGCCGCCGCCGCGGAGCTCCCACTCACCGACTCCGACCTCGAGCTCTTCGGCCCGTCCACCACCCAGCTGCTGCCAGTGCTGGAGCGGCGCGGCCTGCTCCGCCGCCGACCGGACGGCTCCTGGTACTGGACCCGCCGCGAACGCGCCGCGGACCGCGTCGACCTGCGGGGCAGCGGCGGCAGCCCGGTGCAGATCGTCGAGGCGGACACCGGGCGGCTGCTCGGCACCGTCGACGCCGCGGCCTCCCACACCACGGTGCACACCGGCGCAGTCCACCTCCATCAGGGCCGCACCTACCTGGTCCGCGATCTCGACCTGGACTCGTCGGTCGCCCTGGTCGCCCTCGCCGACCCGCCGTACACCACCTCCGCCCGGGACATCACCTCGATCTCCGTCCTCTCCACCGACACCACCGAGGAGTGGGGCGAGGCCACGCTCAGCTTCGGCTCGGTGGAGGTGGTCAACCAGGTCGTCGGATACCTCCGGAAGCGGATCGCGACCGGCGAGATCCTCGGCGAGAGCAAGCTCGACCTGCCGCCCCGGACCCTGCGCACCCGGGCCGTCTGGTGGTCCGTCACCGAGGACCAACTGCTCGATGCCGACATCCCGCTCGACCTGCTCCCCGGCGCCGCCCACGCCGCCGAGCACGCCTCGATCGGCCTGCTTCCGCTCTTCGCCACCTGCGACCGCTGGGACATCGGCGGTGTGTCCGTTCCCCTCCACCCGGACACCGGCCTGCCCACGGTCTTCGTGTACGACGGCCACTCCGGCGGTGCGGGCTTCGCCGAGCGGGGCTTCCGCCGCGCGGTGGAGTGGCTCACCGCAACCCGCGACGCGATCAGCGCCTGCGAGTGCGAGCGGGGCTGCCCGTCCTGCGTCCAGTCGCCCAAGTGCGGCAATGGGAACGACCCGCTCGACAAGGCCGCGGCCGTACGGCTGCTCGACATCCTGCTCGCCGGCGCTCCGCGCCTGCAGGAGACCCCGAGCGGGGCGAAGGCCCCGAGCGGGGCGAAGGCCCCGAGCGGGGCGAAGGCCCCGAACGGGCAGGACACGGGCGCGAACGACGCTCCGGACGGAGATGACGCTCGGGGCGGGAGCGACGCTCCGGACCCCAGCGGGGCTCCGGACCCCAGCGGGGATGCCGTCGGCACTGGCAAATCCGGCGGGGCCGACGCTGCTCCCGCGGCCCCCGGCGCCACCGCAGGGCCCGCAGCACCGGATCCGGCGGGTCCGGGCACCGGCTGATCGATGCCCGGCCGACTGCCGACCCAGCGGCGCGGGGGCATCGGCGGCGCCGACCGCGGCGAGGTCGTCGGTGCCCCAGCTCCACACCGGCCCGGCGCGGGAGCGGGCCTCGGCCGGGCCGACCGGCACGGGCAGCCCGTCGATCGGGATCCGGACGACCACCTCCACCACGTCCGCTCCCGGCACGGGCGTGCACGAGACCAGGTCGGCCCGCTGCTCGCGGGCCAGCGCGGCGGCCCGCGAGCAGCCGCCGTCCGGGTCCAGCAGCAGCCGGTCGGCCGCCGCCAGGGCGGCCAGGTCGGCGACGGCCTCAGCCCGGTGCCGCGCCGCGACGACCGTGCCCAGCATCAGGCTCACCAGGAACACCAGGCAGCCCAACATCCCGAGTGCCACCAGCCAGATCGTCGCCGAACCGCGGTCGGCCGCTCGGCCGTCCCACCTGTGCCGCATCCCCATCACCCCACCTCCGACGCCTCGGCGCCGACGACGTCCTCCCGGGCTGCCACCGCCGAGGCACTGAGCCGGACCGACAGGGCCATCCCGAGCCGCCCCGGCCCCGGACAGGGTGCCTCGACCGTCACCCGGACCGTCTCGGCCGCCTGCTCGACCCGGACCGCCGCTCCTGCCGGGGCGGCGGCCAGCGCCACAGACACCGCGTCCGTGTCGCCGCGGGCCGCCGCGCGCGCCCCCACCCGGGCGGCGTCCACGCACCGGATCTGCGCCGCCGCGGCCACGATCGCCCAGATCAGCATCGCGGCCAACAGCACCAGGGCCGGAAGCGCCACCGCGGTCTCCGCAGTGACCATTCCCGCGTCCCGCCGACCGCCCCTCCGCCACCAGCGCCCAGTGGGACGCCGGCGGACGGAACGGCGGCCGGCGCCTTGGCCGGCGAGGCCGTGGCGGACCGGGCAGCGGCGGGAACCCGCCGACCGCTCAGACCGCATGGAGCGCCCGGTCGAGCAGTTCGGACACGGCACCCGAGACCGTCCCACTGGTCACCACGCGGTACAGCACGGCGGCAAACGCGCACGCCGCGACCGTGCCGATGGCGTACTCCGCGGTGGTCATCCCGGCGTCCCGGCCGCTCCCCCGCCATCGTGCCGTTCTGACACCCAGCCAGCGGCGACTGCGACGCAGGAGGACACGGACCGGACCTGCCTCAGAGCTCCGGACGAGGACCATGGCACACCAACTCCTCAGGCAATGCGGATGCGGATTCGGGGTGGTACTAGATGCGGTGGGCGAAGCCGCTGGTCAGCCCCATCACCACCGGCGCGACTCCGACCAGGACGAAGGCCGGGAGGAAGCAGAGACCCAGTGGTGCGGTCGCGAGCACTCCGGCCCGGCGCACCCGGGCGTGGGCCGCCCGGACGGCTGTCGCCCGCTGCGCCTGGGCCAGCCCTGCCAGCGCGGCTGCCGGTGGGGCGCCGCTGAGGGTGGTCCGGACGAGGCACTGGGCCAGCGGGCCGAGCGGCGGACAGCCGACCGCCATTTCTTCCCAGCAACTCTCCGGCGCAGCGCCGAGCGAGAGTTGGGCGGCTGCGGCGGCAAGCCGGTCCCGCATCGGGGGTTCGACGCTCTCCGCCACCGCTGCGGCCGCGAGTGCAGGGGCGGAGCAGGAGCCGAGGCAGGCGGCCAGCAGATCGGCCGTCAGGGGCAGCTGGCGCACGAGCAGTTCGTGTTCCTCGGCCGCACGCCGTGCCGCCGGTGAGCGCAGTCTCGGCACGAGTCGGCGGGCCCCGAGGCCGGCCAGCAGGCCGACGGCCGCCCCGGTCACTCCGCCGACCACCGCCATCGCGCCAAGGGCGACCAGCCAGGGCAGGCAGTGCTCCGGCGACAACCATCGCGGCCGCCGCGGACGCCACCGCCTCCCGTGAGGTGGCCTCGCCCGCGCCGACAGGCACCCGGGCACCCGGCGCCGGACCTCCCGCCGCCGTGCCGCGCGCAGTGCCCCGGACGTGGCGCCCGCGACCAGGGCAAGCCCACCGAGCGCCACCGCCCGGCCGGCCGCCGAAGCTCCCCCGGTCAACGCCGTTCCACCGACCGATCCCAGGCCGCCGACCAGTTCCAGTCCACCGGCCAGCGCAGGTGGACCCGTCAGCATCACGTCCACGCCGTCCTCCCCGCACTCCCGCCCCGTCCCTGCACCAGCCGCCGCCACCAGGGCGGCGCATGGCCTGCCCGGCTCCACCCCTCCGTCCGGTCGGTCTCCGGCGGCTGGGCCCCGAGCAGCACATCCGCCCGCGCTCCGACCCGCCGTCGGACGGGCCGGCGCCCGCCGCTCGACAACCCGATGCCGTCTGCGGTGCGCACCCGGGACAGGCCGCACCCGACCGCATCGGTACCTCTCCACGACAGCGGGACGGACACCTCGGCCCGGTCCCGGTCCCGGTCCCGGTCCTGGTCACGGGACGACAGCGGCGTCGGCGGGGCCTCCGCTGCCCGCACGATCCGGGCCGTCCACACCAGCCCTGCCGCCTCGAACAGCACCCCACCGGTGAGACAGAGCAGCCCGGCGGGCGTGTGCAGCAGGATGTGGACCGGTCCGGCGCCGAGTGCCGCGCCGAGACACATCCCGATCACGGGCAGGGCCGCGAGCACCGCAGCGGTCGTCCGCGGCCCGGCGAGCTCTCCGTAGATCTCCTCGGTCAACGCGCGCTCGGCGCGCAGGGCTTCGGCGACCTGCTCAAGACCCACCGCGAGACCGCTGCCGCTCTCCGCGCTGACCTGCCAGCAGGCGGCGAGCGCGGCGGCGCCGCGTCCACCCGGACGCTCGGCCACCAGGCGCAGCGCTGCAGGGACGTCACCGCCGTAGCGGCCGGCCGCGAGCCGTGCGGCCGGCTCCCGGCCGAGCGTCCGTCCCAGGGACGGCCCGGCCCGGGACGTGACCGTGTGCAGGGCCTGCTCGGGTGTAGCGCCGCTCCGCAGTTCGGCCGCGAGCCCGGCGCAGAGGTCGATCACTGCTGCGGCACGACGCCGCGCCTCCGCGGCCCGCCGCCGACCCCGAACGAACCGGTGCAACGGGAGCACCGCCAGCGCGGCCCCCAGGACCGGCACCGGAGAGTCCGCCCATCGGGTCAGCAGCAGCCCGACGGGCAGCAGCAGGAGCTCCGGCACCAGCCACACCGGCCGGAGCCCTGCCGGCCACCGCCGCATCTGCCGGAGCAGCCGGCCACCGGGCCTCGCGGGGCCGAACCACCAGGCACCGGACGGCGCCGCACCCGAGCCGTCGCCCGGCGCCCTGCCCGGCAACGCACCAGACCCCGCGCCCGACATCACGGCAGATTCCCCGCCCGGTGTCGCGAGGATGCCTCCCGGCCCGATCAACGTCCGCGCTCTGCGGGCCCGGCTCCAACGCGGCCACAGGGCCGTGCCGCATCCCGCCACCACTGCGGCGACCGGCAGCAGCCACGGCTCGCCCAACACCCGCACCCAGGTCATCGAAACCCCCTCACCGCCGCCTGGAGCAGCCACCACGCACCGGCGCAGGCCCCGCACAGGGCCAGCGCCCAGACCAGCTCCACCTGTCGTCCCGTCACTGTCCGCCCCCTCCGTCCGCCGTCGCAGGCGCTCCCACCCCGGTCCTTGCCGGAGCCGGGAGGTCGGCGGGAGGAGCCAGCTCGACGCCGCGCTCGGCGCAGGCCCCGCGCAGTCGGTCCCACCCCGGCCCGACCTGGCAGCCGCCGTCCGCCGGGAAGGCGACCGCCTCGGTCGTACGGGCGAGGCCGTGCCGCGCCTCGTCGAGGACGTGGAGCGCCGCGACCCGGCGAAGACCGGTGGCGGGGTCGCGGACGAGGTGGATCACCACGTCGAGTGCTGCTCTGAGTTGGCTGTGCAGCGAGACGCGGTCGAGCCCGGCGAGCGAGCCGAGCGCCTCCAGCCGGGCCGGAACGTCCGCAGCGGTATTGGCGTGAACCGTGCCGCAGCCGCCCTCGTGGCCGGTGTTGAGTGCCGCCAGCAGGTCGACCACCTCGGCGCCGCGGACCTCGCCCACCACCAACCGGTCGGGCCGCATCCGCAGCGCCTGGCGGACCAGGTCCCGCAGGGTGAGCTCGCCGAGCGACTCCTGGTTCGGCGGGCGGCTCTGCAGGCGCACCACATGCGGGTGGTCCGGCCGGAGTTCGGCGGAGTCCTCGGCGAGGACGATCCGCTCGTCGTGCGGAACGAGGCCGAGCAGGGCGGCGAGGAGAGTGGTCTTCCCGCTGCCCGTACCGCCGGAGATCAGCAGCGAGAGCCTGGCGCGGAGGATGCCGCCGAGCAGCTCGGCACCGCTCTCGGGAAGCGATCCACCGGCCACCAGCTCGGCCAGGGTGAAGGGTTGCGAGCGGCTGGTCCGCAGCGAGATGTGGGTGCAGCCGGCGGCGATCGGCGGGAGGACGGCGTGCAGCCGGGTGCCGTCCGGGAGCCGGGCGTCCACCCACGGTCGGGCGTCGTCCAGCCGTCGACCCGCGGCGGTGGCGAGCCGATGGGCGAGGCGGCGGACCGCCGTCGCGTCGGGGAAGCGGATGCCGGATGCCCGTTGCAGGCCGCCGCCCCGGTCCACCCAGATCTCGTCCGGCCCGTTCACCAGGACGTCGGTCACGCCGGGCTCGGCGAGCAGGGGATCGAGCGGACCTGCGCCGACCAGTTCGGCCCGGAGCGTCCGGACCGCGTCGAGGACGTCCCCGCCGCCGAGCGGTGGTCGGGCCGCGCGCAGAGCAGCCGCGACCGACTCGTCGGTGGGTGGTGCGCCGGCCTCGGCCAGCCGCAGCCGGACGGCGTCGACCAGGGCAGCGGCGCGATCTGCGGGCTCTCCCGTCCCGAGGTGGCGGGCCGCGGGCCGCCGGGGCTCGGCTTCCGCCCCGACGACCGTCAGGCCGGCCGGGCGGCGCTGCGGTGCACCCCCGCCCGCCGTGCCCACACCGGTACCCGCACGGCCCGTCCGGACCGGCCGGGCGGTCGGGGTGGCAGAGGCGGCTCCGGCCCGGCCTTCCGACGCCGGCCCGATCACGAGCTTGCTCGCGTCGGAGCCGGAGTCGGCTCCGACACCAGCACGGGGCGTGGCCTCGGCGGCGGCCGGGCACGCGACGGTGGCACCGGGTGCGGCGACCGCCGACGCCTCGACCGGGGCACCCATGCCGTCCGCGTCCGTCGTCGGTCCGGTGGACCCGGCCCGCACCGCAGGCTCGCCGCGTGCGGCGCCGTCCACGGCGCTGCCGGCGGTGCCGCCCGGTCCGGTGGGCAGAACTCCGGTCGGGCGCCCGTCGGGCGGCCCTGAGCCCGCGCCCGGGTGGGTACCGGGCCGGGCGCGCGAGACCAGGACCCGACGGTTCGATCGGGTGGTGGCCCGGTGGATGTTTCGCAGGTCTCCCCTGCGCAGGCGTTCGGTCACAGCACCCCTCCTCACGCCACCGGCACCGGCGGCATGGCTTCGGTCAGGAATCCGTCGCAGAAGCGGGCCAGCGGCCCACGCCCGCGGATGCCGGGCGGGGATCCGCGCTCGGCGTCGACGGTGATGCCGGGCTCGGGGAGCAGTTCGCCAGCCAGCCTGAGGCGCAGCCCGCGGGCGATCTCGCGTCCGGTCAGCCCGGCCGGGCCCGGCACCCGGACCACCGCCCGCAGGTCGGTGAGCCGCATCCGGGCCATCGCGGCGACCCGGTCGGCGGCGGCCACCGCCCGGAGCTCGGCCGGGACCACCAGTAGCCCGGTGTCGGCTTGCTCCAGCGCCTGGGCGGCAGCCGGGTCGAGGTGCCGAGGCACGTCGAGGACGACCAGGCCGCCGCGCCGCCGGGCGGCCGCCAGGACGCTCTGCATGGCTTCGGGTGGGATCGCCAGGGTGTCCGAGCGGTCCCACGAGAGCGCGGAGAGCCGATGCAGTTCGGGCAGGGCCTTGGCCAGCTCGGCGCCGCTGACCCGGCCTCGGGAACCGGCCAGGTCGGGCCAGCGGAGGCCACCGGCCTGCTCCCCACCGAGCAGCACGTCGAGCCCGCCTCCGAGCGGGTCGGCATCGATCAGCATGGTGCGGTGGCCGGCTCTGGCGCCGGTGACGGCGAGGGCGCAGGCAAGGGTGGAGGCCCCCGCGCCGCCCCGGCCGCCGAGTACGGCGACGGTGAGCGCGGCGGGGCCCACTCCCTCGGTCGCGTCGGCGATCCGGTCGAGCAGCCAGGACTGCGCGTCCGGCAGGAAGAGCACGTGCTCGGCACCGAGTTGGACGGCCCGGACCCAGATCTCACCGTCGTCGAGGTCGAGGCCGAGCAGGAGCACCCCGGGTCTGCGGGCGAGACCGGAGCAGAGCTGCGCCTGGTCGTCGCCGACCAGCACCAGCGGTGCGGCCTCCCAGATCCGCCTGGGCGGGGGCTCTCCGTGGAACAGGTGGGGCTCCGCGCCGGCGGCGGCACAGAGCCGGGCGAGTTGCTCGGCCAGCAGCGGATCCGCGGTGACGACGAGCGGCCCGCGGGGGGCGGGCGGCTCCGCGGCGTGGGGATCGGTGGTGGGCGTCGACATGGCTGTCTCCCCGGGAAGGTGCGGTCCGACAGGACGTCAGCCCGGCTCGGGCCGTTCGGCGGCCGGGGCGACGCGTGGACCACGGTCCGGCACCCGGGGAGTCCCGTCAGCCCCCTCCCGAATCCCTGTGGACAAGGCTGGGCTGTGGATAACGAATGTCACTCGGACGGGGGGAGGGGCCGATCTCCATTGACGATCGCGGGGGCGCTCGGAGCCGTCCCGGCATTAGCGGAAGCCCGCGCCGCGAAGAATCGGAACGGCATACGAATTGACTACCGAGAGTGAACGATCAGTCCCGGTCGGACGCGCCGTCCAAGCATCGGGAGATCGTCGAGGAAGGCCCGGAACGATCTCGTTCGCAGGCGCAAGACCCTTGGAAAATGGCCCCGGACATGCGACGACCCCCGCCGGGGGGGAGAGCGGGGGTCGTCTATCCACGGCCCGACTCGGGGGGGAGGAGCCGGACCGGGTTAGCACGGTCGCGAACGATCCGTGACTTCCATGGTGTACCCGAGCGGCCAGAAACACAAACCCGCACGCCTGCGAGTACGCCGAATGGCGGGGTGATTTGTGCCGCCCTCTATCCTCGGTTCCCGTGGACACCACCGAGAACGCCGACACCGCCGGACCGGGCCCCGACGCTGCCGACGGGACCGCCTCCGAGCCCGCCGCCGCCGCGCCGCACCGCCCGTACGGGGCGCCGCGCACCGCCGCCTTCTTCGACCTCGACAAGACGATCATCGCCAAGTCGAGCGCACTGGCCTTCAGCCGACCCTTCTACCAGGGCGGCCTGATCAACCGTCGGGCGGTGTTGAAGAGCGCCTACGCCCAGTTCGTCTTTCTGGTGGGTGGCGCGGACCACGACCAGATGGAGAAGATGCGGGCCTACCTCTCGGCCCTCACCCGCGGCTGGAACGTGCAGCAAGTGCGCGAGATCGTCGCCGAGACCCTGCACGGCATGATCGACCCGATCATCTACGAGGAGGCCGCCTCCCTGATCGAGCAGCACCACGCCGCCGGGCGCGACGTGGTGATCGTCAGCAGCTCCGGCTCCGAGGTGGTCGAGCCGATCGGCCGCCTGCTCGGCGCGGACCACGTCATCGCGACCAGGCTGCAGATCGCGGACGGCCGGTACACCGGCGAGATCGAGTACTACGCCTACGCGGAGAACAAGGCGGCCGCGATCCGCGAGCTGGCCGTGGTCGAAGGGTACGACCTGGCCAACTGCTATGCCTACAGCGACTCCTCGACCGACCTGCCGATGCTGGAGGCAGTCGGCCATCCGTCCGCCGTCAACCCCGACCGGGCGCTGCGCAAGGAGGCGACGGCCCGCGAGTGGCCGGTGCTGGTCTTCAGCCGGCCGGTCGAACTGCAGCGCCGGCTACCGGAGTTCCGCGCCCCCAGCAACACCGTCCTCACCGCGGTGGCGGTCGGCGCGGCGGTGCTCACCGCCGGACTGCTCTGGTACGGCGCCAAGCGGCGGCGCTCGGCGGCCTGAACAGCGCGACAGCGGCCGGTTCGCCAAATCGGACAAATGGCAAAAGCTTCCCGTTTCGGGTTCCGCTTTCGCCCAAACCGCGATAGAAATGACTTACGGCCCGCGCGACCCGGTCAGGACCCTACGGGGTCGTTCCGACAACGCAGTTCAGGCCCACGGACCGATGTACAGATGGCTGAGCACCCACATGCAGCCGACCCGCTGTCGGGCCGCCGCACCAGGTGAACGGGCAGGATCCCCGCCTGATGGGCACATTCCGGTGCATGCTTGGTAACTCGGGACCTGTACCAGCGGCGGCGCCCGGCACGATGAGGCGCCGCCGCAACCCTGCTCGGAAGCAGGGATCCCGAAGCCCTGGTCGGGTTCAGACCATGCCGCGCTGCATCGCCTCGCACACCGCAGTGCTCTCCCGGACGCCGAGCCGCAGCGCCGCCCCGCAGTGCGCGATCCAGCGCGCCATGCCCTCCGGGGTGCCGCTCAGGTAGCCGTTGAGCGCCTCGCGGTAGGCGGCCGTGCCGAGCTCGGCGAGACCGACCTCGGCCGGGCAGATCGCCTTCGGGTCGAGGCCCTCCGCGATCAGCACGATCCGCTGCGCGGCCCGTGCGACCAGCCCGTTGAATCGGCCGAACGGGCGAAGGGCGAGCAGTTCTCCGTGCACGATCGCCGCGACCACGAGCGCAGGGGCACCGCCGGTGGGCCGCTCGGCCCGCTCGACCAGGAGCTTCGCCAGCTGGTCCAGCCGCGCCGCGGCCTCGTCGGCGGACGGCGCCGGCGGCAGCTCTGCCTCCACCGCGCCCGCGGGCTCGCCCTCGTCGTGCGCGTCACCGTGTGCGTCCGCGCCCTCGGTGGCCTTCACCACGATCGGGAAGAGCCCCTCGGCCGCCTCCGTGCCCTGCCGCGGCCGACCGGCCGCGGGGTCGGCGTCGCCCAGGGCGAGCAGGTGCAGCCGGGCGAGCACCTGCAGCGGCGAGGTCCGCCAGACGCTGAGCAGCTGACCGGCCTCGGCAGAGATCCGCAGCGCGGCCCCGACCGTCCGGGCCTCGGGGTCGGCGCCGAAGTCGGTGCGCCGGCGGACCTCCTCCAGCGGCCAGTCCGCGCCCTCCAGCGCGGCCGAGGCGCGGGCTCCGCGCAGCGCGGACTCGGAGGTCACCTCGCCGGCTCGGCGGCGCATCACGCGGTGCCCGTACAGGCGGTCGACGGCCTTGCGCACCTCGGCGACGGCCTCGGGCACCCCGGGCAGCTCGGCCAGCGGGGCGAGGGGATCAGTTCCAGTGCTCACCTACCCGAGGGTAATGACCCCCCTCCCGGGACCGGTACAGCAACCCCGGCATCACCCGTTCGAGGCAATCCGCACTTCCCTCATGTGCGATGCGCCAAACCACCGCTAGCATGACGACTAGTCGGTGACGATAACGATTTCCAACAGGGCGGGAGACTCAGATGAAGATCGCCTTCGTCGGCAAGGGCGGCAGCGGCAAGACCACCCTGTCCGCACTGTTCATCCGCCACCTGGCAGCAGCCGGCAGCCCGGTGATCGCCGTCGATGCCGACATCAACCAACACCTCGGCCCGGCACTCGGCCTGACGGACGACCAAGCCTCTGCGCTCCCCTCGCTCGGCGCCCACCTGCCGCAGATCAAGGAGCACCTGCGCGGCACCAACCCGCTGATCCGCTCGGCCGAGGAGATGATCAAGACCACTCCGCCGGGCCGCGGTTCACGCCTGCTGCGGATCGTCGAGGAGAACCCGGTGTACGCCGCGTGCGCCCGGCCGATCGCGCTGGACGAGGGCTCGGTGCGACTGCTGGCCACCGGCGCCTTCACCGAGGAGGACCTCGGGGTCGCCTGCTACCACTCCAAGGTCGGCGCGGTCGAGCTGCTGCTGAACCACCTGGTGGACGGCCCAGAGGAGTACTTCGTCACCGACATGACCGCCGGATCGGACTCCTTCGCCTCCGGGCTCTTCACCCGCTTCGACCTGACCTTCCTGATCGCGGAGCCGACCCGCAAGGGCGTCTCCGTCTATCGCCAGTACAAGGAGTACGCCCAGGACTTCGGCGTCCGACTGCGCGTGGTGGGCAACAAGGTGCAGGGCCCGGACGACCTCGCGTTCCTGCGCCGCGAGGTAGGCGACGACCTGCTCACCACGTTCGGCCACTCCGACTGGGTGCGCCGCCTGGAGCGCGGCGACGAGCCGGCGCTGCGGACGCTGGAGCCCACGAACCGCACCGTGCTGGAGCAGCTGAAGGCCGAAGCCGATGCCGCCCACCGGGCGCGCGACCCGCGCCGCTACACCGAGCAGGCGGTCCACTTCCACCTGCGGAACGCCGAGAGCTGGGGCAACGCCAAGGTCGGGATCGACCTCGCGACCCAGGTGGACGCCGACTTCGTCCTCGGCGCCCAGCAGGCCGAGGCCGCCGGCGTCTGAGCGGATCCCGCGCGGCGCCGAAAGGGTCGGCGGCCCCACCCGGGGCTGCCGACCCTTTCGGCACATCCGGGCCGACCTGCGCTTTTGCACCTTGTTCCCGACTGGTTCGACCACCACCCGAAGTGGTGAATCCCGGGCTCCGCACTTCCGTTCGGAACTCACGCTGTGCAAAGGTTCCATTACTCTCGGTTTACCAACTCTTTGATGGTCATGGGCCGCCGCGGACAACCGCCGCCCGTGCCCAGCGCCATCCCGCCACACCGTCGCGACCCACGACAGCCGATCCGACTCCGAGCACCACCTCCGGACCTGACTGCGTTCGTTCCCCCGGAAGACGGGAAGACCATGACCCTCGATCTCTCCAGCGCACCCATTCCGTCGGACACCACCGACCACGCGCCGCCGCCCACCCGACCGGGCCGGGCAGGCGCCCAGCTCCTGCACGATCTGCCCGCCTCGGTGGCGGTGTTCCTGATCGCCGTCCCCTTCGCACTCGGCATCGCCCTCGCGACCGGTGCCCCACCCACCGCCGGCCTGGTCGCGGCCGCCGTCGGCGGACTAGTCGCCGGCCTGCTCGGCGGCACCCCGCTCCAGGTGAGCGGTCCCTCGGCGGCGCTCACCGTGATCGTCGCCGGCATCATCGCCCAGTTCGGCTGGCGCACGGCCTGCGCGGTCACCGTCGCAGCCGGGCTGGTCCAACTGCTCCTCGGCTCCCTGCGCGTTGCCCGGGCCGCACTCGCCGTGTCCCCCGCGATCGTGCACGGCATGCTCGCGGGCGTCGGCCTGACCATCGCGATCGCCCAGCTCCACGTCGTCCTCGGCGGATCCCCGCAGAGCTCGGCCCTGGCCAATCTGATCGCCCTGCCCGGGCAGTTGGCCGGCCCGCACCCACCCGCGCTGGCGGTCGGCGCGCTGGCCGTCGCGGTGCTCTACGGCTGGCCCCGGCTCGGCCGACTGCCCGGCTGGGCCGGACGGATCGGCGCCACCCTCAGCCGGCTGCCTGCCGCCCTGGTCGCGGTCGCCCTCGCCACCGGTCTGTCGATGGCCGCCGGGCTCCGGCTGGCCAGGATCAACCTGCCCGACTGGGCCAGCCACCAGCCCGCCGCCCTGCCGGACGGCGCGATGCTGGCGGCCCACTGGCCCACACTGCTCGGTCTGGTCCTGACGGTCACCGCCGTCGCCGGGGTGGAGTCACTGCTCTCCTCCGTCGCCGTCGACCGGATGACCCACCGCTCCAGTGACCTCGACCGCGAGCTGCGCGCACAGGGCGCGTCCAATATGCTCTCCGGCCTGCTCGGCGGTCTCCCGGTGGCGGGCGGCGCGGTCCGCAGCACCGCCAACATCCGGGCCGGTGCGGCCACCCGGATGTCCGCCGTGCTGCACGGCTGCTGGGTGCTGCTGGCAGCGGTGGCGCTGACCGGCGGGCTGCGCCGGATCCCGCTGGCGGCGCTGGCCGCGCTGGTGCTGGTGGTCGGCGTCCAGATGGTGAGCCTGGCGCACATCCGCCGGGTCCACCGGCACCGCGAGTTCCCGGTGTACCTGGTCACGGTGCTCGGCGTGGTGCTGCTCGGCGTGCCCCTCGGGGTGGCCCTGGGCGGCACGGTGGCCGTGCTGCTGGCGCTGTACCGGCTGACCAGGGCACACGTGGACGTGCTGGCCGAGTCCGACGGCGGGTACACCGTCCGCACCCACGGGCCGCTGACCTTCGCTGCCGTCCCGAAGCTCAGCCGGGCGCTCGGCCGGATCCCGTCCGGCGTACGGGTGACGGTCTGCCACGACGGCTCCTTCCTCGACCACGCGGCCTACGAGGCACTGCACTCCTGGCGGTCCAGCCATCAGGGCGCCGGTGGGCTGGTGTCGATGGTGACGGAGCGCCAGAGCGGCGAGGTGCTCGATCCGGACGGCACGGTCCGCGCGGGCAGCTCTCCCGGCCTCCACCGCTGCCGGGCCTGGACACCCTGGGTCGGCCACCACTGCATCGAGCAGGGCGACTCGGACCCGCACGGCCGCCTACTGGACGGCGTACGTGGCTTCCAGCAGCACACCGCACCACTGATCCGCCAGGAGCTGGCCCGGCTGGCCCGGGACGGGCAGACCCCGTCGCAGCTCTTCCTGACCTGCGCCGACTCGCGCATGGTGACCAGCATGATCACCAACAGCGGTCCCGGTGACCTGTTCACCGTCCGCAACGTGGGCAATCTGGTCCCCGCCCCGCACGAGCCCGGCGCGGCCGACGACTCGGTGGCCGCGGCGGTCCAGTACGCGGTGGAGGTCCTGGAGGTCGGCAGCATCACGGTGTGCGGCCACTCGGGCTGCGGCGCCATGAAGGCACTGCTCGACGGAGTGCACGAGCAGGCCGGTCCTCCCACCCCGCTGGCCCGCTGGCTGCGCAACGGTCGCGGTTCACTGGACCGGCTGCGCCGTGCGCCGGCCGAGTTCGAGGGGCGGCCGGTCGTCGACACGGTGGAGCAGCTGTGCCTGACCAATGTGGTCCAGCAGCTCGACCAACTGTTGGCCAACCCGTCCGTCGAGCGGCGGGTGGCGGACGGCACCTTGCGTCTGGTCGGAATGTACTTCGACTTCGCCACCGCCCAGGCCTACGTGCTCGACCAGGCAGCCAGCCGGTTCGTCCCTGTCTCGGCGCACCCCGACCAGCCCGACCGCGGCGACGACCTGGAGGTCCAGGGGCTGGCGGCCTGACAGCCCCCGCCAAGCACACCGGTACCGGGCGTCACCCCGTTCGGTACCGGCAGCCCGGCAGCCGGCAGCCCGCCAATCAGATGAATCTGCCTGCCGGTCAGGGCAGCCCGCGGGTGCGCTCCGCTCAGTGCTGGAGGAGGTTGGCGAGGTCTGCGGGGGTGACGTAGCCGGGCCACCGGCCGTCCGAGAAGAGGTGAACGCCGGCGTCCTGGTAGCACTGGTCGACCAGTTGGGAGCAGATCATGTGCCGGGTGTCCGCGACGTAGCGGCGGAGTACCGGTCCGACCGGCAGGTGGAGTCGGGCGGCGGCGAGCGCCGCGTAGTCGAGGAAGCTGTAGGGAACGCCGATGTAGCGGCGGGCGGCGGCGACGATCTGCTCCCGCTGGCTGTCGGTGAGGGGGACGCGGCCGGTCGACCAGAGCACCGGGTGGCCGTCGTAGACGGACAGGGGGCGGAGTTCGGCGCCGCCGGGTTGGGCTTCCACCAGTTCGCCGGCGCCGACGTACACGAAGGCGTGCTCGTAGTCGGCGAAGCCGTCGCCGTTGAGCCACTGGCCGATGCGGATCAGTCGCCCTGCGCGGCCGCCCATGCGGACGACGGCGAAGTCGCCGGGAAGGGGAGGGGACGTGAACGGTGCGGTGGACGGTCCGGACATGGCTCTACCCCCGACACGGCACGGAGACAACAGAGAGGGAGGGGCGGATGGGACCGGTTCTGTCAGCCACTGTCAGTGGAGTACTGCTGTGTCAGGTCGTCAAGGCTCCGTGCGCGCCCGATTTCTGCCGGTTGGCAGGTCCGCGCCCCGACGACAGTGAAAGGTCTACACCAATTCGTCGAAGCCTCTTGTCAACACGGCGCCTCGCCTGGTGAGCTGTGCGCTGGGACACACGGGACAATCCCTCCGCACGGGGTTACCCGGAAGATGAGACTCGATGAGGAGTGCGCGTTGAGCAACGAGAGCCTGGCCAATCTGCTCAAGGAGGAGCGGCGCTTCGCCCCGCCCGCGGAGCTGGCCGCTTCGGCCAACGT
>NZ_JBICYJ010000043.1:0-73873 GCF_043200835.1 Kitasatospora sp. NPDC048365
AAAGCCCGCTGCTCGACCAACCGCATCGGCCTCCTCGTCTCCGCCGTCCACACCCTTCTCACCTGCGAAGACTCAGGATGAAAGAGGTTCACTGGGCCGATATCGGCCGCGCAAAAGTGGCCGACAGCGCCCAAACTTGACGGTCGATAATGAGCTTCCGCAGGCCACCACGGCTTCTGGTGACGACACCTTGATCAGATTGGCGGCGCGCCACTTCGGGCACTACTGGCGCTCACTGCTAACACAGCCATTAGCACCCAGTCTGGCAGCTCGGATAGAGCACACGCTTCCGGCCGCTCAGAATTCGCGGAAACGCTGAGGCAAGCATGACCATCGACGAACTGTGAGAACAGCAGTACTGCACGGTCCGAGCAATCAGGTCCCGCCGAAACAGAGCAGCGCGTACCGCCGGATGTGTTCCGCCCGTGCCACGTCAACGGCCGTTGGGGTGCCACCGGCTGACCGGTGACGGCGTCGATGAACTCGGCGGTGCCCGAGGTCTGTGTGTCGCCCGGCTTGGTCAGGGTGACCGACCAGCACGGCCGCCACTGTCCGTCGACCTTCTTCGCGAGGAGGAGTGGGGTGTCCGCGCGGGATCCCGGCGCGGCGGCGACGGCGCGCTGCTTGGCGGCGTCGGCGGTGAGGGTGGGATGCGGCAGCTGGGGGTCGGCGTCCCAGCGTGCGGATGACGCCATGACCCGGCCGGAGGTGGAGACGGTGATGTCCAGGCGCATCGGCATCAGGACGTTGTCGGTGTTGTACCGGCGGTAGGTGAGCAGGTAGGCACGGTCGGTCGGGGTGAGGGCCGGAGTCGCGGCATGCGTGAGATCGGAGAACCAGGTCGTCGCGAAGTCGGTACCGACCTTGAGGACCTGGTCCCGGCTGAGCGGGCCCGGGTCGGTCCGGCTGTCGGCCGAAGCACTGCTGAGGAGACGCCCGGTGGGCCATTCGATCCGGAACTGGCCGCGGTCGGTGGCAACTTCGAGGGCCTGCTGAGGGGGATCCTCGGGGGCGACGGTCAGGCGAGTGGTCTGCAACAGGGTTTCGGCGCCGAAGAGTTGGGCGGCGATGCGTCGGGGCAGCTCGGTCTCGTCGGCCGCGGAGTGCGCGCCGAAGCCCGGCGCGTCGTGGTGGAGCGGTACGAACAGCCAGACGACGGTCGTCACGGCGGCGAGGCCGGCGCCTGCCGTGCTGAGGCCGTGGAGGACGTCCCGGCGGGAGAAGGGCACCGGGCGGCGGCGGAGCCACAGCCAGAGGACGGCCGCGACGGTGCCGAGGAGCGCGCCGAGTGCGTTGTCGACGAGGTCCGCGCCGTCGCAGGAGCGGCCGGTGCCCAGCAGCGTCTGGCCGAGCTCGGTGAGGGCGGAGAGCACCGCGCACGCCGCGAGGACGGTCAGCGGCCGGCGCAGGACCAGCGTGCCGAAGTAGG
Source organism: Kitasatospora sp. NPDC048365 (assembly GCF_043200835.1). Taxonomy (NCBI): domain Bacteria; kingdom Bacillati; phylum Actinomycetota; class Actinomycetes; order Kitasatosporales; family Streptomycetaceae; genus Kitasatospora; species Kitasatospora sp. NPDC048365. The sequence goes on from NZ_JBICYJ010000043.1 coordinate 1,430, forward strand.
CGAGCGGCACGTACAGGGCGACGTTCATCAGCCCTTGCTGGGTGGTGGCGGTCTCCCACACGCCGCTGCCGATCGAACAGCTCGTCCCGAACGACCCGGTGCCGGTCGGCGTCAGGGTCGCCGCGACCTCTCCGGCCAGCGACAGCCCCCAGAGCACCGCGACGGCCCGCGGCCACTGCCTGGCCCGGGCCTGCCGCAGGGCCGCAGCCCCCAGGACCAGGGCGAGGAGGGCGAAGACGGGGAGGAGCGCGGGGGCTGACGAGAAGATCGCTTCGATCATTGGTCTTCCGGGATGCGGTCGGGGAGTTGCCCGGGGAGGGGGCTCCGCGTTGCGGCGCGGCCCGGCAGCCCAAGCCTTCCGCATACACTCGATCCGAACAAGCGGCGCGATTGGACCCCATCGCCCCGCATTTGCCCCGCAATCCCACGCCCGGCCATTACGCGAAGTGATGACCCGTCAGCTCCGAGCACGGACGATTCGACACTTCCTACGAACGCTCGCTCCGGAGCGTCACATCACGCTTCCACAACGGCCGGGTCAGCCCCGCAGGTAGGCGAGGACGGCGAGGACCCGTCGGTGGTCGGTGTCGGCCGGGGGGAGGTCGAGTTTGGCGAGGATGTTGCCGATGTGCTTCGCGACGGCAGCTTCGCCGACCGACATGCGGGCGGCGATCGCGGCGTTGGAGCGGCCTTCCGCCATCAGGGCGAGCACCTCACGTTCGCGGGCCGTGAGGCGTTGGAGCGGGGCCCGGTGGTGGCCGAGGAGTTGACGGACCACCTCCGGGTCGATCGCCGTGCCGCCTGCGGCGACGCGTTCGACGGCGTCGACGAACTCGGTCACCTCACCGACGCGGTCCTTGAGCAGGTATCCGACGCCGGCGCCCCGCCCGGAGTCGAGCAGTTCGGCGGCGAAGGTCTGGCCGACGACCTGGCTGAGCACCAGGACGGCCAGCGTGGGCCGTTCGCTGCGCAGGGCGACGGCGGCGCGCAGCCCTTCGTCGGTGAAGCCGGGCGGCATCCGTACGTCGGTCACCACGATGTCGGGGTCGTGCTCGGCGACGGCGGCAAGCAGTGACGGGGCGTCGCCGACGGCGGCGAGCACCGTGTGCCCGAAGCGTTCCAGCATGCCGACGAGTCCGGCGCGCAGCAGTGCGGCGTCCTCCGCGACCACGACACGGACGCCTACGCGCTCGGGCAAGGGATCTCCACGGTGATCACGGTCGGCCCGCCGGTCGGGCTCGACACGGACAGTGTGCCGTCCGCCGCGGCGGCCCGGTCGGCCAGCCCGGCCAGTCCGGTGCCGGCGGCGGGGTCGGCGCCGCCGATCCCGTCGTCGCTGATCTCGACGACCAGGAGCTCGCCGAGCAGTCGGCCGCGGACTTCGGCCCGGGTGGCCCCGCTGTGCTTGGCCACGTTGGCCAGCGCTTCGGCCACCACGAAGTACGCGGTCGCCTCGACGGGTGCCGGCGCCCGGCCGGGGAGGGCGACGTCGACGGTGACCGGGAGCGGGGAGCGGCTCGCCATCTCGGTGGTCGCGGCGGCCAGCCCCCGGTCGGTCAGCACCTGCGGGTGCACGCCGCGGATCAGCTCCCGCAGCTCGGCCAGCGCGAGCCGGGCCTGCTCGTGCGCCTCGGCGACGCCGAGCGCGGCGGGTGTGCCTTCGACGAGGTCGAGCCGGGCCATGCCGAGGGCGATGGTGAGCGCCACCAGCCGCTGCTGGGCGCCGTCGTGCAGGTCGCGTTCGATCCGGCGGCGCTCGACTTCGAAGGCGTCGACCAGCCGGGCCCGGGAGCGGGCCACCTCGCCCAGGCGGGCGCCGAGTTCGGCGTCCATGGGCGAGAGCACCGACCGGGCGAACGCCGCCCGAGCGCCCGCCCAGACCGTGATGGGGAACGCCGCGACCAGGAGCAGCACCGGGGTCGCCACCAGCAGGAAGGCGACGCCGTACCAGGGGATGAACGGGTCGACCACGATCTCGGTCACCGCCATCACGGGCAGTGCCAGGGAGGCCACCAGCACGCCGAGGTCGAGCCACCACAGGGCGAGCACCGACACCGCCACGTAGCCGAGTTCGCGCCAGGTCTGCTGTTCGCGCAGCCGGGTGGCCAGCCAGGCCCGTGGACCGGGCAGCTCGGGCACCCGGTGCGGGTCGGGCGCCGGGTCGAGGTCGACCAGCCGCAGCCGCCACCGCTCGAACCGGGCCACCACCGGACCGGACAGGCCGGCGGCGAGCAGCAGGAGGAGACCGACCAGGGCGAGCGCCAGCAGCATGCCGCCCACCAGCAGGGCGGTCAGCGCCGCGGCCGTCGCCGCGCCGGTGAGCACCCCGGAGACCAGGTAGCCCAGCGACCGCCAGGGCCAGGAGGAGGCCAGGAAGTGCACCGGGTTCCGGGTGATGGCCTGCCAGGCGGTCCGTACGGTCACCGGGCCGACTCTACCCAGCGCGACCGGCGCCGACAGTAGTGCTGGGTATACCCCCGGGACTCCACCCTGCGCCCGTGTGCCGAGCCTCTCGCGCCTGTTGGCTGGGCCCATGACGAGCAATCGGACAGAACAGGCCGAGGCCGTGAGCCTGCGGTCGGTACGGCGGGTGCACGGCACCGGGGAGAGCGCGGTGACCGCCCTGGACGGGGTGACCCTCGGCTTCCCGGCCGGCAGTTTCACGGCGGTGATGGGCCCGTCCGGCTCGGGCAAGTCCACCCTGCTGCACTGCGCCGCCGGTCTGGAACGGCCCACCTCGGGCACGGTGCTGGTGACCGGGACGGACCTCGGGCCGCTGAGCGAGCACGCGCTGACCCTGCTGCGCCGGGAGCGGATCGGCTTCGTCTTCCAGTCGTTCAACCTGGTCTCCTCGCTCACCGCCGAGCAGAACGTCACCCTGCCGATCCGGCTGGCCGGCCGGCGGGTGGACGGTGCGGCCGTCCACCGTGCCCTCGCCGAGGTCGGGCTCGCCGACCGGGCCGGGCACCGGCCCGACGAACTCTCCGGCGGGCAGCAGCAGCGGGTCGCAATCGCCCGGGCGCTGGTCACCGGGCCCGCCGTGCTCTTCGCCGACGAGCCGACCGGCGCACTGGACACCGCCTCCTCCCGGGAGGTCCTCGCCCTGCTGCGCAGCACCGTCGACCGGCACGGCCGGACGGTGGTGATGGTGACCCACGACCCGGTCGCGGCCGCCGTCGCCGACCGGGTGGTCTTCCTCGAGGACGGCCGGGTGGCCGACGTCGCGCACGGCCTCGACGCCTCCGAGATCGCCACCCGGACCACCCGGACCACGCAGACCACCCGGACCACGCAGACCGCCCAGACCATCCGGCCGACGCGGACGGAGGTCTGAGGTGCTGTCGTTCTCCGCACTCCGGCACCGCTGGCCCGCCTTCGTCGCCACCTTCCTCGCCCTGTCGATCGGCGTCGCCCTGATCACGGCCACCCTGCTGGTGCAGCTGTCCGCCGGACCGCGCGTCCCGGACCGGCTGGCCGGCACACCGGTGTACGTGCGCAGCGCCGAGGCGGCCTGGTCGCCGGAGACCGTCCGGCAGTTGACCGACCGGATCGGCGCCCTGCCCGGGGTGGTCGAGGTGGTACCGGACCGCTCCTTCTACGCCCAACTGCTGCTGGACGGCCGGCCCGTCGGCCGGGCCGAGCGCGGCGATCCGCAGGGGCACGCCTGGTCGGCGGCGGCCCTCGCACCTTTCCCGCTGCGCGACGGGCGCCCGCCGGCCGCCGACGGGGAGGTGGTGGTCGGCCGATCGCTCGGCGTCGCCACCGGCGCGACCGTGACCGTGCTGACCGCGACAGGGCCGGCCCGACGGACCGTGACCGGCACGGTCGACGGCACCGGCCTGTACCTGAGTGACGCCGAGGCCCTGCGCCTGGCGGGCGGCGTCCGGCTGCTCGGCGTACGGACCGACCCGGCGACGTCGGACGCGGCGTCGGACGCGGCGGTGGCCACCGCGGTCGCGGGCGCTGTCGCGGGTGTGGTCGCCGAGCCGGCCGAGGTGTTGGTCGGCGAGCGGCGCACCGCCCTGGAGGCTTCCGGCCGGGCCGCCGTCCGCGAGATCGGCGCCCAGGTGCTGTCGGCGACGGTCACGCTCGCGGCGTTCTCGTCGGTCTTCGTGACCGCCTCCACCTTCGCGTTCTCGGCCGGTCTGCGCCGCCGGGAGTTCGGCCTGCTGCGGGCGGTGGGGGCGACGCCCCGCCAGGTCCGCCGGGCCGTCCTCGGCGAGGCCGTGCGGGTGGCGGCGGTCGCCGGGGCGGTCGGCGCGCTGCTGGGTACGGCGGCCGCCCCGGCGCTCGGCCGGCTGCTGGCCTCGGCGGGCTTCGAGCCGCCCGATTTCAGCACCGCGATCACGGTCTGGCCGCCGCTGCTGGCCTGGGCCGCCGGGCTGCCGGTGGCGGCGGCCGGTGCCTGGTCCGCGGCCCGGCGGGCCGGCACGGTGGCGCCGTTGGAGGCACTGCGGGAGGCGGCCGACGACCGGCGGCCGATGGGCCGGGCCCGGCGGATCGTCGGAGGCCTGCTGGCCCTGGTCGGCGGGGCACTGGTGGTGTCGGTCGTCGGCGCCGACGGCCAGTCGATGGTGACCACGTCGCTGCTGGCCGCGATGGCGCTGATCACGGCTGCGACGGTGCTCGCCCCGGCCGTGGTGCCGCGGGTCGTCCGGCTGGTCACCGGTCCGTTCGGCCGACGCGGGGGCGCGACCGGTCTGCTGGTCCGAGAGGGTGCGCTCGGTGCCGTCCGACGGACCTCCTCGACGGCCGCGCCGGTGATCGCCACGGTCGGGTTCGCGGTGCTGATCCTGGGTCAGAGCACCACCATGGCGGACGCCTACCGCGATCGGGGCGCGACGGCGGTGCGGCACGAGACGGTGGTGCGCCCCGACGGCACTCCGGGGCTCTCCGATGCGGTCCTCGACGCCCTCCCGGCCGACCGGACCACGGCGTTCACCACCGTGGACGTCCGCCTGGACGGCGCCGCCGGACTGGTGACCGCCGTCTCTCCGGCTACCTTCCGGCCGAAGGTGCTGGCCGGCTCGCTCGCCGACTTCGGGGCACCCGGCACGGCGGTCGTCGCCGGGCCAACGAGTGCCGGGCCAACGGACGCCGGGCCAACGGACGCCGGGCCAACGGACGCCGGGCCGACCGGGGCCGGTCCGAAGGTCGGTGACAGCCTGGCGGTCACCTTCGCGGACGGTCGTACCGTGCCGCAACGGGTGGTGGCCGTGGTCGAGGAGCTCGCGACCCCCGGCCTGGTGCTGCCCAGGGCCACCGTCCGGGCCCACGACGCGGACACGCTCACCGAGGCCGCCTACGTCGACGGGGTCCGGCCGGAGGAGCTGCGCGGCACGCTGGCCGGGTTGGGCGCGACGGCGGTGGCGGGCGCCGACTACCGGTCCGACAGCTCGGCCCGCGACGACGAGTTGGTCCGGATCTTCGTCCTGATCCTGATCTCGGTGTCCGTCGGCTACACCGGCCTGGCGATCGTCAACACCTCGGTGATGGCCGCCTCCGGCCGGCGCAGGGACTTCACGGTCCTGCGGCTGTCCGGCGCCACAGCCGGTCAGGTGGTGCGGGTGGTCGCCACCGAGGCCGCGGTTGTCGCAGGCACGGGCGCCGCGCTGGGCCTGGCCGTCGCCTTCGCCGCCCTCCTCGGCGTCCGCGCCGGGCTGACCTCGGCCCTCGGCCGGACCGTGCCGCTGCTGGTGCCGGCCGGCCCGGTCCTGACCGTGCTCGTCGCCTGCCTGGGCCTCGCCGTGGCCGCCGCCGTCCTCGCCGCCCGACCGGCCCTTCTCCGCTCACCAAAAAAGTGATATCACTTTGCTATGCCCGCGTCGGCGGGCGACGGAGGAGAGAGGAGGCGGCCCCATGGCCGCTCAGGAGCACGACAAGGTCGCAACACCCGCCCCCGCGGTCACCGAACGCGTGATCACCGGCAGCGCCGGGCTGCCCATGCTGGCACTCTGCCTCCTGCTCCTCCTCGGCGGGCCGGCGATGATCGCCGCCGGTGCCGTCCAGCAGTCGCAGGGCGGGTCCCCGGCCGGCGTCACGCTGCTCGTCCTCGGCCCGCTCGCGGTGGCCACCTCGGTGATCCTGATGTGCGGCCTCACCGTGGTCGCTCCCGGCCAGGCCCGGGTGGTCCAGCTGCTCGGCCGCTACCGCGGCACCATCCGCGCCGACGGCCTGACGTTCGTCAACCCCTTCTCCTCCCGCCGCCGGATCTCCACCCGGATCCGCAACCACGAGACCGAGACCGCCAAGGTCAACGACGCCGACGGCAACCCGATCGAGATGGCCGCCGTCGTGGTCTGGCAGGTCGAGGACACCGCCAAGGCCGTCTTCGAGGTCGACGACTTCGTGGAGTTCGTCGCCATACAGACCGAGACCGCCGTCCGCCACATCGCCAACAGCTACCCGTACGACGCCCACCAGCCGGGGCAGTTGTCGCTGCGCGACAGCGCCGACGAGATCACCCGCAAGCTGGACGAGGAGATCGCCAGCCGGGTCGCCTCGGCCGGCGTGCGGGTGGTGGAGTCCCGGATCACCCGGCTCGCCTACGCCCCCGAGGTCGCCCAGGTGATGCTGCAGCGCCAGCAGGCCGGCGCCGTGGTGGCCGCGCGCCGGTTGATCGTCGAGGGCGCGGTCGGCATGGTGGAGCTGGCCCTCGAACGGCTCGCCGAGCACGACGTGGTCGAGCTGGACGAGGAGCGCAAGGCGGCCATGGTGAGCAATCTGCTGGTCGTGCTCTGCGGCGACCGCGGGACCCAGCCTGTGGTCAACACCGGTTCCCTGTACCAGTAGGAGGCGCCGCCAGTGGCGACGGAGCGGAAGAAGATCCTGCTGCGGCTGGACCCGGCCGTCCACGACGCGCTGGCCCGCTGGGCCTCCGACGAGCTGCGCAGCACCAACGCGCAGATCGAGTTCCTGCTCCGCCGGGCGCTGACCGACAGCGGCCGGATGCCCGGCGGAGTGGGCGGACTGCCCAAGCGGGGCCGCCCGACCAGGGGCGGCGAGGACCCCGACCGATCCCCCGAATCCTCCGAACCGGAAGGTTGACCCCATGCCCGACCTGCCCGGATCCCTTCCCGGCAAGCTCTTCCTGCTCGCCTACGACCCGGAACGCGGACGCCTCACCGGGACGAACAACCTGGAGATGATGCTGCGCGCGGCAGCCCTGACCGAACTCCTGCAGCGCGGTCTGCTGCGGGACGCCGACGGCAGGGCGGCGATCGCCGGCAAGGCCCTGCACGGCCTCGACCCGCTGCTCGCCGAGGTGCTGACCGAGGTCGCCGGCCGCCGGCCGACCGCCTGGCGGCACCTCGTCGCCCGGCGCCGCGGCACCGTCCGCACGGTCACCGCGCACCTCGCCGCGGGCGGCCTGATCCGCACCGAGCGGTACCGCGTCCTCGGGATCTTCCCGGTCACCCGGGTCGAGCCGCGCGATCCCCGCTCGCGCAAGTCGCTGGTCCACGCTTTCGAGGCGGCGCTCCGCGATCCCCTCGGCCGCGTCGAGCCCGGCGCCGCCGCCATGGTGGCCCTCGCCGACGCGGCCCGCCTCCGGCTGGTGCTGGACCACCGTCGGCGACGCGAACACCGCGACCGGATCAGGCAACTCGCCCAACTCACCGGCCCGCTGCCGCTCGCACTGCGCCAGGCAATCCGCAACCGCGACTCCTCCGGCGGCTGAGCACCCCCGCATCCGGCGGCGACGGTCAGCAACAGTCGTCCGAACGGATGAGGCCGACGCCAGTGAGCCGGGTGCCGCGCGCAGGCCGTGGCCTTCGGCCACGAGAGCGGCCCGGTCGTCCCCGGGCAGCCCGCGGACCCCGCCGACCGGCTGCCCCCCCCCCGCTCGTCCCCCTCCTACCGCAGGTCGGAGGTGCCGGACCCGTCGAGCTACCGCAGGCCGGACGGGTCGGACGCGTCGACTACCTCGACCTCGTCACCGAGGCGCAGGACCGCGAGCACCGGCCCCGTCGCACCGGCCGGCCGAACCGGGACGAAGGTCGCGCCGAACACCAGCTTCTTCCCGGAACGGTGGTGCCGGGCGAGCGCGCGCAGCACGGCCGGGCCGCGGCGCTCACCGGTGGCCTGGTCGACGGTGACCATCGCGCACCGGCCGCAGGACTCGGCGCGGCGCAGCAGCAGCCCACCGACCCTGACCGCCCGCCAGGTGTCCTCCGCCCACGGCTCGGCGCCGGAGACGACCAGGTTGGGTCGGAACCGGTCCATCGGAACGGCCGGGTCTCCGGTGTCCACGGCGATGTGCCGGTTGAGCGCGGCGAGCGAGGCGGTGGTGGTCAGCAGCACCGGGTAGCCGTCGGCCATGCTGGTGCTGGCATGCCCGCGGCCGTCGTCGTAGTCGACGGGCCGGCCGGTCGCGGGGTCGGCCAGGTGGAGCAGGCGGACGTCGCCGAGCCGCGCGCCGAACCATGGCTCGGTGCGGCTGTCGGCCGGGAGCGCGGGGAAGCGGGAGCCGAAGACGTCGGCGAGGGTGGGCGCGGCTCCTGTCGGCGCGCTCGGCCGGGCCACGCGGATCGACTCGCCCGCCGGGTCGACGACGGTCAGCGAGCCGTCCGGATGCGGCAGTGCCCGGTAGCGGGCGAGAGCCGGGTTCTGGCGCTGGGTCAGTGCGCGGCCGGCGGGGTCGGCGAGCATCCATCGGCGGTCACCGGCCAGGCCCCACGGCTCGGCCCCGACCTGCGCGAGGTCCAGGCCGCGGGCCGACTTGAGCGGGTAGACGTGGAGTGCGGTCAACCAGGGCACGACGGTGATCTCTCTGCGGGAGGGGTGTGCCGCCCCCGGGGCCGGGTGGCCGATCCGGGGGCGGCACGTTGTCGATCAGGGTCGGCGGTCAGTGATCGGCGTTCCCGCCGCGCACCACGCAGGAGGCGCTGTTCTCCCAGCCCCACCCGTCACCGTCCGGGTCCGACGACGCACTCGCGCAGTACGGGTACCCGTTCGGCGCCTTGCTCGGCAGCGGCGAGGCGGACGCCGACGCCGTCGCACCGGTGTCGGCCTTCCCGCCGCGCACCACGCACGAGGCGCTGTTCTCCCAGCCCCACCCGTCACCGTCCGGGTCCGACGACGCACTCACGCAGTACGGGTACCCGTTCGACGCCTTGCTCGGCAGCGGCGAGGCCGACGCCGACGCCGTCGCACCGGTGTCGGCCTTCCCGCCACGCACCACGCACGAGGCGCTGTTCTCCCAACCCCACCCGTCACCGTCCGGGTCCGACGACGCACTCACGCAGTAGGAGTACCCGTTCGGCGCCTTGCTCGGCAGCGGGTCGACGACCGGGGACTGCGACTGGCTGGGCTGGCCGTAGATCGTCGCGGGCCGGGCGGTGGCGGCGATGCCGTTGGCGCCGTTGAAGAAGCGGTTGCCCCACGTGGTCAGCGAGTTCTTGTCGAAGTTGTTGACCAGGTCGAGGTACTCGACGCCGCCGCCGTTGCCGCTCCAGGACCAGCCGATGTAGCCGACCGAGAGCGACTGCGCGGTGGCCATGATGGCGTCCTCGTCGGGGTTGCCGTCACTGTGCTGGGCGCCGAACTCGCCCACCACGATCGGCAGTCCGGCGTTGACGTAGCTGCCGAGGTAGCTCTGCACCTCGGCCGCGGTGTCGTAGACGCCGTACATGTGGATCGAGAAGACCGTGTTGCGGTCGGGGTCCGCGGCGAACACCGATGCCGCGTTGTCGCGCATGGTGTTGGACCAGTCCTGGCCCCAGTTCGGGCCGTCGACCATCAGGGCGTGGTGCAGGCCGGCACCGCGGATCTTGGCGACGGCACTCTTGGTGGCGGCCGTCCAGGCGCTGTAACCGGTGTTGCCCCAGGGCTCGTTGGCGATGTTGACGACGACGTAGCTCTCCTGGCCGTCGAGGACGTTCTTGTTGTCGACCCAGAACTGCGCGGCCCGGTCGAGGGTGGTGGCGGCACCGTCCTCGCCGTAGCCGGTGGCGTCGTGGACCTCCAGGACGCAGATGACCTTGGCGGCCTTGCACTGCCCGATCAGCGCGGAGACCTGCGCGGAGCTGGTGCGGGTCCAGCGGTCGCCGTTGCTGAGCACGACCCGGACGGTGTTGGCGCCCTTGGCGGCGATGTCGGCGATCGCGGTGGTCTGGCCGGGGTACCAGGCGTACGCGTGGTTGACTCCGCGCATCACGAACTGGCTTCCGTTGGCCTCGTAGATCCGGCCGTTGCTGACGTGGATGCCGGACGCGGCGGCCTCGGCGCTGTTCGGGGCGAACCCGAAGACCGAGAACAGCAGCCCGAGGACGGCTGCGACCGCTGCTCCGACGGCCGTGAGCGCCCTGCGGCTCGGCGGCTTTTCCATGGCTCTCCTCACATCGTGGGGGTGGGGTCCGGCCGGCCGACGCAGGTCGAGGCAGGACCCCGGGAAGCGGGGCCCTCGACAGGCGGAGGGAGCACGGTCAGGCCGATCGTCAACGGCGCGCTCGTCTACCCGCCAGAGGTGGCGGCGGGGATCTGGCAACGTTGTCAACGAGATGCTGGCACGCCGTCAGCCGCCGGTCAATGGAATGCACTTAACCGATTAATCTTTCGCGCCCTTCGCACCCTTCGGGCCCCGGAACGCCTTCGGGCCCCGGAACGCCTTCGGGCCGGGCCCACCCGAAGGCGGACCCGGCCCGAAAGGGGGTCGGAGCAAGGCGACTCGACTACAGGGCCGTCCGCGCCGGCTCGACGCAGAAGACCGCCTCCCGCACCTGCTCGGCGGTCGGCACGCCCGCACCGCGTACCCGGACGGTGGTGCGCTCACCGGGCAGCAGGGTGATCAGCCCACGGTCGGCCGAGGCGGCGGGGTCGATCCGGTCGGCCTGCAGCAGCAGGTCGCGGACCAGCGTGCGCGCGGTGACCACGACGTCGACGACGGCACCGGCGGTGTCCTCCACGGCCTCGACCGCCAGCTCGAACTCGGGCTTCGGGTAGGCGAACGCCTTGTCGGCGACCGGGAAGTGGACGGCCCGCAGACCGTCCGCGTCGGCGACCAGGTACTCCTTGGCGGAGCCCTCCCCGGGCAGCAGTTCGGCCGGGACGGGCAGCCGGTGGACGGCGCGGGGACCCGCGGTGACCTGCACGGCGCTCTCGGCCAGCAGCCGGCCGTCGGCATCCAGGCGGCGCAGGCGCAGCGTGGTGCTCCAGGCCTCGGCGGCCTGGTTGACCAGGGCGATCCGGGGGGCGCCGTCGCGGTCGGCGGGCTGCAGGGTGAGCAGCCGGTCGGCGTAGAGCCGGCGCAGTTCGTGGTGGAGCGGCTTGAGCCGGCCGTCGCCGTCGATGGCCGCCCAGGAGGAGACCGGCCAGCAGTCGTTGATCTGCCAGACCACGGTGCCGGCGCAGTGCGGCCAGTGCGAGCGCCAGTGCTCGATGCCGGTGGCGATGGCCCGGGCCTGGACCACCTGGGTGAGGTAGTGCCAGCGGTTGAAGTCGGCCGGCAGCTCGAAGTGCCGTGCCACGCCGCGGTCCAGCTTGCCGTTGCCGTCCTCCGCCTTCTGGTGGTGCAGCATGCCGGGCGAGTCGGCGGCGAGCGCCTCGGTGGGCAGGGCGCGGCGGATGGTGGCGTACGCGGGCGGGGCCTGCCAGCCGAACTCGGCGACGAAGCGGGGGACGGAGTCCCGGTACTCGGCGAAGTCCTGCCGGTTCCAGACCTCCCAGGAGTGGTGGGTGCCGTGGTCGACGTCGTTGGGGTGGTGGTCCCAGCTGCCGGACCAGGGGCTGCCGGCGGCGTAGGGGCGGGTGGGGTCGAGTTCGGCGACGATCCGGGGTAGCACGCCCAGGTAGTAGCCCTCGCCCCAGGAGTCGCCCCGGAGCTCCTCCTCCCAGCCCCAGTCGCGGAAGCCCCACAGGTTCTCGTTGTTGCCGTTCCACAGCACCAGCGACGGGTGCGGCATCAGGCGGACGACGTTGTCGCGGGCCTCGGCCTCGATCTCGCCGCGCAGCGGCTGCTCCTCGGGGTAGGCGGAGCAGGCGAACAGGAAGTCCTGCCAGACCAGCAGGCCGAGTTCGTCGCAGGTCTCGTAGAAGGCCTCCTGCTCGTAGATGCCGCCGCCCCAGACCCGGATCAGGTCCAGGTTGGCGTCGGCGGCCTGCTGCAGGCGGGTGCGGTACCGGTCGGGGGTGACCCGGGTGATCAGGGTGTCGTCCGGGATCCAGTTCGCGCCGCGGACGAACAGCGGTTCGCCGTTGACGGCCAGGGTGAAGGGGGTGCCGGTCTCGTCGGCGGTGCGGTGCAGCTCGACGGTCCGGAAGCCGATCAGGCGGTTCCAGCCGTCGAGCGGGGCGTCGCCGTCGGCGAGGGTCAGGTCGAGCTCGTAGCGGGGCTGGTCACCGTAGCCGCGGGGCCACCAGAGGGCGACGTCGGCGGCCTCCAGGGTGAGGACGCCGGTGTCGCCGTCGAGGACGGCTTCGGCGTGCGCGCCGGCGACGGAGGCGCGGACGGTGAGCGGGCGCCCGGCGCCGCTCTCGGTGCGCTCCAGGGTGAGGTGGAGCTCGACCCGGCCGGTGGAACCGTCGACGGTGACCAGCGGGCGGACCTCGGCGATCCGGGCCGTGGACCAGTGCTCCAAGCGGGCGGGCTTCCAGATGCCCGCGCCGGGCAGGGTCGGGCCCCAGTCCCAGCCGAAGCTGCTGGCCATCTTGCGGATGTACTGGAAGGGCTCCGGGTACACGTTGGGCCGGCCGCCGACCAGGGCGCGGACCCGTTCGGCCTCGGTGTAGGCGCTGGTGAACCGCACCTCCAGCTCGCCGGCCAGGCCGGTGGCGTCGAAGCGGTAGCGGCGGTGCATGTTGCGGGTGGAGCCGAGCTCGGTGCCGCCGAGGGTGATGGTGGCGGCGGTGTCGAGGCCGTCGAAGACCAGGTCGGTGCGCTCGTGGCGGCTGCCGTGGGCGGGCAGGTCGAGGGTGTAGGTCCAGTCGCGGTGGCCGACCCAGGCCACGTCCAGCTCATTGGCGTCCAGGAACGGGTCGGGGATCAGGCCCGCGTTCAGCAGGTCGGTGTGGACGCAGCCGGGCACCGCGGCGGGCAGCCGGTCCTCTCCGTGGTGGAGGCTCCAGCCCTGGTCGAGCGGGGTGGTGTCCTTCATCTGTGCGGCTCCTCGTGGACGTCGGGCGGACCGGTGGTCGAATGTGCGGCGCGAGCAGAACCGTAACCCGGCTGGGCGACCCTGTCTATAAACCGGTTACGTGAATACCTTGATGGTTTCAGTCGGCGCCAGCAAGGCATCAAGCTGGGAGTATGCTGAGTCGAGCCCTCAGAGGCAGCCACAGAAGGCTGTGCCGGCCAAGAATGAGCTTTACCGGTTCATGCAGGACCCGGGCAGCAGGCCGCCATCCGGCATCGCACGTCGCTCCCCGCCGCCGAACGCCCACAGCCGGCCTGCGGGCGCGGGGTGGCGCGCGCCGCAGGCCGGCGGAGGGACCGTCGGAGCGTCAGTACGTGCTGCAGGCCGTCCCGTTGAGGGTGAAGGCGGTCGGGATGCCGTTGGTGCCGGCGGTGGAGGTGCCGCTGAAACCGAAGTTCACGCTGCCGCCGGCCGCGATGGTGGTGTTGTAGGACGCCGGGTTGCCGGCCGTCACCTGCTTGCCGGACTGCGTGCTCACCGCGTTCCACATGGAGCTGACCTGCTGGTTCCCGGGGAACGAGAAGACCAGCTGCCAGCCGTTGACGGTGGCGCTCCCGGTGTTCTTGATGGTGACGTCGCCGTTGAAGCTGCTGCCCCAGTCGGACAGGACGTAGTGCACCGCGCAGTTCCCGGCCGGGGCCGGGGTGCTGGACGAGGCGGAGGGGGACGGCGAGGAGGACGTCGACGCCGAGGGGGACGCCGAGGCGGACGCGGACGCGGACGCGGACGGGCTCGGGCTCGGGCTCGGGCTCGACGTGCCGTCCACCAGGCCGGACTTGGCCCGCATCCGGTCGGAGTGGGCGCGGAAGACGGCGAGTTCGGGAGCTCCGGCCATGACGCCGAACTTGCCGTCCACGTTGTGGTCCTCGTACCACCAGAACGCGCTGCCGTCACCGCCGGCCGCTTCGAAGTCCGGGAAGATCTGGCTCCACCAGGCCGATCGGTCCACGTTGTGCACGTTGAACTCGCCCATGAAGAAGGGCTTTCCGACCTTGTCATGGGAGTCGGCGATCCACGACCGGATCAGCGCCTTGGTCTGGTCGATGCTCAGGTTCGCCCAGGCCTCGGTCGGGTACGGGTGCGCCGAGGTGTAGTCGATGTACGGCGACTGCTGCACATACACGAACGGATTGCCCTCGTCGCCGCCGAAGCCGTACGCGGTGCCGTGGCCCTCGATGCCGACGCCCAGCAGGTGCTTGGAGTCGATGCCCTTGACGAACGCTCCCATCTCGTCGACCCAGGCCCGCAGCGTGGTGCCGTTGACGTTCTCGGCGGCACTCTGCCCCTCGTAGCGGGGCTCGTTCATCAGGTCCCAGGCGAAGATGGTCGGGTCGTCCTTGTACGCGACGCCGCTGTAGTGGTTGACCCGGTTGAGCGCGTACGACACGTAGTTCTTGTACGAGGTGAAGCAGCCGGGGCAGCGGGCCCGGTCGAAGAAGGCCGCCCGGCCGGGCTGGCCGCCGGACACCCCCTCCCACTGGAGACGGGCGTCGATTCCGCCGTAAGCCTCCCAGTAGTTCTCGAACACCGGGATCAGCCGGATGCCGTGAGCCTTCGCCGACTGGATGATGTAGTCGAACTGGGCGAACTCCTGCTCGTCGTAGACGCCCTTGGACCTCTCGAAGCCGTGCCAGTTCTCGTGGTTGAACATCCACAGCCGCACCACGTCGACCTTGTCCGCCTGCAGGTTGGCGAACTGCGCGTCGATCCGGGCCTTGTCCATGAACTGCGACTCGGTGTCCCCCGACGCCGAGCCGTAGGTGAACATGTCGTAGGTGTTGGTGCCCGCGAAGTAGTACTCCTTGCCGTTCAGGCAGAAGTGGACACCGCACCGGGTGGCGAACGCATCGGCCGTGCCCGCCTGCGCGGTGTCGGCCCGTCCGAGGGTGAGGCCGCCCGCCGCGACGGCGGCGGCGAGCAGGAAGGCCATCGGCGCGAGGCGCGAGGCGCGGCGGGTCCGGATTCTCTGGTGCACGCTGATCCCTTTCGTCCCGTGAGTGGGGGTGGGAGGGGTGGGTGGAAGAAGCGGTGCGGACGGCGACGGGTGTTGGGGCGTGACCGTCCGCACCGGGTCTTGCGGGGAGGTGCTCCTGACGCATGGGGCGGGGCCGGCAGCCACCCGCCAAATCGGTTGCTTAACCGATTAATGCATGCAGACCGTATGGGCGGTTAGACATCGTTGTCAACGGGTGGTTAACCGCTTGTTTCGAAGCTGGCCCGGTCGACGGGTACCGGGCTACAGTGCGCAGGGCGCGCGTAGTAGCTTGAGAGGGCAGAACAGGCCCGCACCACCCGTGCGACGAACCGTCCCGAAAGGTCCCGTGGAGCAGGTGTCCCAGCAGCAGAGCCCGCCGGCGAAGCGGCCCACCATCGCCGACATCGCCAGGATCGTCGGCGTGTCCAAGGTCTCCGTCTCCAACGCCTTGAACGGTCAACCGGGTGTCTCGGACGCCACCCGCGCCAGGATCGCCGCCGTCGCGGAGGAGCTCGGCTTCGTCCGCAACAGCGCCGCCCGCGCCCTCAGCGGCGCCAAGTCCGCCGCCGTCGGCCTCGCCCTGTGCCGACCCGCCCGGATGCTCGGCACCGAGCCGTTCTTCATGGAACTGATCGGCGGGATCGAGAACGTCCTCTCCGACGCCTCCTACTCCCTCGCGCTCCAGGTCGTCTCCGACCACGAGCGCGGCCTGGAGGCCTATCGCCGGTGGTGGGGCGAGCGCCACATCGACGGCGCGATCCTCGTCGACCTGCGCGAGAACGACGCCCGGATCCCGGCCCTGGAGGAGATGGGCCTGCCCACCGTGGTCATCGGCCACCCCTCCGGCTCGGGCCGGCTCACCCCCGTCTGGTCGGACGACGCCGCCGCCGTCCGCGAGACGATGGAGTACCTGGCCGCCCTCGGCCACCGCCGGATCGCACGGATCGCCGGCCTCACCGGCCTGGTCCACACCGCCATCCGCGACCGCGCCTACGACGCCGCCTGCGCCGACCTCGGCCTCGAATCCCTTCCGGTCGCGCACACCGACTACACCGGAGAGGAGGGCGCCCGCGCCACCCGCCGGCTGCTCCTCTCCCCCACCCGTCCCACCGCGATCCTGTACGACAACGACATCACCGCCGTCGCCGGACTCTCGGTCGCCCAGGAACTCGGTCTCTCCGTCCCCCGAGACCTCTCCCTGGTCGCCTGGGACGACTCGCCGCTCGTCCAGGTCGTCCGGCCCCCGCTGACCGCCCTCACCCGCGACATCCACGCCTACGGTGCCAACGCCGCCCGGACCCTGCTCGCGCTCATCGAAGGGCGCCCGGTCGACGGCTACCAGGACCGGGCGCCGCAGCTCACCCCCCGCGGATCCACCGCGGTACCGGCCGTCGCCGGCTGACGGCCCGCCGGTCCTCGCCGGGCGGCGGTCCGGCCGGTCCCCCCGACTACCGGACCGGTACTCCGGCTACCGGCCCGGCGCGGGCCCCGTGGTGCCCCGCGGCACCAGCACGGGTGTGCCCGCGGGGCGGGAATCGGCACGGCCCGTGTCGATCAGTTCCAACAGACAGCGGGCCACCTCCTCGCCCACGGCGAAGGGGTCGTGGCTGAGGGCGGACAGCTGGGGGCGGGTGATCCGGCAGAGGTCCGAGTCGTCCCAGGCGACCAGCGAGACGTCCCGGGGGACGGAGAGCCCCAGCTCCTCGGCCACCGCGATGCCCGCGACCGCCATCAGGTCGTTGTCGTAGACGATGGCGGTGGGGCGGTCCGCGGCGGTGAGCAGGGTCCGGGTGGCCCGGGCACCGGCCTGGGCCGAGAGGTCGGTGGGGAGGATCCGCGCGGTGACGTCGGGGAGGTCCGAGACCGTGGCGGTGAAGGCCTCGGAGCGCAGCAGCGTGCGCCCGAGGGTCTCGGGGCCGGCGACGCGGGCGATCCGGCGGTGGCCGAGCAGGGCGAGGTAGCGGACGGCCTCGGCGACGGCGGCGGCGTCATCGGTCCAGACCGCGGGGAACGGGCCGGACAGCGCCGGCTGGCTGACCGCCACGACCGGCATGCCGAGCCGGTGGAGCGGGTCGAGCCGGGGATCGTCCGCGACGACCCCGACCAGCACCGAGCCGTTGACCCGGCCCGACTGCCACCACTGCCGGTAGAGCGCGATCTCGGCGTCCCGGTCCGGGGCGGTGTGCAGCAGCAGCGAGCAGGGCCGCTCGGCCAGCACCTGCTCGATGCCGCCGATCAGCGCCATCTGGACCTGGTCGAGCCCGGCGGCGGCCGCACCGCGGGTGAGGGCCATGCCGATGGTGTGGACCCGGTCGCCCTGGGCGAGGGAGCGGGCCGCGAGGTTCGGCGACCAGCCGAGTTCGCGCGCCGCGTCGACGATCCGCTGCCGGGTCGCCTCGGAGACGCCCGGCCGGTCGTTGAGGGCGAGCGAGACCGCCCCGGCGGACACGCCGGCCCGCGCGGCCACGTCCCGGATCGTCACCCGACGCTGCATCCTCCGCCTCACTCCCGTCCACGCCCCCGCGGCCACCTGCCGGTCCCCATCCTGTCAGGTGTCCGCGGCCGTGCAGGCACCCGCTCCCGCCGCCGCGCGGCCTCCGCCGGCCGCGCGCCCCGGGGCGGCTCCGGACGGCGCCGCGGCTGCCGCGAGGTGGGCGTCAGCGCCCCGGCGGGACCTCGCCGGAGCCGCGTGGGATCAGCACGGTGGGGATCTCCAGCCGGGCCGGGGCGGCGGCGTCGCCGCCCAGGCGGTCGAACAGGCGCCGGGCGGCGAGTGCGCCGAGCGCCGTGGGGTCCTGGGCCACGACGGTGAGGGCAGGGGTGAGCAGGTCCGCGAGTTCCAGGTCGTCGAAGCCGACCACCGCGGGGCGGCCCGCGGCGGGAAGGTGGTGCAGCGCGGCGAGGGTGATCCGGTTGTTGGCGGTGAACAGGGCGGTGACGGCGTCGGGGCCGGTGGTGAGGCGACGGACGGCGGCGGCGACCCGGGCCCGGTCGGTGGTCCCGCAGTCGATCCAGCGTTCGTCGACCGGCAGCCCGGCGTCGGCCATCGCCTCCCGGTAGCCGCGGGCGCGCTCGGCAGCGGTGTGGATGCCCGGCTGGTCGCCGATGAAGCCGATCCGGCGGTGTCCGTGGGCGATCAGGTGGGCGGTGCCCTGGCGCGCCCCGCCCGCGTTGTCGCTGAGCACGGCGTCCGCGTCGATGTCACTGCCGGGCCGGTCGAGGAAGACCACGGGTGTGCCCGACTCGACCTCGGGCAGCAGGTAGCGGTGGTCGTCCCCGGCCGGGACGACGATCAGCCCGTCCACCCGGCGGGCGCAGAAGGCGAGCGCCAACTCCCTTTCACGGTCCGGGTCCTCACCGCTGGAGCCGGTGAAGAGCAGGCATCCCTCGGCCGCCGCGACCTGCTCGACGGCCCGTGACAGCGCGGAGGAGAACGGGTCGCTGATGTCCTCCAGCAGCAGCGCGACACTCGCCGTCCGGCCGGTCCGCAGCAGCCGCGCGCTGTCGTTGCGCCGGAACCCGAGCTCCGCGATCGCCGCCTGCACCCGCGCGGCCATCTCGGGGGTGACCCCGCTCTCCCCGTTGACCACCCGGGAGACGGTCTTCAGCCCGACGCCGGCGGCCGCCGCCACGTCCTTCATGGTCGGGCGGGCACCGGTGCGCGGGTTTCCGGAAGGGGTGCTGGTCATGGCAGGAAGGATAGTGCGACGACGCCTTCCGCCGCCCGGGACGGTGGTCACCGGGCGGCGGAGGCCGATCGACGGCGGTGTGTCGGATCAGGCCGACATCGCCTTGGCGTGGGCGGCGAACAGCTGGGCGGTGGTGCGGGTCGGGTTGGCCGGGTCGTTGTTCCACATGACGCGGTGCCCGTCGTAGTCGGGGTAGAAAGACCCGTCGTCGACCCGGGAGGTGAGCAGCCAGAACTGGTCGCCGGCGCCGCCGCCGGTACGGACGGCCTCGGTCCACGCGGCGTAGGCGCGGTCGCGGGCGGCGGTGTCGGGGATGTCGCGCCCGGCGTCGATCTGCAGGCCGAACTCCTCCACGACCACCGGCTTGCCGAGGGCGCGGCCGTCCGCGAGGTGGTCCGTGATCCAGCGGGTGCCCCAGTCGGTGGCGTCGGTGCCGGGCTTGCTGCCGCTGGTCTCGCCCCAGTTCTGCGGGTAGACGTGCACGGTGCCGTAGTCGACGGCCGGCAGCGCGGTGAGCTTCAGCCAGTCGTTGCCCTCGTAGTCCGAGTACGGGTAGTCGGCGTCGCCGGCCCGGCCGTAGAAGCCCTCGTCGCCGACGGCGAGCAGCTGGCGGGGGGCCAGCGACTTGACGTACGCGCTCATCTCGCGGGCCCAACCGAGCAGAGTGGCACCGGACTTGTCGCTGCGGCAGCGCGGCTCGTTGGCGAGCTCCCAGGCCATGATTGTCGGGTCGGCGTCGTACCGCAGGCCGGTGTAGCGGTTGCGGCGCTGGATCACGTGCTTGGCCCAGGCCCGGTAGGCCTTCCGGCAGTTGGCGTCGGTGTAGAAGCGGTCGTGGTTGGTGCCCTCGCCGTAGGAGTCGTCGGGGAGGCCGAGGAACCAGGAGACGTACTGCTGCATGCCGCCGTAGTCGGGCCAGTTGTTGACCAGCGGGAGGACCAGGCGCAGGCCGAGTTGGCCGGCCTTGTGGACGGCGTAGTCGAGGCTGTCGAAGGCCGCCTCGTCGTAGCTGAACGGCTTCGGCTGCAGCGCGCGGTACGAGCGGCCGTCGCCGTCGGCGAAGGCCCAGGCGCGGACCACCGTCAGGCCCATCGCGGCGGCATCGTCCAGGACCGCGTCGATCATGTAGTGGGACTGCTGGTGGAGGTAGTAGCAGTTGGTGCCGCCGAAGCGGAACTTCGATCCGCCGATCCGCAGTTCGCCGCCCCTGGCGGTGACGAAGGGGCGGTTCCCGCCGTTCCCGCGGGCCTGGCCGTCCGGGATCCCGGCCTCGGCGTCCCGGTCGGCGGCGAACGCGGTGCTGCCGAGCAGCGGGGTGGCGGCGAGGCCGAGGGCGGCTGCTCCCAGCAGGGTGCGGCGGCTGGTGGTGCGGGGTCGGTCGTTCACGTGCGTCCTCCGGACAAGGGGTGGGGTGGTGCCTGGGGGTCGTGAAGTCTGGGGCGGCGCGGCGGTTCAGCTGGGCCCGGGGACCTTCGCGCGGAACACGGTGGCGTCTCCGGTCAGCCGGAGCGGGCCGGCGGAGGCCGGCAGGTACGCGGAT
Organism: Kitasatospora sp. NPDC048365; assembly: GCF_043200835.1. Lineage (NCBI taxonomy): Bacteria > Bacillati > Actinomycetota > Actinomycetes > Kitasatosporales > Streptomycetaceae > Kitasatospora > Kitasatospora sp. NPDC048365. The sequence continues at coordinate 21,764 of NZ_JBICYJ010000043.1, forward strand.
TCGCCGGGACCGAGGGCCGGGCCGCCGTCGATCCGCGCGATGCCGCGCACGCACAACAGGATCTGCGGGCCGTCGTCGGCGATCTCCGCGGGCGGGCCGAGCTCGATCCGGGAGAGGCCGAACTCCTCGGCGGGCGTCCGGAACTCGAGCTCGCCGGGGCCGACCGGGGCGGCCGGCGCGAACTGCGGGACGGTGGGCCGGAAATCGACCACCGCGGCGAGCGCCGCGGTGTCGACGTGCTTGGGCGTGAGCCCGCACCGCAGCACGTTGTCCGAGTTGGCCATGATCTCGACCCCGAGCCCGCGCAGGTAGGCGTGCGGGACGCCGGCGTCGAGGTAGAGGGCCTGGCCGGCGGCCAGTCGGACGTGGTTGAGCAGCATCGCGGCGAGGATCCCCGGGTCGCCCGGGTAGTCGCGGGCGGCATCCCGGTAGGCGGCCCAGGTGGGCGCGTCCGCGTCGTCGCCCGAGGCCAGCCGGGCGAGTACGGGCGGCAGTTCGGCGGCGGCCCGCTCGCCCCGCGCACGCTCCCCCGCGAGTGCCGAGGTCAGGACGGTGCGCAGGGCCTGCTCGGCCGGCTCGTCGCGCAGCACCTCGATCCACGGATCCAGGACCGGCAGCGCCAGCCGCTCCCAGAGCCCGGCGGTCGCCCGCGGGTCGCGGAAGCCGCAGAGGGCGTCGAACTCGCCCAGTGCGCAGATCAGTTCGGGCTTGTGGCTGCGGTCGCGGTAGATCCGGTGCGGGGCGTCCAGCGGGATGCCCGCGGCGTCCTCGGCGGCGTACCCCGCCGCGGCCTGCTCGGCCGTCGGGTGGACCTGCACGGACAGCGCGTGCTCGGCCGCCAGCACCTTCAGCAGGAAGGGCAGCCGGGGTCCGAAGCGCCCGACCACCCGCGGTCCGACCTCGCGCTGCGGATCCCGGGCGATGACGGTGTCGAGCGTTTCGCTGCCGTGGCCGCGGTCGACCCGGGAGGGCGCGCCGGGGTGGGCACCCATCCAGAGTTCGGCCTCGGGTTCACCGGTGGGCCGCCGTCCCGTCAGTTCGGCCAGGGCGGTGGTCGATCCCCAGGCGTAGGGGCGGACGGTGGTGGCGAGCAGGTCGGCGGTCATGCGGCGCTCCGGAGGGCTGGGACCCGGCCCGGCCCCGAACTTCCTTACCCTCAAAAGAAGTCGGGGACGGGCCGGGAGTCTTGGAAAGGTGGATCAGTGGGCCGGCGGGGCGCTGCTGCCGCGCGGCACCAGGACGGGGGTGGGGGCCGGCCCGGTGGGCGCTCCGCGGTGCTCGACGACGTCGAACAGGGTGCGGGCGACCTGGGCGCCGTACCCGTGGACGTCGTGACTCATCGCGGACAGCGCGGGGTGGGTGAGCCGGCACAACTGGGAGTCGTCCCAGGCGATCAGCGACAGGTCGCCGGGTACCTGGAGGCCGAACTCGGCGGCCACCGAGATCCCGGCCACGGCCATGATGTCGTTGTCGTAGATGATCGCGGTGGGGCGCTCGGCGGAGGCCAGCAGCATCCGGGTGGCCCGGGCGCCGGCCTGGCCGGAGAAGTCGGTCGGGATACTGCGCGGCGGTTCCAGTCCGAGCTGCTCGGCGACGGCGGCGAGGGCCCGGGTGCGGATCGCGGTGTGGCCGAGGTCCGGGTCGCCGCCGACCCGGGCGATCCGGCGGTGGCCGAGCATCGCCAGGTAGCGGACGGCGTCCTCGACGGCGGCGGAGTCGTCGGTCCACACCGCGGGCAGCTCGTCGCCGACCAGTCCGGGGTGTCCGGCGGCGACGGCGGGCATGCCGAGCGCGCGGAGCGCGGGGATCCGCGGATCGGCCTCGGTGAGGTCGACCAGGACGGAGCCGCTGACCCGACGGGTGCGCCACCAGGTGCGGTGCACGGAGATCTCCTGCTCGCGGTCGCGCACCAGGCGCAGCAGCAGGGTCGCCGAGCGTTCCTCCAGCACGCTCTCGATGCCGGAGATGAACTCCATGTAGAAGGGCTCCAGGCCGAGTTGGCGGGCCGGCCGGGTGATGACGAGTCCGACCGTGTCGCTGCCCGGGGCGAGTCGGGCCAGGCTCCGGGCCGCCTGGCTCGGAACCCAGCCCAGGTCGGCGGCGGCGGCCCGGATGCGTTCCCTGGTGGGGCCGGACACCCCGGGCCGGTCGTTGAGGGCCAGCGACACGGCCCCGGCGGAGACACCGGCGAGAGCGGCGACGTCGCGGATGGTGACACGTCCGTTCATCTCCTCGCCTCCTTCGCGGTGCCGACCTCCGCCGGGGGGGGGGGGGGGGGGGGGGGGGGGGGGGGGGGGGGGGGGGGGGGCCGCGCGGCCGCCCCGCGCCCCCCCCCCGGCGCCCCCGCCCCCCCCCCCGCCCGCGCGCGCCCCCCCCCGCCCCCCCCCGCCCCCCCCCCCCCCCCCCGCCCCCCCCCCCCCCCCCCCCCCCCGGCTCCCCCGACGGTCCGCTCACTTGCTCGATCCGGCGGCGAAGCCGGCGTAGATCAGACGCTGCAGGGCGAGGAACACCACCAGGGTCGGCAGGATGACCAGGATCGTGCCGGCCGAGATGATCTCCCAGTTCACGCCGAACGGCCCCTGGAAGCGGAACAGCGAGGTGGAGATGGTGCCCAGGTCGCTGGACGGCATGTAGAGGAAGGGGATGAAGAAGTCGTTGTAGACGGTCACACCCTTGACGATCACCACGGTGGCGATGGCGGGCTTCAGCATCGGCAGGATGATCCGCCAGTAGATGGTGAAGGTGTTGGCGCCGTCGAGCCGGGCCGCCTCGTCCAGCGAGATCGGGATGGAGCGGATGAACTGCAGGAAGATGTAGATCGAGATGATGTCGGTGCCGAGGTACAGCAGGATCGGCGCCCAGCGGGTGTTGAACGCGCCCAGGTCGTTGACGATCTGGAAGGTCGCGACCTGGGTGGTGACACTGGGCACCAGGCTGGCCAGCAGGAACAGCGCCATCACGAGCTTCTTCAGCCGAAACTCGAACCGGTCGATGGCGTAGGCGGTCATCGAGCCGATGACGACCGTGCCGGTCACCGAGATCAGCAGGATGAACGAGGTGTTGAGGAAGGCGGGCAGCATCTTGCCCTGGGTGAAGGCGATCCGGAAGTTCTCGAGGTTGAGCCAGTTGCCCGGCAGGTCGAGCGGCCCGGTGTTGAGTGCCTCCGAGCGGGTCTTGAGCGAGGTGAGGAGGATCACGACCAGCGGGACCAGCACGACGGCGGAGGCCAGGACCAGCGACAGGTACTTGGCTCCGCTCGCGGCGGCCGAGCGGGCGTGGATCCTCCGCGCGGTGCGCGGGTGCTTCACGGGGGTGGCGGGGGCGGTGGTCACGAGAGTTCAACCCTCTCCTCCGGCACCAGGCGGCGCTGGATCCAGGTGACGAGCAGGATCATGGCGAGCAGCACCACGGCGCTGGCCGAGGCGAGGCCGAACTTGTCGAACTTGAAGGCCATGGTGATGCTCTGGATGACGAAGGTCTGCGAGCCGTTGGCGCCGCCGGTCATGATGTACGGGATCTCGAACACCGCCAGCGAGCCCGAGACCGCGAGGATCGCGCTGAGGCTGATCACCGGCTTGATGCTGGGCGCGATGATGTGCCGGAACTGCTGCCAGCGGTTGGCGCCGTCCAGCGCGGCGGCCTCGTACAGGTGCGGCGGGATGGACTGGATCGCGCCGAGGAACAGCACCAGGTTGAGACCGGTGTAACGCCAGACCGACACGCCGGCCAGCGACTTGTTGACCAGGTCGGGGTCACCCATCCAGAGGAACTTGCCGTGGATGCCGACGAGTTCGAGCAGCGAGTCGAGCGTTCCGTGGGGCTGGAAGAAGTACAGGAAGACGAAGCCGATCGCGACACCGTTGATCAGGTAGGGGAAGAACAGGATGCCCTTGAACAGGTTCCGGAACTTCGTGTTGAAGCTGAGCACGGTGGCGAAGTACAGGGCCAGACAGATCTGCACCACGGCGGCGAGCAGGTAGACGCCGCTGACCAGGAACACCTTGAACAGCTCGGGCCGGGTGAACAGGTCGGTGTAGTTCTTGAGCCCGACGTTGTTCTTCTCCGGGCTGATGCCGTCCCAGTCGCTGAAGCTGTAGCCGATCATGTCGCCGATCGGCAAGTAGGTGAACGTCACCAGCAGCGCGAGCGGTACCAGCAGGTACAGCCACGGGGTGAACCACCAGTGCCGGCGGACGCCCTTGCGCCGGGAGGCGCGGCGTCGGTCGATCGGCGCCGACACGTCGGTCGCGGCGTCGGCCGCCCTCGCCACGCCGGTCGCGGCGGTCTGCGCGGGGGGCTTTCCGGTGCCCCGGTCCCTCTGCAGTGCAGTCATCTTCGTTCCTTCGTAGGTCCTGGCACCCGGTGAGCGGCGCGGCCCGGCGCTCTCGTCGTCAGGGCCGGGCGCGGGTCGCGCCGCTCGGCCGGATCGGTCAGCCGACCGTCTTCTGCGACGCGGACCACTTCTTGTTCAGCTCGGCGAAGTAGCTGTTCTGGTCGCCGGCGGCGGCGCCGCGCGCGATGTCGACCAGCTTCTGCCGGTAGTCCGGGGCGTCCAGGTTGATCTCCGCACCCTTGTCGATCTTCTTGACCGTGGCCAGCTTCTCCTGGTTCTGGCCGATCATCTGCACCCCCTTCTCGGTGAAGGGCTTGAGCGCGCTGGGGAGTTCGGTGCCCTTGACGGAGGAGATGCCCTGCTCGTTCTGGGCGGCACCCGACTTGTTGATGAACCAGTCGACCCAGGCGCGGGCCGCCTCCTGGTTCTTGGAGTGCTTGTTGATCGCGTACTTGTAGTCCGGCTGGAGGACGGTGCACGGCTTGCCGCTGGTCGACGGGAACGGCATGTAGCCGATGTCGTCCGGGTTCGCACCGGCCTTGGTGGCGGCATCGCGCATCTGCGAGATGGACCACGAGCCCAGGTACATCGACCCGATCTTGCCGGTGGCCAGCAGGGTCTTCGAGTTGTCCCAGTTGGTGGTGGTCGGGTCGTCCTCGGTGAGCTTCTCGTGGACGGCCGAGTACAGCAGGCTGTCGATGGTGAAGATGTCGTTGCCGCTGGTCCACGGGGTGGCGGTGGTGGCCATCGCGTCCTTGGCGGCGGGGTTGCAGCTCGGCGAGCTGATCGCGTCGGTCCACTGCCGCAGCGGCCAGCCGTCGTGGTAGTTGGTGTAGTACGGGGTCGCCTGGCCCTTGGCCTTGATGGCCTTCAGGTCGGTGACGAACTCCTCGGGGGTCTTCGGCCACTCGGTGACGCCGGCGTCCGCCCAGACCTTCTTGTTGTAGACGAAACCGGTCACGGTGCCGTAGTTGGCGATGCCGTAGACCTTGCCGGCGACCGTCGAGTAGTCGGTCCACTGGTACTGCTTCGACAGCTCGGTGGCCTCGCCCAGCGGCGAGAAGAAGTTCGGGAACTGGGCGATCGACAGGTCCGAGGGGATCGGCAGCACGTCACCGTAGTTCTCGGTGTTCATGCGGATCTTGACTTCGCCCTCGTAGTCCTTCATCCCCTCGAACTTCACCTTGACGTTCGGGTAGATCTTGGTGAACGCGGCGGCGTACTTGTCGAGGGTGCCGTCGCCCAGCTGATCCGTACGGTTCGTCAGGACCGTGATGGTGCCGGACACCTTGCTCGCGTCCGAGTTGACCGTCGGAGCGGAGGAAGCGCCGCCGCCGCCACTGCTACACGCCGTGAGCACCACCATGGTCGCGGCCGCAACGGCCACCCATCCTCTGCGCATCTCGCTCATCCTTCGCGCTGATCGTCTTGTGACACGGGGGAGAGACAACCACCGGGGCGCAATCGGCCTCCCTGGCTGCTGGACGCTTAACGTAGACGTCACATCCTGGCCATGTCCATAGAGCGGTCAACATTGATATCCACGAGATTTGTTACCAGCAAGGCCCTTATTTACTAAAACTTTGCTTAACAAGTAAGTGGATCAGGTTCGTTATCGGACCGCGACCGCGACTTGCTGGACAACGTTGTCAGAGCGGGTCAGAATCGGCGTGAAGGACCCGGCAGCGCCCTGCCCAGGCACCGCGGCGCTCCCCTGCTACACCCGCGGAGACGTCACAATGAGTTACGACATGGCCGGTACCGCCCTCGCCGCCGGACCCCCGTGGTCGGCGCCCCGCGGGGCCGCCTCCAGGCCGCTGCTGGCGGCCCTCGACATCGGCGGCACCAAGATCGCGGGAGCCCTGGTCGGCACCGACGGTTCGCTGCTGCACCAGCTCCAGGTGCCCACCCCCGCCGACGGCGACCGGCACGACCTGATGGCCGCCGTCGACCACGTTCTCGACGACCTCGCCCGGCTTCCCGAGTGGCAGGGCGTCCGGGCGCTCGGCATCGGCAGCGCCGGCCCGGTCGACATCGCCGCCGGCACCGTCAGCCCGGTCAACCTGCCCGGCTGGCGTGACTTCCCACTGCGCTCCGAGGCCGCCGAGCACCCCGCCGTCCACGGCCTGCCCGTGGTCCTCGGCGGCGACGCGGTCGCGATGGCCGCCGCCGAACACTGGCGGGGCGCCGCCCGCCCGTACCGCAACGCCCTCTGCCTGGTGGTCTCGACCGGCGTCGGTGCCGGGCTCGTCCTCGACGGCCACCTGCACACCGGCACCACGGGCAACGCCGGACACCTCGGCCACATCAGCGTCGACCTCGACGGCCGGCCCTGCCCCTGCGGCTCCCGCGGCTGCGTCGAGGGGCTCGCCTCCGGCACCGCCATCGCCCGCACGGCCGGCGAACTCGGCTGGCGGCCGGGCCCCGGCGGCGACGCCACCGCGGGCGCCGTCGCCGCCGCCGCCCGGGCCGGCGACCCGCTCGCCCTCGCCGCCTTCGACCTCGCCGCCCGAGCCCTGGCGGCCGGCATCGCCGCCACCGCCACCCTGGTCGAAATCGACGTCGCGGTCGTCGGCGGCGGCGTCGCCAAGGCCGGCCCGGTCCTCTTCGACCCGCTGGCCCGGCATCTCGCCTCCTACACCGCGCTGTCCTTCACCCGCGGCCTGCGCCTGCTCCCGGCCGAGCTCGGCACCGACGCCGGCCTGGTCGGCGCCGCCGCCCTCGCCCGCACCGCGCTGCCCGCCCACCGCTGACCGCGCTGCCGCCGACCGTCGGCCGGAACCGGCGCGACCGTTGCCCGGACGGCCGTCGCCCCCGTACGTTCCGCGGTGGACGCCGACAGGTGGGTCGGCGGGCGGGACGGAGGCAGGGAGGGGCTCGCGTGCGGGAAGGCATCATCCGCAATCCGGTGCTGCCCGGGTCGCATCCGGATCCGTCGATCCTCCGGGTGGGTGACGACCACTACCTCGCGACGTCCACGTTCGAGTGGTTTCCGGGGGTCCGGCTGCACCACTCCACCGATCTGGTCGACTGGCGCCCGCTGGGCGGCGCGCTCACCGACGCACGGCTGCTGGACCTGACCGGCTGCCCGGACTCGGCCGGGGTGTGGGCGCCCAACCTCTCCTACGCGGACGGACTGTTCCACCTGGTCTTCTCCAACGTCTCCAGCTACACGGGCGGATTCACCGACTGCCCGAACCTCCTGGTCACCGCGCCCGCGATCGACGGCCCGTGGTCGGATCCGGTCCCGTTGCACGCACGCGGCTTCGACGCCTCGCTGTTCCACGACGGCGCGGACAGCTGGCTGCTCAACCTGGTGCACGACTGGCGTCCGGGGTACGGCGGTTCGGCCGGGCTGGAGGCGACCCGGTACGACCGCGCGGCCCGCCGGCTGGTCGGCGGGCCGACGCCGCTGGAGCTGCTGCCGCCGCGGGCGGGCTGGATCGAGGGCCCGAACCTGTACCGCCGGGGCCCCTGGTACTACCTGCTGACGGCGGACGGCGGCACCGGCTGGGAGCACCGGGTGACCGTCGCCCGCTCGCGCGCCCTCGCCGGCCCGTACGAGCGCGACCCGCACGGCCCGCTGGTCACCGCCCGCGACCGTCCCGACCTGCCGCTGCAGAAGGCCGGCCACGGCAGCCTGATGGAGGCGGCGGACGGCCGCTGGTGGCTGGCGTACCTGGTCGCCCGCCCGCTCGGCCGGCGCGGTCCGTGCGTCCTCGGCCGGGAGACGGCGCTCGCGCCGGTCGAGTGGACGGCCGACGGCTGGCCCCGCGTCCCCACCGGCCTGCCCGCCACGGCAGTTCACCTCACCACGCCGCCGACGGGCCGCCCCGACCCACACCCGCACCCGCAGCAACCGGACCGGGACGACTTCGACCGTCCGACGCTCGGCCCCGCGTGGTCCACGCTGCGCCGCCCCGCCACCGCGGACTGGCTCAGCCTCACCGAGCGGCCCGGCCGTCTGCGCGTGCGCGGCGGCCGCTCCCCGCAGAGCCTGGTCGGTCCGAGCCTGGTGGCCCGCCGGATGACCGCGCCGCGCTGCTCGTTCACGGCGGAGGTGGAGTTCCGGCCGCGGTCGTTCCAGCAGCTGGCGGGCGTCACCGCGTACTACAACACGCTCAACTGGTATTTCCTGCACGTCACCGCGGACGACGCCGGCCGGCGCGTGCTGCGGCTCGCGAGCAGCGACCGCGGAGCCGTCCGGTTCGAGGAGGCCGCCGACGCGGTCCTCGCGGACGACGCGGTGCCGCGCCTCGGGGTGGACGTGGACGGCGGTGAACTGCGGTTCCGCCACCGGGTGGACGCGGCGTGGCGCCCGTTCGGCCCGGTGCTCGACGCGACGGTGCTGTCGGACGAGCACGCGGAGCAGATCGAGCACGGCGTGATCCGCGCGATGGGCTTCACCGGCGCCTTCCTCGGCCTGTGGGTCTGGGACCTGACCGGCGGCGCACTGCCCGCCGACTTCGGACGTGCACGCTACGAATCCCGGCCGTAGCGCGACGGGTTGAGGGGGTATCACTCGCCTCTTCCCAGAATGATGATCTCAAGTCGTATCAACGACAAGGTTCACCTGATCGAGTACATGGCGAGGCGCATCGCTCTGATGGAGCATCAGATCGTTTAGCGTTCTCTGCGGAGCCGGGATCAACTCCGGACCCTTACAAAGCCTTTTCACCCCCTCCTCTCACCCCGGTGTCGCGCCATGCTGCCCTGACACCGGCCGTTCCCGAAGGAGTGCACTGCCCGATGTCCGTGGAGACGAGCCCGGAGGCGCAGGCGGCGCAGCCGGCGCAGACCAGCCTTGCGACTGCTGCTGCCCGCAACCTGGCGACGACGACCAAGTCGGCGCCGCAGATGCAGGAGATCACCTCGCGGTGGCTGCTGCGGATGCTGCCGTGGGTGCAGACCTCCGGTGGTACCTACCGGGTCAACCGGCGGCTGGTGTACACCGTCGGTGACGGCCGGATCGAGTTCGTGCAGACCGGCGCGCAGGTGCGGGTGATCCCGCAGGAGCTGGGCGAGTTGGCCCTGCTGCGCGGCTTCGAGGACGTCGAGGTGCTGACCGCGATCGCGGACCGGTGCGTGCAGCGGGACTTCCGCGCCGGCGAGGTCCTGGTCGAGCGCGGCACCCCGGCGGCCGAGATCCACCTGATCGCGCACGGCCGGATCAACCAGGTCGGCACCGGCAAGTACGGTGACGACACGGTCGTCGGCGTCCTGGCGGACGGTGACCGGTTCGGCGAGAACGCCCTGCTGGACGAGGACGCCACCTGGGACTACACCGCCACCGCGAAGACCAACGGCACCCTGCTCACCCTCACCCGCGCCGACTTCGCCCGGATCGCCGCGCTGGCGCCGGCCCTGCAGGCGCACCTGGCGGAGTTCTCCTCGCTGCCCCTGCAGCGGCAGAACGAGCTCGGCGAGGCCGAGATCGCGATGTCGTCCGGCCACACCGGTGAGGTCGAACTCCCCAGCGCGTTCGTGGACTACGAGCTCAAGCCGCGCGAGTACGAGCTGTCGATCGCGCAGACCGTGCTGCGCGTCCACACCCGCGTCGCGGACCTGTACAACCACCCGATGAACCAGGTCGAGCAGCAGCTCAAGCTCACCGTCGAGGCGCTCCGCGAGCGCCAGGAGCACGAGCTGATCAACAACCGCGAGTTCGGCCTGCTCCACAACGCCGCGTTCGACCAGCGCATCCAGACCCACTCCGGCCCGCCGACCCCGGACGACCTGGACGAGCTCCTCTCGCGCCGCCGCGACAGCGAGTTCTTCCTGGCCCACCCCAAGGCCATCGCGGCGATCGGCCGCGAGTTCAACTCCCGTGGTCTGTACCCGGACCACGTCGACCTGCACGGGCACAAGATCCCCGCCTGGCGCGGCATCCCGATCCTGCCCTGCAACAAGATCCCGATCAACGCCGACAACACCAGCTCGATCCTGGTGATGCGGACCGGTGAGGACAACCAGGGCGTCATCGGCCTCCACCAGACCGGCATCCCGGACGAGTTCCAGCCGAGCCTGTCGGTGCGCTTCATGGGCATCGACGAGAAGGCGATCATCAACTACCTGGTCACCGCCTACTACTCGGCCGCCATCCTGGTCCCCGACGCCGTCGGTGTCCTGGAGAACGTCGAGATCGCCCACGGCCGCAACTGACGGTCCGTCCGGGGGTTTCCCCGCGCCACGTGATCCGCGACCGGTCGTACGCCGCACGGCGGGCGGCCGGTCGTGGACGCGCCGTGTCCGCGCGCGGCCGGAAGGCGGCGGTGCGCGGGCACGCGCCTGACGAACGACGTTGACGGACCACTGCGGACAGAGGCGGTACGGCGATGAGCGCCACCAACCTGGAACAGATCCTCCGCGGCCCACGCGGCCTGGGCACCGCGGGCCTGTACCTGACGCCCGGCACACCGGCCGCACCCACCACACCCCAGGACCCGGAGCCGCCCGTCGTCGAGGCGACCGAGGCGACCGAGGCCGCCGAGCTGCCGGCCACCCGGACGATCCCCGCGCCGGCCGGGGCCGCCGCCGCGCTCCTCGCGCACGCGGTCCCCGCGCCGGCCCCCGCCCCCGCGAGCGGGAAGCCGAAGCTCGGCGACCCGATCCCGGGCCTGTACTACCACCCGGTGCCGGAGCCGGACGCGCTGCGGGTGGCCGAGGTCGGCCGCCGGATCAAGGAGTGGGCGCTGGAGGAGGTGGAGCTCTACCCGCCGGAGTGGGAAGACCAGTTCGACGGCTTCTCGATCGGCAAGTACATGGTGGCGTGCCACCCGGACGCTCCCACCATCGACCACCTGATGATCGCCACCCGGCTGATGGCGGCCGAGAACGCGGTGGACGACTACTACTGCGAGGACCACGGCGGTTCGCCGATCGGCCTCGGCGGCCGGCTGCTGATGGCGCACACCGCGCTGGACCCGGTGCACACCACCGCCGAGTACCGGGCCCCGTGGGAGGCGTCGCTGTCCGCCGACCCGCCGCGCCGGGCGTACCGCTCGGCGATGGAGTACTTCGACCGGGCGGCCACCCCGTCCCAGGCGGACCGTTTCCGCCACGACATGGCCCGGCTGCACCTCGGCTACCTCGCCGAGGCGGCGTGGGCGGAGACGGACCACGTCCCGGAGGTCTGGGAGTACCTGGCGATGCGCCAGTTCAACAACTTCCGGCCGTGTCCGACCATCACCGACACGGTCGGCGGCTACGAGCTGCCGATCGACCTGCACGCCCAGCCGGCGATGCAGCGGGTGATCGGCCTCGCCTCCAACGCGACCACGATCGTCAACGACCTCTACTCGTACACCAAGGAACTCGCCTCCCCCGGGCGGCACATGAACCTGCCGGTGGTGATCGCCGAGCGCGAGGGCTGCTCCGAGCGCGAGGCGTACCTGAAGGCGGTCGAGGTCCACAACGACCTGATGCACGCGTTCGAGACGGAGGCCGCCCAGCTGGCCGCCGCCTGTCCGGTCCCGGTGGTGCTGCGCTTCCTGCGCGGTGTGGCGACCTGGGTGGACGGCAACCACTACTGGCACCAGACCAACACGTTCCGCTACAGCCTGCCCGACTTCTGGTAACCCGAAGTCGTCCCGTATCCCAAGGAGCCCGTTTTAATGACCATGACCGACCTCTCCGCCGCTGCCATCCCCGGTCCGGCCACCCCGTACCAGGGCGACATCGCCCGGTACTGGGACCACGAGGCCCGGCCCGTCAACCTTCGCCTCGGCGACGTCGACGGTCTGTACCACCACCACTACGGCATCGGCGAGGTCGACCACGCGGCCGTCGGTGACCCGGAGGACAGCGAGCACGAGAAGAAGGTCGTCGCCGAGCTGCACCGACTGGAGTCCGCCCAGGCCGAGGTGCTGCTGGACCACCTGGGTCCGATCGGCCGCGACGACACCCTGCTCGACGCCGGCTGCGGCCGCGGCGGCTCCTCGGTGATGGCGCACCAGCGCTTCGGCTGCAAGGTCGAGGGTGTCACCCTCTCCGCCAAGCAGGCCGAGTTCGGCAACCGGCGGGCCCGCGAGCTGGGCATCGACGGCTCGGTCCGCGCGCAGGTCTGCAACATGCTGGACACCCCCTTCGAGAAGGGGCAGATGGCGGCGTCGTGGAACAACGAGTCGAGCATGTACGTCGACCTGGACGACCTGTTCGCCGAGCACTCCCGCCTGCTGCGGGTGGGCGGCCGCTACGTCACCATCACCGGCTGCTGGAACCCGAAGTACGGGCAGCCCTCGAAGTGGGTGTCGCAGATCAACGCGCACTTCGAGTGCAACATCCACTCCCGCCGCGAGTACCTGCGCGCGATGGCCGACAACCGCCTGGTGCCGCAGGCCGTCATCGACCTGACCCCGGACACCATCCCGTACTGGGAGCTGCGGGCGACCTCCTCGCTGGTCACCGGTATCGAGGAGGCGTTCCTGGAGTCCTACAAGGACGGCTCGTTCCAGTACGTGCTGATCGCGGCCGACCGGGTCTGACCGACCCCCGCCGAGCCGGCCTCCCGGGACGCCGCCCGGGAGGCCTCAGCCGTCCTCCGGCAGATCCTCCTCGTCCTCGTCCCAGTCGTCGTCGAGCGGGCGGCGCCGGACCGCGGCCGCGACCAGCGCGGCGATCACCAGCAGCGGTCCGAGCACGGCGGCGGTGATCTCGTCCCAGCCGCCCTGGTGGGCGAGTCGGACGCTCATGCGCCCGCCAGCAGGGCGATCCCGGCGGTGGTGTAGCCGATCATCACGGCCAGCATCGGGTACTGCCCGGCCCGTGCGTGCCGGCGCGGCATCAGCGCCACCGACCGGTCGTGCGCGGCGATCACGCCGACCAGGTGGCCGGCCACGATCGCCCCGACCTGGACCAGCGCGATGCCGCCGGCGGGCAGCAGCAGGTAGTCGATCCGCCGGCCGGCCAGGCCGAACAGGTCCCAGCCGCGTCCCAGCGGGTCGCCCGCCAGCAGCAGCCCGGCCTGCCCCTGGAACAGCGCGAACGAGAAGTAGTGCGCCACCGTGTAGCCGAGCATCACGGGCACCAGCGTGTGCCCGAACTCCGCGTACGGGCGCGCCGATCGGCGCAGGTACGGCAGGCTGAGCCGGACCGCGAGCAGGTACGTCAGCGCCACCGCGCCGACCGCGCCGGCGAGCCCGGCGGTGCCCAGCAGCAGGTACGCGGCCCGGCCGGTGCCCTGGACGGCGTCGGACCACAGCGGGGTGCGGCTGAGGCCGTCGAAGGCGGTGGAGCCGAGCAGCAGCACCACCGCGCGGGTGGTCGCGCCGGTCCGCGGCAGCCCGGCGAGACCGTCGAGCGGGTTGCGCAGCACGGGAGTTCCGTCGGCGCGCCGGCCGAGCGGCGAGGCGGCGCCGATCAGCGCGGTGTACCCGCCGAAGGCCTCGGCACGCTCGAACCACGCCGGGCCGTACCGGGCGCCCGCCAGGACCTGGACCAGCGCGTAGCCGGTGACGAACACCGCCACGGCGCGCGGCGAGGCGGAGTGGTCGTACACCAGCTCCAGCCAGAGGAAGGCCGAAAGCCCGGCGAGTGCGGGCCAGTTGGAGACCCGCTCCGGCAGCGGGCGGCGCGGCAGGGCCCGCCCCGCCAGGGCGGCGAGCGGACGCAGCGGGTCGAGCCGGCGCCAGGCCCCCGCGCCCAGCAGCAGGGTGAGCGGTACCAGACCGACCCAGAACCAGACGTACCACCAGGTCGGTGCCGGGTTCCGGGCCGGGTCGTCCGGCCCGGCCCAGGCGGCGGCGAGCAGCGCGGTGAGCAGGGCGCCGCCGAGCAGGCGGGCGGCGGTGCGGGTCACCCGGTGGTCGAGGGCGCGGACCAGGCGCGGGGGCAGCGGGCGTCCGGCGTCCGGTCGGCCGAGGCGGGGGCTGCTCCAGAACGCACCGAGCACCAGGAAGGACACCAGCAGCGCGAGGGCCGCCCCGCCGACCGCGAGCCAGAGCGGCAGCGGCAGGTCGGAGCGGCCGCCGAGGCCGTGGGCGAGCGTGGTCACCGGACCTCGAAGCGCAGCAGGCGCAGGTGCGCGTCCTCCAGCTCGACCTCGAACTGGCCGGGGATGTCGGCGGTGAACCGGATCGTCACCGGCCGGCCGGGCGCCGCGTCGCCGTGCAGGTCGTAGCCGTGGACGTGCACCTCGTCGCTGACGTCGGCCTCCACGGTGAGCACCACGGCCCGGCCGAGCGGCACCACGGGCCGCCCGGCCGGGCCGCTGACCTGCCCGCCGCTCACCCGCACCCGCAGCTCCACGTCGGTCGCGGACGGCGCCGGGGCGGCCGTCGCCCCGGTCGGCGAGGGCCCGCCCGCGGCCCCCGTGCCGCCCGCCGCCGTACCGCTCGCGGCCGGGGCGGCGAACGAAGGCGTCGGGGCGACGGGCGGGGACGCCGGGGCGGCGGTGCCGCATCCGGTGGCGAGCAGCAGCAGCGCGGCCAGCGCTCCGGCGACGCCGGCGGCCGCGCGGGCGGGGGTCCTGGGCATGGTGGCGGACGGGTCCTTCGGTGTCAGGCGGTACGGGCCGCGGGGCCGGTTCGGGCGGCGGCGGGCCGGGAGGCCCGGGCGAGCATCAGCACGGTGGTGCCCAGCATCAGGGCGAAGACCACGGCGACCGACAGGTAGCCGGTGGCCCAGGCCCAGCTGGGCACGTCCAGCCGGGTCTCGCGCTGGAGGATGCTCTGCTCGCGGACGAACGGCCGGACGGCGCCGTCCTCGGCGGGTACGGCGGCGGCCGGGATGGCCGGGTCCGCGGGCAGGTGGACCGGGACGGCGACCAGGTCGCCGGTGCCGCGGTGCAGCCGGATCAGCGTCTTCCACTTCTCGCCGCCGGCCCGGACGGGCTTCTCGGTCCGGTACAGGCCGTCGCCGATGCGCCGCAGGTCCTGCCGTTCGATGGCGCCGCCCTGCCAGGAGAAGACGCTGAACCACACGGCGCCTTCGGCGAGTCCGGCGGGCTCGACGCGGACGGTGAGGTTCACCTCGCGGTCCGCGGGGTCGCCGGTCGCCGGTCCGGCGTCGGTGAGGGTCAGCGCGACGGTGCCGTGCGTGTCGGCGGTCGGCGGGATCACCCAGGCGCAGGCGGCGAGCACTGCGGCGAGGCCGAGTGCGGCCACCGTCCGGCCGGGTGTACTGCGGACGGGTTCCGGGTCCGCGCCGGGGGCGACGGTGTCCAGCCGTCCGGCGAGCCACACCCCGGCGAGCGCTCCGGCGACGCCGACGGCCGCGCACAGCGGTACGGCGGTGGCGAGCAGGCCGGCCGGCCAGGCGAGCGGCATGCCGATCCGGGTCCACCCGGCCTCGACGAGCACGCCGACGGTGCCGATCAGCAGGCCGGACACCACGGCGAAGCGGATCCGGCGCGCCGTGCCCAGGGTCAGGGCCACCGCCTCGACCAGCAGGGCGGAGCCGAGCACCAGCGGGATGTGCGGCACGCTGGTGTCCAGCAGCCGGTCGATCCCGCCGATGGTCAGCCGCAGCACGAAGTACACCGCCCAGACCAGCAGCAGGCTGCCGCGGAACAGCCGGGCGCGGGCGGCCGGCAGGGCGATCGCGGCGAACGCGGTGAGCAGCACCGGGTCGGCGAGCAGCGGGAACTGCGGTCCGCCGAGGTCGAATTCCATCAGGTAGGCGGAGAGGCAGAGCACCACCCAGGCGGCGGTGCCCAGTTCGTAGCCGACCAGGAAGCCCTTCCGTCCGACGACCTGCTGCGCCTCCGCGCACAGCAGCCAGGAGCCGAAGAGCGCGAACAGCGCGCCGCCGAGCAGCAGTACGTGGGTCGGGCCCCACAGGGTGACGTCCTGGCCGAACATCCGGTGCCAGACGTCGTCCATCGGGAAGGCGACGAAGCCGAAGAGTCCGCCGATCAGGATCAGCGCGGCCCCGTACGGGACCCGCCAGCCGCGCCCGATCCGCAGCGGCCGCCTGGGCAGCGGGCGGCGGGCCAGGGCGATGGCGAAGCCGCCGGTGGCGACCATGCCGAGCAGGCCGAAGAAGATGAAGTAGTGGGCCGGGTTGGCCAGCGGGCCCTCGTCGCGGCCGTAGTCGTAGTGGTAGGGGACGTCCCAGTAGACGCCGATGCCGGCGAGCACGATCGCCTGCAGGTGCAGCGGCCCGGTGAGCGCGGCCCAGCGCGGCACGCCGGTGAGCGCGGCGAGCCGGTCGGCCAGCTTGCCGACCAGGGTGGCGCGGCCGAGGGACTCGCGCCAGACGACGTACGCGACGGCGGCGAAGACCAGCATCGTCACGCCGAAGACGACCAGGATCTGGGTGAACGGGGCGCCGCCAGCCGGCGCGGGGCCGGCGGCGGCCAGCAGGTGCCGCATGGTCAGGCGCTCCCGTCCGTCGCGGCGCCGACGGCGCTGCCGCCCGCACCGGCCGCTCCGCCCGCACCGACCGGCCGCAGCCGGTCGGCGGCGGTCGCGGCGAGCCGGGGTTCGAGGCGGGCGACCTCGCGCGGGCCGAGCCGCCCGAGCACGCCGGGGATCGCGCCGCGGACGGCCTGCATGCCGCGCAGCCACCACTGGGCGTAGACGTGCGGGGAGCGCCGCGCGATGCCGGCGACGATCCGCTCGACGGCCGGTTCCAGCGGGTAGGTCTTGTTGGCGGGCCACGGCAGCCGGGCCCGCATCTCGCGCAGCACCTCGTCCCGGTCGGCGCCTCGGACCATGTCGGTGTCGGTCCAACTGAGGTACCCGACACCGACCTTGACGCCCTTGTGGCCGGTCTCGGCGCGCAGCGCGTGGGCGAAGGACTCGACGCCGGCCTTGGACGCGCAGTAGGCGGTCATCAGCGGGGCGGGGGTGAGCGCGGCGAGCGAGGCGACCTGCAGCAGGTAGCCGCCGCTGTCGATCAGGGCGGGCAGGAAGGCCCGCGCGGTGGCGACGGAGCCGAGCAGGTTGACCTCGATCACCCGGCTGAACATCCGGTGGTCGGCGTCCAGCAGCGGGCCGCCGAGGGCGATGCCGGCGTTGGCCACGACGGTGTCGATCCGGCCGTAGTGCGCGCGGATCGCGTCGGCGACAGCGGCGAGCGTCTCCAGGTCGGTGACGTCGGCCTCCCAGCTGGTGGCGTCGGGTCCGCAGGTCTTGGCGACGGCGGCGAGTTCGTCCGGCTCCAGGCCGACCAGGGCGACCTTGGCGCCGCGGGCGGCGAGGCGCTGGGCGAGCAGCGCGCCGACGCCGCGGGCGGCTCCGGTAACGACGGCGACCTGGTCGGACAGCGGCGGAGTGCGGGTCATCGGGCGGCTCTCCCCTGCTCGGGCCGCTTCCGGGTGGGGGCGGCGGCGGTGGGACGGTGGGGTGCGGTGAGGTGGTCCGCCACCAGGCGGCGGATCTCGGCGGCGACGGCGTCGGGGCTCTCCACCGGCGACATGTGGCCGATCGAGGGGAGTTCGATCAGGCGCTCGGGGCGCGGCAGTGCGGCGTGCAGGCGGTGGGCGTGCGGGGGCGGGGTCATCCGGTCCCGGGTGCCGTAGAGCACGCTGGTGGGGACGTCCAACTTCGGCACGTTCCGGTCGAGTTCGAGGCCGGCCAGGACCCGGCCCCAGTGCGAGCGGGGCACCCGGGCGGTGCCGTGCACGATCCGCGCGCAACTCTCGACCTCGGCCGGTGCGGCGCCCGGCCCCATGACCGCGTACTTGACCAGGGCCTTGCCGGCGGCGTTGACCGGGCCGAGCGGCAGCGCGGCCGTGAGCAGCGCCCGGTGAGCAGCGCCCGGTGGGCGGCGCGGCGCGCGGCGCGGCCCGGCACCGGCAGGACGCGGGCCTCGGCGGCCAGGTTGCCGCTGCCGGTGGAGGCGAGCAGCAGGGCCGCGGCCTTCTCGCGCAGTTCGGGCCGGCCGGCGGCGGCCATCAGCGTCATGCCGCCCATGCTGTGTCCGGCGATCACGGCCCGCTGCCCGGCCGGGACGGTGGCGCCGAGCACGGTCACCAGGTCGTCGGCGAGGGCGCCGGTGGAGCAGCCGGCGGCGTTCGGCGCGGCTTCGCTGCGGCCGTGGCCGCGCTGGTCGTACGCGACCACGCGGTGGTCCCGGGCGAGCCGCTCGACGACCGGTGCCCAGAACTCGATCGAGCAGGCCCAGCCATGGACCAGGACGACCGTCGGCGCGTCCTGCGGTCCGAAGGTCTCCACGTGCAGCCGGGTGCCGGCGGCGCTGCGCAGTTCGGTGGCGGTCATGCGCCGACCTCCTGGGCCCGGGCCCGGTCGCGGGCGGGCACCGCTGCGGGGTGCGGCACCAGCTCGTACTCGGCGGGGTCGATCCGGCGGGTGGCGCGGCGGAAGTGGCCGGTGGTGCCGGGCCAGACGGTGGTGTTGCGGCCCTGGGCGTCCTGGTACCAGCTGGTGCAGCCGCCGGTCTCCCAGACGGTGGTGCGCATCCGGCGCTGGACGTCCTCGGTCCAGTTGCGCTGGGCGTCGGGCGTGGGGTGCAGGGCGGCCGCACCGAGCCCGTCCAGTCGGGTCAACGCGTCGATGATGTAGTTCAGTTGGGACTCGATCATGAGGATCATCGAGCTGTTGCCGAGGCCGGTGTTGGGGCCGATCACCAGGAACAGGTTGGGGAAGCCGTGCACGGTGGTGCCGCGCAGCGCCGCCATGCCGTCCTTCCACTCCTCCGCGAGGCTGCGCCCGGCGGCGCCGGTGATCCGGCTGCCGATCGGCATGTCGGTGACGTGGAAGCCGGTGCCGAAGACGATCGCGTCGACCTCGTGCTCGGTGCCGTCGGTGGCCACCAGGGTGGAGCCGCGCACCTCGCGCAGGCCGGCCGCGACCACCTCGGCGTTGGCGGCGGCGAGCGCCGGGTAGTAGTCGTTGCTGATCAGGATCCGCTTGCAGCCGATCCGGTAGTCCGGGGTCAGCTTCGCCTTCAGCGCAGGGTTCTTGACGGACCGTCCGATGTGCCACTTGGCGATCTGCTGGACGGCGGCGAGCAGGCGGGGCCGGCGGACGAAGGCGTCCACCTGGATCTCGCGGACGCCGAACAGGATCCCGCGGCGCAGCGTCCGGGTGAAGGGCAGCGCCCGGTGCAGGGCCCGTTCGACGGCCGATATCCGCCGGTCGGCGCGCGGCAGGACCCAGGCGGGGGTGCGCTGGAAGACGGTGAGCTTCCCGACCTTCGGCTGGATGTTGGGGACGATCTGGATCGCCGAGGCGCCGGTGCCGACCATGGCGACGCGCTTGCCGGCAAGGTCGTAGTCGTGGTCCCAGCGGGAGGAGTGGAAGACCTTGCCGGGGAAGGCGTCGAGGCCGGGCAGGTGGGGGATCTGCGGGTCGGCGAGCGGGCCGGTCGCCGAGACCAGCGCCTCCGCGGTCCACTGCCCGGCGGCGGTGGTGATCTGCCAGCGGGCCGTGGCGTTGTCCCAACGGGCTTCCGTCACCTCGGCGTTGAAGCGCAGGTGCGGGCGGAGGCCGAAGTCGGTGGCGACCTTCTCCAGGTAGGCGCGGATGTGCGGCTGGCCGGAGAAGCTGCGCGGCCAGTCGGGGTTGGGCGCGAAGGAGAGCGAGTACAGGTGGGAGGGGACGTCGCAGGCGCAGCCGGGGTAGCTGTTGTCGCGCCAGGTGCCGCCGACGGCGTCGGCGCGCTCCAGGATCACGAAGTCGGTGATGCCCGCCCGGCGCAGCCGGACGCCGGCGCCGAGGCCGCCGAAGCCGGAGCCGATGACGGCGACCTTCACGTGCGGGACCGCGGGCGCGGGGGGTGCGGATGGCATGGGTCTCCTCCGAGGAGGGCCGAGGGGTGGGGGATCGACGCCGGAGGTGCGGCGTGGTCGGAGGTTAGCCCCGCCGACGCTATTGACGGTAGGTCTAATAACGGGATGTGATGCGGGTCACACCACCCGGCCGAGCCGGACGGTCGACCTCCACATGTCGGCATGCCCTGGTCATACCGGCGGGTCGGTGATAGCTCTGACCCGTCGCCGGGCCCCGACCGGCGACCCCAGGGGAGAACACACATGAACACCGACTGGCGGCTGGTCCGCGGCAGACCCGATCCGGCGCTCGCGGACGCGGTGCTCGGCTACCGGGCCTTCGACCTCACCCTCGACCGGGTGCAGCGACGCCTGGAGGTGCCCATCGGCGCGGTCACCCTGGTCGCCAACCTCGGCCGGGGCACGCTGCGGATCGGCCGGCCCGGCGAGAGCGGCGCCTGGAGCTCCGCCGACTCCTTCGCGATCGGCCCGCGCACCCGCGCCGTGATCGGCGAGCACAACGGCGCGATGCGCGGCATCGAGGTCAACCTGACCCCCTGGTTCGCCCGCACCGTGCTCGGCGTCCACCTCGGCGAACTGCGCGACCACCAGGTCGAACTGGACCAGCTGCTCGGCCGCCGCTGGCGGCACCTGGAGGAACAGCTCGCCGAACTCCCCACCAGCCAGGCCCGGTTCACCCTGATCGACCGCCACCTGCTGCGGCTGCGCGCCGCCGGCCCGGAACCTGCCCCACAACTGCGCGCCGCCTGGCGCCACCTGCTGCGCGGCACCGCCCCGACCACCGTCGCCGCCCTCGCCCACGAGGTCGGCTGGAGCACCCGCAGCCTGGAGCTGCACTTCGCCGAACACATCGGCCTCACCCCGAAGTCCGCCGCCCGCGTCACCCGCCTCGCCCGCACCCTGCGGATGCTCACCGCCGGACACCCGCTCAGCGACACCTCCACCGCCTGCGGCTTCTACGACCAGGCCCACCTCAACCGCGAGTTCCGCGCCCTGACCGGCTGCGCCCCGCGCGAGTTCCTGCACCACCGCCGCACCCCGGGCCGCCACCTCGACCGCCTCCCGGGCTGGGTCACCAGCGCCCTGCTCCCCTGAGCGCCCGGCAGCCGACACTGCACGGTCAGAGCGACCAGCCCGCCGGCCGCATCGTGGTCGACAGCCCCAGCGCCGCACGCACCGCCAGCGCCGGGTCCATCGCCTCGTGCTCGGTGTCCCGGGCCGCCTCGGCGAGGCGACGGGCCTCCGCGGAGGTCCGGGCCGAAGCGACCTGCTGCCAGTCGAACTGCGCCGCCCGGTGCCGCTCGACCACCCGGGCGAACGCCTGCTCGGCCCCGGCCGGGGCGCCCAGCTGCTCCAGGCGCTCCACCATGGTCTGCTCGGCGGCCGCCATCTCGCCCGCCCAGGCGGACAGCCGGTCGACCGACACCCCCTTGAGGTCGAGGGCCATCGCCGACAGTTCGTTGTACGGATCGACGGCGTCCAGGTATCGCCGCTGCCCGTCGGTCAGCCGGGAGGCGTCCGCCCGCAGGCTGCCGGTGATCCCGAAGTCGCCCAGGTAGAGGCAGCTGACGTTCGGGTGGTCGGCCAGGTCCTCCTTCCCCGGTAGCACGGGCACGAAGCCGATGTCGGCCGGCAGCGCCCAGTAGTCCGGGTTGGCCCGGGTGAAGGCCTTGCCGCACGCCGACGTCGAGACGCCCGGACGCTCCTCGGCCACCTCGGCTGCCCGCGCGGGTTCGAGCGCGACCACGTCGACCACCTCCCCGTCGTGGTTACCGACACACGACGTCCGCACCACCATGAGCCCGAAGCTGTCGACCTCCTCCGGATGCTTGTCCAGGTACTGCGGCGACGGCCAGCTGAAGCAGTCGCCGGGCCCGAGCGAACCGAGCGCGACCGGCCGCGCGTCCGCCCACAGCCACCCGGCCCCCGCCACCACGGCGCCGACGACCACCACGACGACCGAGCGCCGCAGCCACGGCCGCCCGCGCCACCCCGCCCGGCGGCCGCCGTCCTGCAGCGCCACGGCCTCGGCCAACCGGGAGGGCGGCTGCACCGTGACGGCCGCAGCCGCGTCCTGATCCGACCGCAGCGACATACCGGACACTCCCTCACGAGGCCCGCGCGGAGGGCGGGCAGCGGTTGACCGCGCGACCCTACCGCAGCCCGCGAGGGGCCGTCAGCGCAGGTCAGCCGCTGCCCCCCAGGTCCGCTACCGGGCGATCCGGTACAGCACGCTCGCCCGCAGCGGGCCCTCGGGGACGGTCGGGTCGTCGAAGTCGTCCGCCGGGTCGCGGGTCATCCCGATCCGCTCCATCACCGCCTGCGAGCGCAGGTTGCCCGCCGCCGTGACCGCCAGGATCTCCGGCAGGTCGAGCGTCCCGAAGCCGTACGCCAGCGCGGCCCGCGCCGCCTCGGTCGCGTAGCCGTGGCCCCACGCGGAGCGGGCCAGCCGCCAGCCGATCTCGACACCGTCGAAGGGCATCTCCTCGTCCACCGGGTCCAGCCCGGTGAACCCGATGAACTCCCCGGTGGCGGCGACCTCCACGGCCCACCAGCCCCAGCCGCGCTCCGCCAGCCCGGCCCGGAAGTACGCCAGCGAGGCCGCGCTCCGCTCCGCGGTCAGCACCTCGGGGAAGAACTCCCGCACCTGCGGGTCGGCGTTCATCGCCGCCCACGGCTCCAGGTCCGTGTCCCGCCACTGCCGCAGCCGCAGCCGCTCCGTCCGCAATTCGCGCAGTTCCGCCATGGGGCGGACCCTAGCCCCGCGCACCGCCGCCGACCAGCGAATATCCGTTGTACGGCGCGCCCGGAGGTGCCACGATCGCCGGATGGAGCACCTCGCCGCCCTGCTCGGCCGCCGCCTCGACCAGGTCACCGACGGACCGGAGGGCCTGCTGCTGCACTTCGACGGCCTCGCGCCGCTGCGCCCGGAGGCCGTCGACCACCGGCTGGTCCTCTCCCCCGCGACGCCCACACGGTCCGCCCCCGCCCCCGCCCCCGGCCACCCGCTCAGCGCCTTCCTCGGCGAACGGGTCACCGGTGTCCGCCCGGTGCGCCGGCGGTCCACCGACCGCGAGATCGGCGGCGAGCTGCTCTTCCCCTCCGGCGCGGTCCGCCTGCTCGCGCTCGCCGACGAACTGCGCTGCGAGGCCGAGCCGTTCACCGCCGCCCCCGACCTGGTCACGACGGCCGGGCCGGGCCTCGACGAGCACGGCTTCTTCGCCCGCGAGGGATCCCTGCGCCGCGTGCAGCCGGCGTACGAGCCGGTGGTGGCCGCCGCCCGCGAGCGGGTAGCCGCCGCCTTCGGCCCCGAACGCCTGCACAGTGCCTACCTGTACGGCAGCATCGCGCGCGGCGCGGCCGTCCCGGGCGTCTCCGACCTAGACCTGCTGATCGCCCTGCACGGCGAGCCCACCCCGGCGGACCGGCGGCGCGCCGACGCCCTCGAAGCTGAGCTCGACGCCGCGTTCCCGCAGCTGAACGGCGCCGGCGTGCTGCTGTTCGGCGCGGCCGGGCTGCTCAGCGAGCAGGAGCGGTACGACCTCGGCTGGTTCCTGGCCTGCCTGTGCACCCCGCTGCTCGGCCCGGACCTCGCCGAGCACCTCCCCCGCTACCGCCCCACCTCGCTGCTCGCCCGGGAGACCAACGGCGACCTGACACTCGCCCTCCCGGGCTGGCGGCAGCGGCTGGCCGGCGCCGACGAGGCCGGGCTCGCCGTGCTCGGCCGCGCCGTCTCCCGCCGGCTGGTCCGCACCGGCCTGACGCTGGTGATGGACCGCTGGGGCGGCTGGACCAGCGACCTGGAGGTCTCCGCCGCCGTCACCGGCCACTACTACCCGGACCGCGCCGAGCAGTTCGCCCTCGCCGCGCGCACCGCCCGCACCCCCGCCGCCACCGCCCGCGCCGAACTGGCCGTCCTGGTCGAGGACCTGGCGCCGTGGCTGGCGGCCGAGTACGAGTCGGTGCACGGCCGCAAGACGCCGCGGCCGCGGCCCGCACCGATCCGCGACGCGACCGCCGCCGACCTGCCGCTGCTCCAGGACGTCGAACGGGCCGCCGGCGGGCCCTTCCGCGACCTCGGCATGGCCGAGATCGCCGACGACGAGCCGTTCCCGCCGGCCGAGCTCGACCGCTACCGGCAGACCGGCCTCGCCTGGGTCGCGGTCGACCCCGAGGACCCCGACGGCCGTCCCGTCGCCTACCTGATCGCCGAACCCGCCGACGGGGGCCTGCACATCGAGCAGGTCTCGGTCCACCCCGACCACGCCCGCCGGGGCATCGGCCGCGCCCTGATCGAGCACGCGGCCGCCCGGGCGGCCGCGCTCGGCCTGCCGGCGCTGACCCTCACCACCTTCGCCGAGGTGCCCTGGAACGCCCCGTACTACCGCCGCTGCGGCTTCCACGTGCTCGACGAGGCCGCCCTCGGGCCGGACCTGCGCCGGATCCGCGCGACCGAACGGGCCCACGGCCTCGACCGCTGGCCGCGCGTCACCATGCGACGCCCGCTCCAGTCGGTGGAAGGCCCACACCCCGAACGCTCCTGACGCACGGTCGACTGCCACGACCCGGACCGACGAGCCCTCGATCGTCCGGCATCCCACCCCGGCCGGTCGAGGGAACCGGCCCCCGGGCACTCCCGACGCCACGCCGGTCGACACGCCCGGGCGAACAGGCCCGCGACCGCGGCGTCAGCTCGCTCCGGCCGGTCGACACGCCCGGGGCGTCCGTGACGCCGGGTCAGCCCAGCACGTCCCGGACGAGCGCGAGCGCCGCGTCGACCGCGCCGTCCAGGTCGTCCCCGGCGAAGACCTCCCGCACCCGCTCCGCGAAGTCCTCCGGCGCGCCGGGCAGCAGCGCGGCCGAGGCCACCGCGCCCTTCTCGTTGATCAGCCACTGCCCCGCCCGCCCGTGCATCGCCTGCACCAGCGCCCCGACCGCGCGGAACAGGCAGCCGTGCACGTAGAACGCGTCGCCGCGGGCCGCGCCCTTGCGGGCGCCCGCGAGGACGAACGGCGCCTCCCAGCGCGCCTGGGCGACCAGCGCCTCGCCGAGTGCCACCGGGTAGTCGGCGAGTTCCGCGCGCAGCCGGGTCACCTCGCCGCCGGGGTCGGCGAGGACGCGTCCGAGGGCGAGCTCCCCGGCGTACGCGTGCGAGTGGACGCCGAGCGGGTGGCCGGGCTGGGTGCCGATCTCGTACCGTCCGGCGCGGGCCTCGCGGGCGCTGTGGGCGACCCGGTCGAGGTCGCGGTAGAGCCAGTCGACCCGGTGTCCGTCGACGGTGAGCCAGGCCCCGCCGTCGACCCAGGGGCCCCAGCCGCCGGGCTCGGTGACCTCCACGTCCGCGCCGGTCAGCTGCCGGGCGAGGTCGCGCAGTTGCCCGGTGTCGAGCGGGCGGCGGTAGTAGAGGCCGAGGTCGTAGTCGGAGTCGGGCCGGTGGGTGCCGCGGGCGCGGCTGCCGCCGAGGCAGACACCGACGACGCCGTCGACGCGGGCGAGGCGCCCGGCCAGGTCCATGAGTTCGTCGTCCATCGACCCATGATCATGACCGGGCGCCCCACCCGCGTCCAGCCGTTTTCCGTCGGCCGTCAGAGCTGTCAGCGCTGTCAGAGCCGTCAGACCAGCTGCTTGCCCATGCAGACGCTGTCCGGGTGGTCCTTGTAGTACCCGAACTTGCGGATGTCGGCGTAGCCCTCGGAGAGGTACAGGGCGATCGCCTCGGGCTGCTTGTTGCCGGTCTCCAGCACCAGCCGGGTCCGCCCGGCCTCGACCGCGCGCTCCTCCAGGTGGCGCAGCACGGCCCGGGCGAGGCCCTTGCCGCGGGCCTGGGGCACCACGAACATCCGCTTCAGTTCGGCGTCGCCGTCGAGCAGGCCGTCGTCGTCCTGTTCCTTGGCGCGCCAGCCGCCGCAGGCCACCGGCTCGTCGTCGAGGTAGGCGACGACGAAGAGCCCGGCGGGCGGGTCGAAGTGGTCGGTGTGCATCGAGGTCTGGTCCCCGTCCCCGTAGCGGCGGACGTACTCCTGCTGCACCTCGTCCGACAGCTTCACGGCGTCCGGATGGCCGAAGCCGGTCATACGAATTTCCATGGTCCCCAGCCTAGGTGACCGGGTCAGCAGGCCTCGAAGCGCGCCACCAGCGCGTCCTTGCCGAACATCCGCGCGGTGTCGAGCGCGGACGGCGTGCCGGCCTTCGGGTCGGCGCCGCCGGCGAGCAGCGCGTCGACGACCGCCTCGGCGCCCTTGAAGACCGCGCCGGCCAGCGGGGTCTGCCCGCGGTCGTTGACCCGGTCGGCGTCGGCGCCGCGCTCCAGCAGGACCCGGACCGCGTCGACGTGGCCGTGG
The DNA here is from genome assembly GCF_043200835.1 of Kitasatospora sp. NPDC048365. NCBI lineage: Bacteria > Bacillati > Actinomycetota > Actinomycetes > Kitasatosporales > Streptomycetaceae > Kitasatospora > Kitasatospora sp. NPDC048365. The sequence continues at coordinate 48,132 of NZ_JBICYJ010000043.1, forward strand.
TAGGCGGCGAGCATCACCAGGGTGTCGCCGCGGTCGTTGGCGAGGTCGGCGGGCGCCCCGGCGTCCAGGTAGGCGGCGAGCAGCGGGGCGTCGCCCGCCCGGGCGGCGTCGAAGAGCTTCCCGGCGAGCTCGATCACCTCGGGGTCGAACGCGGCGTCGGCGGAGTCGGTCACGTCATGGCCTCACTGGTCGGTCTCAACAGTTCGTGTCACCACGCACGGTAGCGGAAGCGGTCGGCCCCGCGGGTCGCGCGTCCATTCGGGCGAACTTCCGAACGGGCCCGCGCACCCCGTCGAGGCCCGGGGAGCCCTGCCTGCACGGCCCCGCGCGGCGTCCGGGGGGCCGGACGTATACCGCCGATGTGCGACACCGACCGAGATCCACCCATTTGCCACGCCACATCATCTATTACTTTTTGTCACCATAAAGGCACTTTCTGTAACACTGTCCCCCTCCCCTCATCGAGGAGCAGAACCGTGATCCTTTCCATCTCCGGAATCGTCCTGTTCGGCGTCATTGCCTTCCTCTTCTTCCGCCGGGACGGCCTGAAGATCTCGCATGCCCTGGTGTGCGCGCTCTTCGGCTTCTACGTCGCGGGTTCCTCGATCGCCCCGAGCATCCAGGCGGGCGGCGCGAGCCTGGCCAGCCTGATCGGCGGCCTGAAGTTCTGAGCGAGCGCTCCCCTGTCGGCCCGGGCGCGGATCCCACCGCCCGGGCCTTCTTCGAATCCGAACGCCCCCGTCCCACCGGGCCCGCCCCACAGCCAACGGAGCCTGCATGTCCCTCACCCGCCACCTCACCCGGGGTCGCGACCTCGCCCGTACCGCCGGCGACCACGCCGCCGACATGTTCGCCCCGCTGTCCCTGATCGGCCGGGGCCTGCGCCGCCACGCCGACTGGGCGAAGGCCCGCTGGGCGGCCACCCCGAAGGAGCGGCGCGGCCCGACGCTGTTCCTGGCCGCCGCCGCGGTGCTCGGCGTCTTCCTGCTGCCGCACGGCCCGCTGCTCGCGGTGGTCGCGCTGATGGCGAGCGCCGCGTGGGTGGGCCGCGACCCGAAGCCCGCCGCGCCGCCCGAGCCGGACGTCGCGGACATCAAGCTGACCGCCCTGTACGCGGCACTCACCCCGTACCTGGCCGGCCTCGACGACCCCTGCCCGCTGTACGGGGCCGAGGGCGGCTACAAGGGCGCGTTCTCCTCCTGGGAGTTCGACGACGAGGGCCGGCTGGCGGCACTGGAGCTCGCCTACCCGCCGTACTTCACCGACACCGAGCCGGCCGCCCGGGCCCGGATCGAGCAGGTGATCCAGGGCAAGGCGGGCCGCTCCCGCGAATACCGCTTCGACTGGGACGAGGAGTCCAACCGGCTGCGGGTGGCGGCGCTGGCGGCGCTGCCCGCCGACATCGCGGCGCAGCCGTTCGTCACCGCGCCGGGCGAGATCGTGCTGGGCTTCACCGACGGGCTGGGCAGCCGGCGCACCATCCCGGTGACCCAGGCCGGGGCGACCGCGCAGCAGCCGCCGGTGGTGTGGCGGGTCGGGCCGCGGTCGGCGGAGCCGCACCTGCTGGCGCTCGGCGCCGCCGGGTACGGGACGTCCACGCTGCTGCGGTCGATCGCACTGCAGGCCCTGCCGCACGGGGACCTGGTGGTGATCGACGGCGCGGGCACCGGCGAGCACGCCTGCCTGGTGAACCGGCCCGGGGTGCACACCGTGGAGACCAGCCTGCACGGCGCGGTCGCCGCGATGGAGTGGGTGGCGAAGGAGACCGAGCGCCGGCTGGTGGCGCTGAACGCGGCCCGCCACCACGGGGTGGCCGCGCCCGAGGACGCCACCCGCCCGCTGTGGCTGCTGCTCGACCACCCGACCGAGCTGAGCGAGCTGGCCCAGGCGGAGGGTCACCCGGATCCGCAGGAGCTGCTGGAGACCCCGCTGCGGCACGGCCGGGCAGCGCGCGTCACCGTGGTGTTCGTGGACGACCTGGAGGCGCGGGACCGGATCTCGCCCACCGTCCGCTCGGCCGCCCGGGCCCGGGTGGTGCTCGGCCCGGTGACGCCGGAGACCGGCTCGTCGGCACTGGGCGTGCCGCTGGACATCGTGCCCGCCGCGCAGACCCCGCCCGGCCGCGGCTACGCCCGGATCGGTACCACCGCCCCGGTCCGGCTGCAGGTCCCGGCGACCGTCGACCCGCTGGACGACGAGGCGCCGGCCGCGCTGCGCGACGCGGTGATCGCCCTGCTGCCGCACCGTGACACCCGCACCGAGGCGGCCGCCCCGCAGGTCGCTCCCAAGGCCACCCCGCAGAACGTCGAACAGCTCGTCGCCGTCGTCCCCGACGCCGACGAGGAGGTGCGGCTGACCAAGGAGTCGCCCGCCGTGCGTCCGCGCCCGGTCTGGTGACCCGACGGCGATAGGGTGATCTTCCAGATCCGGCCGCCCGCCGACACGGTCACGATGTGCACAATATGTGACACACCGGGTGATATAAACGATCAGATGTGACAAATCGGGCGACGATGGGTACAAACAGGGGCGGCACGACAGGCGACGCATGTCCCGGGACGGGAATCTTCGTCGGTGGCCGAGCGTTGACCGAACGACGAAGACAACGACCACTAGTCCTGTGGGCCAGAAGCCCGGGAGGCACGATTCATGAGCGAGCGAGCTCTCCGCGGCACGCGACTCGGGGCGACCAGCTACGAGACCGACCGCGGCATTGATCTGGCGCCGCGCCAGACCGTCGAGTACGCATGTCAGAACGGACACCGTTTCGAGGTGCCCTTCTCCGTCGAGGCGGAGATCCCGGCGGTGTGGGAGTGCCGGTTCTGCGGTCAGGAGGCCGCACTCCTCGACGGTGAGGAGCCTGAGGAGAAGAAGATCAAGCCCACCCGCACCCATTGGGACATGCTGATGGAGCGCCGGACGCGGGAGGAGCTCGAGGAGGTGCTGGCCGAGCGGCTGGCCGTCCTCCGCTCCGGCGGCATGAACCTCGCGGTCCACCCGCGGGACAGCCGCAAGAGCGCGTGACCGCCTAGGCGACACGCGCGACACACCGGAAAACGGAAAGGGGCCCTGGGCGAATCGCCCGGGGCCCCTCCCGTTTCCCGTCCCGTTTTCCGCTCTCAGCCGGTGATCGTTCTCAGTTGGTGATCGGCGGACGGTACTCGGTGTCCGGGCCCTGCGGGCCGCGGGCCGGGTCCACCACCTCGCCCTGGATCACCTTGCCGTCGGGGCGGTGGATCCGCATCTGCTCCTGCAGGCGCACCGCGTCGGCAAACCGGTCCGCGCCGACCGGGGCGGTCGAGCGCAGCGCGCTGCCCGCCAGCCTGCGGCCCGCCATCCGCCACAGCGCCCGGGTCGGCGGCAGCAGCAGGGTCAGCGCGACCAGGTCGGACAGGAAGCCAGGCACCATCAGCAGCACACCGGCCAGCACCGTCATGCTGGTGCCGGTCTGCGGCTGGGCCGACTGGGGGTTCTTCGACTGCTCGACGGCGGCCGAGAACGCCCGGGCACCCGCCCGCTTGATCACCGCGCCGCCCACGAAGATGCCGGCGATCAGCAGCAGCAGCGCGGGGCCCCAGCCGATCGCGTCGGCGACCACCGTCACCAGCCAGATCTCCAGCACCAGCCAGGCGGCGGCCAGCAGCGGCAGCACCCGGCGCAGCGGGCCGCGGCGTTCGGGACGGGTCGGGGTTGCTTGCTGGGTCACGGGCGACTTCACTCCAACGCGGTGCTCTCCACCGGCCGGCAGCTCCCGGCCGCGACTACGGCACCACCTGGGACAACGGCTCGTCGGCTTCGGGTGTTCCACCCTTGCGCCGCCCGCGGGCGCCGAGCGCGACCGCGAATCCGGCGGCCAGCAGGCCGGCGATCGCCAGCGTCCACTCGGGCACCGCGCCGACCCGGTCGGCCACCGTGCGCGCGTCGCGCAGCGGCACCGTGGCGGTCAGCACCTCGGCGGTCATCTGCCGGCTCTGGGTGACGACCGTGCCGTCCGGGGCGACGACCGCGCTGATGCCGCTGGTCGCCGCGATCAGCACCGCGCGGCCGTGCTCGACCGCACGCAGCCGGGACATCGCCAGCTGCTGCTCGGGCTGCCCGCTGTTGGCGTACGTCGCGTTGTTGGTCTGGACGACCAGCACCCGGCCGCCGTCGTTGACGGTGTCCCGGATGATCTCGTCGTAGGCCACCTCGAAGCAGATCACGTCGCCGATCCGGGCCGGGCCGACCTGCATCACACCGTTGCCGGTGCCGGGGTAGAAGTCCCGGCCGACCCGCTGCAGCCGGGTGATCACCTTGGAGAGCTCGTCCCGGAAGGGCACGTACTCGCCGAACGGCACCGGGTGCTGCTTGGTGTAGGAGGCGCCGGGGCCGGTCACCGGGTCCCAGACGATGCCCTCGTTCTGGACGTGGACCGCGTCCGGGCCGTCCACCAGCGCGCCGACCAGGGTGGGGACGCCGACCGCCTTCACGGCCTCGTCGATGCGGCGGTAGGCGGCCGGGTCGAGGAAGGGGTTGAGGTCGGAGGAGTTCTCCGGCCAGATCACCAGGTCCGGCTTGGGGGTGCGGCCCGCCGCGACGTCCGCGGCGTACTGCTCGGTGGCGGCGGCGTGGTTGTTCAGCACCATCATCGGGCGGCCGAGGAAGTCCATGCCGGGCTTGTCCACGTTGCCCTGGACGAGCGCCACCTTCACCGCGTCGTCGGCGGCCGTGGGCACCGGCACCAGGTAGCCGCCGAGCAGCGCGGCGAGCGCGCCGGTCGCACCGGCGGCGGTCAGCAGCGGCGCCCGGCGCGGCGCGGCCCGCAGGCGCAGCGCGGTCCACGCCAGCAGCGTGCCGCAGAGCGCGACCGCGAAGGTCACCAGCGGAGCTCCGCCCAGCGCGGCGAGCGGGGTGAACGGGCTCGCGGTGTTGGCGAACGCGAGCCGGCCCCACGGGAAGCCGCCCAGCGGCAGCCGGTCGCGCGCCCACTCCTGGGCGACCCACAGGCAGGCGCCCCACAGCGGCCAGAGCGGCAGCCGCGAGGTCAGCGCGAGGCCGGCCGCCATCGCGGCGACGAACAGCGCCTCCACCACGGACAGCCCGATCGTGGCGTCCCAGCCGATCACGGCGAGCCACTTGAGCAGGCCGAGGAAGAACGGCAGGCCGAACGCGAAGCCGGTCCACGCCGCCTGGCGGACGGTGCGGCCCCGGGTCAGCAGCGACAGGCCCGCGACGGCCACGATCGACAGCGGCCACAGGTCGTACGGCGGGAAGGCGAGCGCCATCAGGACGCCGCTCACCGCCGCGGCGGCGGTCCTGGGCAGTCCGGCCCGCAGGCGCGCGAGCCGTCCCGGCCTCGCCGGCACGGGCGGCTCCACGTCCTCCGCCACCGGGCGCTCCTGCTCCACGGGCAGTGCCACGCGCGCACCACCTCTCTGGCCGTATCCGATCAACACTGACCAGCAAAGGTACCCCAGTGTCCGGACCACCGGCCCGGCCGCTCCCGGCTAGCCCCGGCTGTGGACGGTTCGGCCGCGGACCACCGTGCGGCGGCAGACCGGCAGCGGCTCGCCCGGGGTGAGGTCGGGCAGGCCCGGGGTGCCGGAGCGGGGGTCGGTGGACCAGCCCGCCACCCGGTCGTCGGGGGCCTGGACGACCAGCACGGCGACGTCCCAGACCGCGTAGCTGGCGACCGCGCCGGGCACCAGCACCCCGTCCTGGTCCCGGCCGAGCGCGCGCCAGCCGCCGCGGGTGTGCGCGGTGAACGCGGCCCGCGCGGAGATCCGGTGCTCCGGGGTGCGGTGGAAGGCCGCGGCCCGCACGGTGCCCCACGGGTCGAGCGGGGTGACCGGCGCGTCCGAGCCGAAGGCCAGCGGGACGCCGGCCCGCAGCATCGCCGCGAACGGGTTCAGCGCGGCCGCCCGCTCGGCGCCCAGCCGCTGCACGTACATGCCGTCCGGCCCGCCCCAGGCCGCGTCGAAGGCGGGCTGCACCGAGGCGGTCAAGCCCAGCTCCGCGAACGCGGCGACGGTCTTGTCGTCCAGCGCCTCGGCGTGCTCCACCCGGTGGCGCAGTGCCTTCACCCGGGCCTCGCCGACCCGTTCCCCGGCCGCCCGGACCCCGTCCAGCACGGCGGTGATCGCCGCGTCGCCGATCGCGTGGAAGCCGGCCTGCAGCCCGGCCTCGGTGCACGCCGCGACGTGCTCCGCCACCTGCTCGGCGCTCAGGTACGCCGTCCCGGTGTGCTCGGCGTCGGCGTACGGCGCGTGCAGGCAGGCGGTGTGCGAGCCGAGCGCCCCGTCGACGAACAGGTCGCCGCCGGCGCCGACCGCGCCGAGCCGCTGCGCGGTCGCCACCCCGGCGCTGCCGAGCTCGCCCCAGTAGCCGAAGACCTCCGGGCCGTCGGTCTCCGCGGCGAGGGCGAGCAGCGCCGCCAGGTCCTCGGCGGAGGAGATGTCCGGGCCCGCGCACTCGTGCAGCGCGGCGATGCCGAGTTCGGCGGCCCGCCGCAGGGTGGCGAGCTGGGCGGCGCGGCGCTGCTCCGCGGTCAGGTGGGCGAGCGCGGCCCGCCGGACGGCGTGGTGGGCGTCGCGGCTGAGCGGGCCGGTCGCGGAGTGTCCGGCGAGGCCGTCCAGGCCGTCGACCAGGGCGCGCAGCGCGGTGCTGGCGAGGGCCGAGTGCACGTCGGTGCGCGAGAGGTAGACCGGTGCCCCGCCGGCCGCCCGGTCGAGCTCGTCCAGGGTCGGCGGACGGCCCTCGGGCCAGGCGGTCTCGTCCCAGCCGTGCCCGATGTGCACCTCGGCGCCGTTGTGGCCGACGTGGGCGGCGATCCGGGCCAGCGCCGCATCCAGCGAGGCGCAGCCGCCCAGGTCCAGGCCGGTCAGGGCGAGGCCGGTCGAGGTGGCGTGCACGTGGGCGTCGACGAACGCGGGGGTGACCAGGGCGCCGTGCAGGTCGACGATCTCGTCGGCGACGTCGGCGTACGCCTCGGCGGCGCCGTCACTGCCGACCCAGGCGACGTGCTCGCCCTCGACGAGCATCGCGGTGGCGAACGGGTCGGCGGGGCTGTAGACGTTGCCGCCGCGCAGCAGCACGGTCCGGTTGGTGCGTTCGGTCATGCCGCCAGTCTTTCACCCGCTCAACCTTTGTCAGAGCTTCGGGGGCCTGGCCTCGTACGGGGTGGACAGGACGACGGTGGTGCGGGTCGAGACGCCGGCCGCGGAGCGGATCCGGGCGAGCAGGTCCTCCAGGTCGCCGGGGCCGGGGACGCGGACCTTGAGGATGTAGTTCTCGTCGCCGGCGACGCTGTGGCAGGCCTCGATCTCGGGCAGGCCGACGAGCCGCTCCGGGGTGTCGTCCGGGGCGCTCGGGTCGAACGGCTTGACCGAGATGAACGCGGTCAGCGCCAGGTCGACGGCCTCGGGGTCGACGATCGCGGTGTAGCCGCGGATCACCCCGCGCTGTTCGAGGCGGCGCACACGCTGGTGCACGGCCGAGGTGGACAGGCCGGTGGCCTTGCCCAGGTCGGTGTAGCTCATCCGGCCGTCCTGGAGGAGCAGCTGGACGATGCGCTGGTCGAGATCCTCCACGGGCGCCAACCTACTCGATCGGGCGCCCGGCGTGTCGATACCCCGCAGGGGGCGCATTCGGGGGGCACATGCCGAGGGAATGTGGCGAACGCCACACCCGGTGCATCACCGTGCGCTCCTCCGCAGGGTTATGACGCCGTGTCGGCGGGAAATGCTGCTGGTGGCTCGGACCGCAGGTGGTCCGGCCCGATCCGAGGGGGATCACATGCCTGCCACTGACCAGCGTTCCAGCAACGCCGAGGGCGAACGTACCGAGCCCGAGACCACCTTCGGGGTGGACCCGGGCGACTCCGACACCTGGGAGATCGTGCGGGTGCACTGCCCCGCCTGCGACCGCCCGATCGCGCTGCTGTCCGACGAGGAGCGCCTCCCGCAGCACGCCGTCCTGCCGTCCGCCTGGCACCCCTTCTCCCCCGCGCTGTGCCAGGGCACCGGCGCGCCGACCGACGACCTGCCCGAGTGCGAGGAGCACGAGGGTCAGGGCACCGGCCTGGAGGCGCTGCTGACCGCGCCGGGCGCGCTCGACTGGCGCACCCAGCCGTTCTCGCACGCCGCCGTCCACCGCGCCGTCCGGGCCCACGTGCCCGCACAGCGGAAGGCCCCGGTCCGCGGCTGAGCCGCGCACCGGGGCCGCTCGGCGGGCCCCCGGGGTCACCGGCCGGTGAGGTGCCGTCCGATCACCAGGCGCTGGATCTGGTTGGTGCCCTCGACGATCTGCAGCACCTTCGCCTCCCGCATGAACCGCTCGGCCGGGTAGTCCCGGGTGTACCCGGACCCGCCGAGCACCTGCACCGCGTCGGTGGCGACCCGCATCGCGGTGTCGGTGCAGAACAGCTTGGCCATCGCCGCCTCCTTGGTGAACGCCCGTCCGGCGTCGCGGCGGCGTGCGGCGGCCAGGTAGAGCGCGCGCCCGGCCTCGATCTGGGTGGCCATGTCCGCCAGCAGGAAGGACAGCCCCTGGAAGTCGGCGATCGGCCGGCCGAACTGCTGCCGGGTGCCCGCGTACTCCACCGCCAGGTCCAGGGCCGCCTGGGCGACGCCGATCGCGCAGGCGGCGATGCCGAGCCGGCCGGAGTCCAGCGCGGCGAGGGCGATCTGGAAGCCCTGGCCCTCGCTGCCGACCAGGCGCTCGCGGTCGACCCGCACCCCGTCGAAGTGCATCTGCGCGGTCGGCGAGGACCACATGCCCATCTTCCGCTCGGGCGGGGCCGCCGACAGGCCCTCGCTGCCGGCCGGGACCAGCAGGCAGGAGATGCCGCAGGCGCCCTCGTCGCCGGTGCGGGCCATCGTCGAGTAGAAGTCGGCCCGCCCGCCGTGGGTGATCCACGCCTTGGTGCCGCTGACCACGTACTGCTCGCCGTCCAGGTCGGCGCGGGTGCGCAGCGAGGCGGCGTCGGAGCCGGACTGCGGCTCGGAGAGGCAGTACGCGCCGAGCTGCTCGCCGCCGAGCATGCCGGGCAGCCAGCGCCGCTTCTGCTCCTCGCTGCCGAAGCCGGCCAGCGCGTGGCAGGACAGGGTGTGCACCGAGACGCCGAGGCCGACCGCCAGCCAGCCGTTCGCCAGCTCCTCCAGTACCTGCAGGTACACCTCGTACGGCTGGTCGCCGCCGCCGTACTCCTCGCCGTAGGGCAGCGAGAGCAGGCCGGCCCGGCCGAGGGTGCGGAACACCTCGCGGGGGAAGCGGGCGGCGGCCTCGTCCTCCGCGGAGCGCGGGCGGACCTCGCGGTCCACCAGGTCGCGGGTGAGCGCCAGCAGCTCCCGCGCCTCGTCGCTGGGCAGCTGGCGGTCCACGGGCTCGGGACGTCCGGCGGTCACGGGCACAAGCCTCCTCGGTCGGGCGCCGGACCCGGGATTCGCCGGGTGCGGCACGGATCGTCGCTGGTCGGAGCGGTCGGCACCGGGTCGCGGTGAACGGCCGTTCACATCAGGCGATGCGAGTATGCCGCACACCGAACGTCCCGTCACCGGCTGCGACCGGCCGGGCCGCCCGGCCGCCGCCCCGTACCCTGGCGGGATGACCTCGCGCCCCGCTCCCGCCGAGCTCGCGGCCGTCCTGCGCGCGCTGCCCCCGTCGCTGGGGCCGGTGCGCCTGGTCGCCGTCGACGGGCACGCCGGCTCCGGCAAGACCACCTTCGCCGCCCGGCTGGCCGCCGCGCTCGACGACGCGCCGGTGGTGCACCTGGACGACCTCGCCACCCACCGGGAGCTCTTCGGCTGGGTCGGCCGGCTGCGGGAGCAGGTGCTGGAGCCGCTGGGCCGCGGCGAGGCCGCCGAGCACCGGGTGTACGACTGGACCGCCCGTCGCTTCTCGGGCACCCGGCGGGTGGAGCCCGCGCCGGTGGTGCTGGTCGAGGGCGTCGGCGCCGGCCGCGCCGAGCTGCGGCCGCACCTGGCGGCGCTGGTCTGGATGGAGCTGGACGCGGACGCCGCGAGCGCCCGCGGCCTGCTGCGGGACGGCCCCGGGCTGGCCGACTTCTGGCAGGGCTGGATCCGTGCCGAACGCGCCCACTTCGCCGCCGACCCCAGCCGTCCGCACGCCGGGATCCGGGTCGACGGAGTCACGGGGCGGATCCTCCGATGCACCGTCAGTGAGACCCCCACCCCCCTCTTGACCTGGGACGTCGCCGGGAACTAGGTTCTCCCTCGTCGCGAGATTCAGTTGAACTCGCAACATTAGACGCGGCACCTCCGGCTTGTTCCCCCGTGAGCCGGAGGTGCCGTTCCCCTTTCCCGGCCCCGTCCGCTCGCGCGGGGGCCGCCCCCGCGGCAGGCCCAACTCCGGTGCGCGCGCGGCGATCCGACTTGCCTCCGTACCCTTCCGGATCAGCCGTGCGCCGGTACGATTCCACGAAGGCGCGAATGCGCCCCGGGGGCTGCGCACACGGGGGGCGTCAGTGACGGTGGAGAGTTCCGGCGGCAGGAAGCCGCCCGGCGCGGGGCCGGACCGGGAGGCCGACCGCGCCTGGCTGCGCGCCATGGACGCGTACGCGGCGGGCTCCTACGCCCGCGCCGAGGAGGAGTTCCGCACGGCCGCCCGGCTCGACCCCGGCATGGCCGACGCCTGGCTCGGCCTGCACGCCCTGCGCAGCGACACCTCCGGCGCCCTGCTCGCCATGTACCGCGGCCGCTCCCGCTTCGGCGAGCAGCGCGCCCGCCACCGCCGGCCGCTCAGTTCCTGGTACTGGCTGGGCTGGTGGGTGCAGCCCGTCCTGGAGACCCCGCACGACCTCGCGCTCGCGCACACCTCGCACTGGCTCGACGGCCGCCACCTGCCCGAGCTCGACCAGGCGCTCGCCGACCTGCCGCCGCCCGAGCAGGACAGCGCGGTGCGCTTCCTGCACGCCTGCCGCTCCTACCTGCTGAAGGACTGGGAGCAGCTGATCCGCGACACCGACCGGCTGCTCGACGACCCGGTGCTCGGCATCGAGTCCGGCCTGTTCGCCGGGATGGCCCGGGTCCGGCTCGACATGTGCACCCAGGCCCAGGCGCCGCTCGCCGCCTCGCTCGCCCGCTGCCGCTCCGAGCAGCCGCAGCGCAAGGAGCTGCGCTACTGGCTCGCCCGCTCCTACGAGGGCGCCGGGCGCTCCGCCGCCGCCTTACCGCTCTACCGCGCGGTCCACCGGGCCGACCCCGCCTTCATGGACACCGCCGCCCGGCTGGCCGCCATCGCCACCGAGGACGGCCTGCTGGAGGAGGGCACCGCCGACCCGGCCGCCGGCGACATCGACGTGCTCGACGACGGCTACCCGGACGGGCTGGACGAGCGCACCGAGGAGCCGGTCGCCGAGCGCGGCCAGGGCGACGGCACCGCCGAACGCCCCGGCCCCGCCGAGCCGGCCGCGCCGATGCCGGTCCGCACCACCGGCAGGGCCGCCTCGCCCGCACCGTTCGCCCCCGGCCCGGCCGCGGCCCCCGCCGCCGCCCCGGCGCAGCGCGGGACGGACGGCGAACTGGCCGCCGCACTCGGCCAGCTGGAGCAGATGGTCGGCCTGGATCCGGTCAAGCGGCAGGTCCGGGCGCTCTCCGCGCAGCTGCGGATGGCCCGGCTGCGCGCCGAGCGCGGCCTGCCCGTCCAGCCGCCCAAGCGGCACTTCGTCTTCTCCGGCCCCTCCGGCACCGGCAAGACCACCGTCGCCCGGATCCTCGGCCGGGTCTTCCACGCCCTCGGCCTGCTCAGCGGAGACCACCTGGTCGAGGCCCAACGCGCCGACCTGGTCGGCGAGTTCCTCGGCCAGACCGCCGTCAAGGCGAACGAGCTGATCGACTCCGCGCTCGACGGCGTGCTCTTCATCGACGAGGCCTACAGCCTCTCCAACTCCGGCTACAGCAAGGGCGACGCGTACGGCGACGAGGCGCTCCAGGTGCTCCTCAAGCGGGCCGAGGACAACCGCGACCGGCTGGTCGTCATCCTGGCCGGCTACCCGGAGGGCATGAACCGGCTGCTCGCCGCCAACCCCGGCCTCAACTCCCGCTTCACCACCCGGGTCGACTTCCCCAGCTACCGGCCCGCCGAACTCGCCGAGATCGGCCGCGCGCTGGCCGCCGGCGACGGCGACACCTGGGACGACGACGCCGCCGACGAGCTCACCTCGATCTGCCGGCACGTCGTCACCGAGGGCTGGATCGACCAGCTCGGCAACGGCCGCTTCATCCGCACCCTGTACGAGAAGTCCTGCGCCTACCGCGACCTGCGCCTGTCCGCCCAGCCCGACCTGCCCACCCGCGACGACCTGGCCACCCTGCGCCTCCCCGACGTCCTCCAGGCCTACGGCGAGCTGATCGACTGATCGACGGCCGTTGGCGTCAGAGCCGCCCGTCGGACCCGACGGCGGCCTCGCAGGGCCCGCACAGCGTCAGCAGGATCCACCGGCCGCCGCGCCGCTCGGCGCCGTCCGCGCCGCACCGCTCGCAGGTGGTCCGGCTGCGCTCGGTGAACACCGCGACGATCTCGTCCAGCCGCCGGTCCTCGGCACGCGTCCAGCCCTCGCCCGGGGAGGCCTGGAAGGCCAGCTCGCCGAACTTCTGCTTCACCGCGTTCAGCCGGTACGCCGGGAACTCCGCCACCACCGCCCGGTGGCACTCCAGCGCCAGCGGCCACCACCCCCGCGCCACGTCCGTCGCGTACTCCGGCCGGCGGAAGTGCGGCTGCAGCGGGGCCAGCGCGGCGGGCGTGCCGGGGATCCGCCAGCCGGGGTGCCGGCCCATGTGGGCGAGCAGCGAGGTGGCCCCGGTCGGGAAGCGGTGCCCGATCGCGCCGGCGTAGACGCCGTACTCCTCGCGCACGTCGTCGACGAAGTGCCGGGCGACCGGCCACAGGCCGGCGGCGAGGTCCTCGTCGAGCGGGGAGGGCTGCCCGGTCGCGACCGCGATGTCCCAGGCGTGGACGGCGCAGTCCAGCGCGGCGGCGGTGGCGCCCAGCCAGACCGGCAGCTCGCCGAGCGGGGTGCGGACGGTCTCCGTGCCGGCCGGCAGCCCGGCGTACGCGTCGGCGGCGCAGCGCAGGCCCGCCTCCAGCAGCTCGGCGGGGTCGCCGTCCAGCGCGTCGACCGGGTTGAACCGCACCTCCACCGGGAGGATCTCCTCCCCCAGCGCGGCCCCGCCGTACCCGATCTGCCCGAGCCGGGCGTGGTTGAACACCTGCCGGACCGTCCACTCCGTGCACGGGGTCGGCGCGCCCCAGCGGTCGGCGGGTACGCCCGCGACGACCCGCCTCAGCCGGTCGTGTGCGGCGGCCAGGACGTCCAAGGCCCGAGCGGTCTCCATGAAGCCCCCAACTCCAGTGATCCGTACGCGATCTGACGGTGGAGCCTGTCACTCCGCAGCAGTAGGGTGCCGCCATGTCCTCCGACACCACCGAGTCCAGCGAGACCCCTGCCGCGGCCGCCCCCCGCCGCCGCGTCCCCTGGTACCTGAGCATACCGATCACCTTCGCGGTGATCCTCGCGCTTTTCCTGGCCGCCGCCCGCTTCGACCTCTTCCCCGGCCTGCCGAACCCGTTCGCCACCGAGGACAAGGACCGCAGCCAGCCGGTGGTGCTCAAGTCCATCCAGAACATGAGCCGTTACACCGCGGCGACCGGCAACTTCCAGGTGATCGTCGACCTCGACCAGGAGGCGAAGTTCCTGCCGTCCGCGCTGCTCGGCACCCGCAGCCTGTACGTCGGCGCGGGCAGCGTCGCCGCGTACGTGGACCTCGGCAAGCTCGCCGCCGGCTCGGTCACCGTCTCCGAGGACCGCCGGACGGCGACCATCGTCATCCCGCACGCCCAGCTGGCCGACGCCGCGCTGGACGTGAAGCGCTCCTACATGTTCTCCCAGCAGCGCGGCCTGTTCGACCGGATCGGCGACTTCTTCTCCTCCGACGGCGGCTCCGAGAACCAGCACAAGGTCGAGCTCCTCGCAGTCGACAAGATCCAGGCCGCCGCCAAGGAGACCAACCTGACCTCCGCCGCCGAGACCAACACCGTGGCGATGCTCCAGGGCCTCCTGCACTCCCTGGGCTTCACCACGGCGACCGTCACCGTCACCCCCTGACCGCGGGGCCGACCGGCCCCGCCGCGGCTCAGCGGGCCGCGGCGGGGCGGTGGTCGGGGTCGTGGACCTCGCCGACGAGCTCCTCCAGGACGTCCTCCAGGGCGACCAGGCCGAGCTGGCGGCCCTCCGGGTCGGTGACGGCGGCGAGGTGGGCGGCGGCGTGGCGCATGGCGGCCAGGGCGTCGTCCAGCGGCAGGGTGCCGCGCAGGACGGTGATCGGCCGCCAGAGGTCGGCCGGGACGGGGGCGTCCTGGTCCTCGACGTCGAGGGTGTCCTTGATGTGCAGGTAGCCCCGCACGTCACCGTCGTCGCCGAGCACCGGGAAGCGCGAGAAGCCGGTGCGGACGGCCAGCGCCTCGACCTCGCGGGCCGTGACGGCGGTGCCGACGGTCACCAGCTGGTCGGGCTGGAGCAGCACGTCGGTGACCGGCCGGCGGCCGAGTTCCAGGGCGTCCTCGAGGCGTTCGCGGCGGCTCTCGTCGAGCAGCCCGGCGTCGCCGGAGTCGGAGAGCAGGTGGAGCAGTTGCTCGCTGGTGAAGACGGAGTCCACCTCGTCCTTGGGCTCGACCTTGAACAGCCGCAGCACCGCGTTGGCGAAGGCGTTGAGGAAGCGGATCACCGGCGTCAGCCAGCGGGCGAGGCGGTCCAGCGGCGGGCCGAGCCACAGCGCGGCCTTCTCGGGCCCGGCCAGCGCGATGTTCTTCGGCACCATCTCGCCGAGCACCATGTGCAGGAAGACCACCACGGTCAGCGCGATGACGTAGCTGAGCAGGTGCATCGCCGACGCGGGGACGCCGATCGCGTGGAACGGCCCCTCCAGCAGGTGGGCGATGGTGGGTTCGGCGAGCGCGCCGAGCAGCAGCGAGCAGACGGTGATGCCGAGCTGGGCGGCGGCGAGCATCGCGGAGACGTTGGACAGCGCGTGCAGCACGGTGCGGGCCCGCCGGTTGCCGGCCTCGGCGAGCGGTTCGATCTGGCTGCGCCGCACCGAGATGACCGCGAACTCGGCCCCGACGAAGAACGCGTTGCCGAGCAGCAGCAGGAGCGCGGCGGCGAGTTGCAGCAGCGCGGTCATCGGTGGTCGTCCTTGTCGTCGTCGCTGTCGTAGGGGAAGCCGTCGTCGGTGCGTTCGACCCGGACCCGGCTGGTGCGGTGCCGGTCGACGGCGAGCACGGTGAAGCGCCAGCCGGGCAGTTCGGCCTGCTCGCCGACCGCGGGGAGCTTGCCGAGCAGGTCGGCGAGCAGGCCGCCGAGGGTCTCGTACGGGCCCTCGGGGCAGTGCAGGCCGATGGCTTCGAGCTGGTCGACGCGGGTGCGGCCGTCGGCGTCCCAGACGGGGTGGCCGTTCTCGGGCGGCAGCGGGACCAGCTCGGGGATGTCGGCGGGGTCGTGCTCGTCCTGCACCTCGCCGACGACCTCCTCGACGATGTCCTCGATGGTGGCGACGCCGGCGGTGCCGCCGTACTCGTCGACAACCACGGCCATCGGCTCGCGGCGGCGCAGCAGGTCCAACAGCCGTTCGGCGGGCAGCGTCTCGGGGACGAGCAGCGGCGGGCTGGAGAGGTGGCGGACCCGGGTGCGGTCGCGGCGCTCGGCGGGGACGGCGAGGGCGTCCTTGAGGGTGACGGTGCCGGTGACCTCGTCGAGGCTGTCGCTGTAGACCGGGAAGCGGCTGAGGCCGGTGGCCCGGGTCAGGTTGACCACGTCGGTGGCGGTGGCGTCCTGCTGGAGGGCGGCGACGTCGATCCGCGGGGTCATCACACTCTCGGCGGTCAGCTCGCGCAGGCCCAGGGTGCGGACGAACAGGGTGGCGGACTCCTCGTCCATGGCGCCGGCGGCGGCCGAGTGCCGGGCCAGCGAGACCAGCTCGTCGGGGGTGCGGGCGTGCCCGAGCTCCTCCTGCGGTTCGATGCCGAAGCCGCGGACGATCCGGTCGGCGCTGTTGTTGAGCGCGGCGATCAGCGGCCGGCAGGCGCGGGAGAAGGCGCGGTGGGGTCCGACCACGGCGTACGCGACCTGCAGCGGGGTGGAGATCGCCCAGTTCTTGGGGACGAGCTCGCCGATGACCATCTGCAGCACGGTGGCGCCGACCATGCCGACCAGCACGGCCACGCCGGTGGCGGCGGACTCGGGCACGCCGACGGCGACGAAGACCGGGGAGAGCAGGACGGACAGGGCCGGTTCGGCGAGCATGCCGACCACCAGCGAGGTGATGGTGATGCCGAGCTGGGCGCCGGAGAGCTGGAAGGAGAGCTGCTTGAGGGCCTTCAGCAGGCCCTTGGCGCGGCTGTCGCCGGCGGCCGCGGCCCGTTCGACGCTGCCGCGCTCGACGGTGACGAAGGCGAACTCGGCGGCCACGAAGAGGCCGTTGGCGAGGATCAGCAGGAGCGCGGCGACCAGCAGCAGCCAGGCGGTGATCACTGGGCCGCCCGCCTTCGGCTGCTGGTCGGGAAGGCGACGGCGCGGGTACTACCGGACGGGTCGTCCATCGAGGGGAGGTGTCACTCCTCAGGTCGCATTGGGTCCTACCAGCCTAGACGATACCGACCGGCAGTTAAGGATCTTGTCGGGCCGGCTCAGCGGCGTGCCGTGGACCGCTCGTCGACCAGGTCGCGCAGGGTGCGGGCGGCGTTGATCGCCTGCTCGCGGCCCCCGCCGGGCTGGATGCCGACGGCGGCCAGGGCGGTGCCGTCGGCGAGGTCGAGGATCACCCAGGGGTCGCCGGCCCGCAGGTTGACCCGGACCACCTCGGCCCAGGCCAGCCGGCGGCTGCGGACGAAGTTGACGACCGTCAGGCCGTCCTGGTCGGCGGTCACCCGGGGGCGGGCCAGCATCAGCCCGACCCCGGCGAACAGCAGTCCGCTGACCACCATCATGACCCGGTCGTTGAGGTGCCAGTTGGGCGGCAGCACCACCGCGAGCACGGCGAAGAGCACGACCAGGGCGCCGCTGAGCGGCAGCAGGACGGCACGGTTGCGGCGCGGGGCCCAGGTGACGGGCAGCGCGGCGGTCACGGGGTTGTCGACGGTGGCCACGGCGGTCAGAGGCGGCAGGCGTGGATGTTGGTGACCAGGATGGCGCGGGCGCCGATCGCCCACAGGTCGTCCATGATCCGCTGGGCCTCCTTGCGGAGCACCATCGACCGGACCGCGACCCAGCCCTCGGTGTGCAGCGGGGAGACGGTCGGCGACTCCAGGCCGGGGGTGAGGGCGACCGCGTCGCCCACCTTCTCGGCGCGGATGTCGTAGTCCATCAGCACGTAGCGGCG
The DNA here is from genome assembly GCF_043200835.1 of Kitasatospora sp. NPDC048365. Lineage (NCBI taxonomy): Bacteria > Bacillati > Actinomycetota > Actinomycetes > Kitasatosporales > Streptomycetaceae > Kitasatospora > Kitasatospora sp. NPDC048365. The sequence continues at coordinate 65,501 of NZ_JBICYJ010000043.1, forward strand.
GGCCACCAGCACGCCCTGCAGACGGCGCAGGAACTGGTCGACGCCCGGGTCCTCGCCCGCGCCCTTGGGCCGGATGACCACCGCGTCGGAGATCAGGATCGGCTCGCCGAACACCTCCAGGCCCGCGTTGCGCAGGCTGGTGCCGGTCTCCACCACGTCGGCGATCACGTCGGCGACGCCCAGCTGCACCGCGGTCTCCACCGCGCCGTCCAGCTTGGTGACGGTGGCCTTGACGCCGTGCTCGGCCAGGTGCTGCTCGACCAGGCCGGTGTACGAGGTGGCGATCCGCATCCCGTCCAGGCCCTTGACGTCGTCGACGTCGACGCCGACCGGCTTGGCGAAGCGGAAGGTGGAGCCGGCGAAGCCGAGCGCCAGCACCTCCTCGGCGTTGGACGCGGAGTCCAGCAGCAGGTCGCGGCCGGTGATGCCGACGTCCAGGCGGCCGGAGCCGACGTACACCGCGATGTCGCGGGGGCGCAGGAAGAAGAACTCGACCTGGTTGCCCGGGTCGACCAGGACGAGTTCCTTCGCGTCCTTGCGCTGCCGGTAGCCGGCCTCATGCAGCATCTCCGCCGCGGGACCCGAGAGAGAACCCTTGTTGGGGACGGCGATGCGGAGCATGAGTCGGTAACCCTTCGCTGGGGTGGCAGGTGTGCGGTGCAGGGGTCGGTCGGTCAGAGGTACTTGTACACGTCGTCGAGCGTCAGCCCGCGCGCGATCATCATCACCTGAAGGTGGTACAGCAGCTGCGAGATCTCCTCGGCGGCCTCGGCCTCCGACTGGTACTCGGCAGCCATCCAGACCTCGGCGGCCTCCTCGACCACCTTCTTGCCGATGGCATGCACGCCCTGCTGGACGAGCTGCGCGGTACGGGAGGTCGCGGGGTCGCCGGTGGCGGCCTTCTGCTGGAGCTCGACGAAGAGCTCCTCGAATGTCTTCGAAGCCATGATGAGCTCACCTTACGGGGTGCGGGCGAGGCGGCGGTAAACGATTCCGGACCGTGGACAGTCCGGTGGACAACGCGTACCGGTACGGGCTAGCGCCGGGGCTCCGAGAGCGCCCGCAGGGTGGCGGCGGTGGAGACGGCGGCGGTGACCGCCTCGTGGCCCTTGTCCTCGGCGGAGTCCGGCAGGCCCGCCCGGTCCAGCGCCTGCTGCTCGTTGTCGCAGGTGAGCACGCCGAAGCCGACCGGGACGCCGGTGTCCACGGAGACCTGGGTGAGGCCGAGGGTGGCGGCCTCGCAGACGTACTCGAAGTGCGGGGTGCCGCCGCGGATCACCACGCCGAGCGCGACCACCGCGTCGTAGCCGCGGCCGGCCAGCACCTTGGCGGCGACCGGCAGTTCGAAGGTGCCGGGGACGCGGACGACGGTCGGCTCCTCGATGCCGAACTCCTTCAGCGCGCGCTCGGCACCGTCCAGCAGGCCGTTCATGACCTGGTCGTGCCACTGCGCGGCGACGACCGCGACCCGCAGGTCGGCGCAGTTCTTCGGGGTGAGGACGGGGGCTCCGTGGCCGGCCATGGTTGCTCTTCCTTCGTTGGCTGCTGTCAGGTGCTGCGGGGTGGGGTTCTGGTGGTTCAGTGCTGGTCGTCGTCGAGCCAGGGCAGCTCGTGGCCCATCCGGTCGCGCTTGGTGCGCAGGTACCGGAGGTTGTGCTCGCCGGCCGCGGTGGCGACCGGCAGCCGGCCCTTCACCTTGAGGCCGTGCTCGGTGAGCGCGGCGAGCTTGTCGGGGTTGTTGGTGAGCAGGGTGAGCGAGCGCACGCCCAGGTCGCAGAGCATCTGCGCGCCGATCGAGTAGTCCCGGGCGTCGGCGGGCAGGCCGAGGTCGAGGTTGGCGTCGACGGTGTCGCGGCCCTGCTCCTGCAGCTGGTAGGCGCGCAGCTTGTGGCCGAGGCCGATGCCGCGGCCCTCGTGGCCGCGCAGGTAGAGCACGACGCCGCGGCCGGCCTCGGCGACCTGGCGCAGCGAGGCCTGCAGCTGCGGGCCGCAGTCGCAGCGCAGCGAGCCGAACACGTCGCCGGTCAGGCACTCGGAGTGCAGCCGGACCAGGACGTCCTCGCCCTCGGGCAGCCTGCCGTCCTCGGTGAGGCCGCCGGCGACCAGGGCGAGGTGCTCGACGCCGTCGAGGGTGCCGCGGTAGCCGACGGCGGTGAACTCGCCGTGCTCGGTGGGCAGCGAGGTGACGGCGGCCCGGTCGACGTGCAGTTCGGTGCGGCGGCGGTAGGCGATCAGGTCCTCGATCGAGATGATCGCCAGGCCGTGCTCGCGGGCGAAGGCGACCAGCTCGGGCAGCCGGGCCATGGTGCCGTCGTCGTTGACCACCTCGGCGATGGCGCCGGCCGGGGCGAGGCCGGCCAGGCGGGCGAGGTCGACGGCGGCCTCGGTGTGGCCCGGGCGGACCAGCACGCCGCCCTCGACGGCGCGCAGCGGGAAGACGTGCCCGGGGCGGGTGAGGTCGGCGGCCTCGGTGCCGGAGGAGGCCAGCAGCCGGACGGTGCGGGCCCGGTCGGCGGCGGAGATGCCGGTGGAGACGCCGTCCCGGGCGTCGACGGAGACGGCGTACGCGGTGCCCTTGCGGTCCTCGTTGACCTGGGTCATCGGGGGCAGCTTGAGCCGGTCGAGCTCGTCGCCGGTCATCGGGACGCAGATCACGCCGGAGGAGTAGCGGATGGTGAAGGCCATCAGCTCGGGCGTGGCGGCGGAGGCGGCGAAGACGATGTCGCCCTCGTTCTCGCGGTCCTCGTCGTCCACCACGATCACCGGGCGGCCGAGGGCGATGTCGGCGACGGCGCGCTCGACGGGGTCGAGGACCAGCTCGTCGCGGGTCGGGTCGTCAGTCATGCCAGGGCCCCCTTCGGGCTGGTGACGGTACGGGTACGGGCCTTCGTCCACCAGCCGGCCAGGCCGAGCAGGACCAGGACGAAGTAGATGGAGAAGGTGAGCGCGGAGAAGACGTACCCGTGGGTGTACGAGTACGGGACGCCGATCAGGTCGACGGCGATCCAGGCGAACCAGAACTCCACCCAGCCGCGGGCCTGGGCGTACATCGCGGCCAGCGTGCCGACGAAGATGTACGCGTCCAGCCAGGGCGCCCAGGAGAGCTTGGGGAAGGCGGTGAAGAGCTCGGCGACGGCGAGGGTGCCGAGCGCGGCGCCGCCCACCAGGACCGCCCGCTCGCGCCAGTCGGCGAAGCGCACCGCGATCTCGCCGGTGTCCCGCCGCCCGCGGCGCCACTGGGTCCAGCCCCAGACCGCGGCGGTGATCACGATCAGCTGCTTGCCGATCAGGCCGGGGGCCTGGCCGCCCCAGTACGCCGCGATCAGCACCGCGCCGGCCAGCAGCTGGAGCGGCCAGCTCCACACCGAGCGGCGCCAGCCGAGGGCCAGGGCGCCGAGGCCGATCAGGTTGCCGATCATGTCGGCCCACTTCACCTGCTCGCCGAAGGCGGTGAACGCTATGCCGGTCAGCCAGCTCATTCGGTGCCTCCGGCGAGGGTGTCGGGGAGGGTGCGGGTGTCGAGCAGCCGCTCGACGTACTTGGCGAGGACGTCCACCTCCAGGTTGACCGGGTCGCCGACGGACTTGGCGCCGAGCGTGGTCAGTTCGAGGGTGGCCGGGATGAGCGAGACGGTGAAGGAGTCCAGGGCCGCCTCGACCACGGTGAGGCTGACACCGTCGACGGTGATCGAGCCCTTCTCCACCAGGTAGCGGGTGATGGACTGCGGGAGCGAGAAGCGCAGCACCTCCCAGCGCGGGTTACCCTCGGCGTCCAGGTCGCCGGGCTCGCGGGAGAGCAGGGCGCCGGTGGCGTCCACGTGACCCTGCACCAGGTGGCCGCCGAGCCGGGCGCCGAGCGCCATGGCACGCTCCAGGTTGACCCGGGAGCCGGGCTTCAGGCTGCCGAGGCTGGAGCGGACCAGCGTCTCGCGCATCACGTCGGCGCTGAACTCGCCGGTGGCCTTCGCCAGTTGCTCGTTGTCGTCGAGGACGGTCAGGCAGACGCCGTTGACCGCGATCGAGTCGCCGTGCCGGGCGTCGGACACCACGACCGGGCCACGCAGGCGGATCCGCGAGGAGTCGCCGATCTCCTCGATGGAGACGACCTCGCCGAGCTCTTCGATGATGCCGGTGAACACCCGGGTTCTCCTCGCGCTGGTAGGGCGCGGACTCCGGGGCGGCACATGGGAGTTGACACGGACAGGCGGTACGCGCGGCAACGGGACCGCTCCACCTCCGGGCGTCGTCGCCGCGGAAGGGAGTTCTCCCGTTCCGTTCCGCGCAGGCACCCCGGGAGGGGCCTGCGGTCGTACCTGGTCCGTCGCGCACGCCTCCCATCCGGACTTTAACCGTCGGTCCAGGAATTTCACCTGGTCAACCGGCCGCTGGCTGCGGACGGGTCGCGGACTGTAACCGCCGGTTCGGATTTTCACCGACCCCGGAGTGCGCTGAACGTCACTGCTACTGCTGCCAGCATTCTGCCACGCCGGGCACCGCAGCAGGAGGGATGTGTCATGTGGTCTGTTTCACGCCGCGACCGCCCGGTCACGGGGAATAGCCGGCCCCGCCCGGGCGCGACACATCACCGGACCGGGCGCACCCTGGGAGGAGCGAACGAGCGACCCCGCACGGAGGTGTGAGCGCGATGCCCATGTTCATGGATGTCCACCACGGGATGACCGGCATCACCGAGGAGCAGTTGAAGGCGGCGCACCAGGCCGACCTGTCGATCGAGGGCGAGGAGGGCGTGCACTTCCAGCAGGCCTGGGCCGACCCGGAGTCGGGCACGGTCTACTGCCTGTCCAACGCCCCCAGCCGGGAGGCCGTGCAGAAGATCCACGAGCGGACCGGCCACCCGGCCGACGAGATCCACCCGGTGCCGCTGGTGGTCTGAGCGCCGGCCCACAACCCGTTCCCCGACGATCGCCCGTCGGCTAGATTGCCGGTACGTGACGACGACTCCGCCGCAGACCGGCTCCCTGTTCGACGCCCTTCGGTCCACCGCCGTCCGCGACACCGCGCGGCTGCGGGAACTGTACGAGCGGCCCAGCGACCTGGTGAGCCGCAAGGCGGTGGACCGGATCCACGACGCGGCCCGCCGCTTCATCGCCTGCGCCTCCCTGGTCTTCGTGGCCAGCGCCGACGCGGACGGCCACTGCGACGCCACCCCGCGCGGCGGCCCGGCGGGATTCGTCGCGGTGCTCGACGAGTTCACCGTCGCGATCCCGGACGCCACCGGCAACAAGCGGCTCGACACCCTCCACAACATCGTCTCCACCGGCCGGGCCGGACTGCTGTTCGTCGTCCCCGGCCGGGAGACCACCCTGCGGATCAACGGCCGGGCCTGCGTCTCCGACGACCCGGAGCTGCTCGCCCGACTCACCCCCGTCGGCAAGCCGCCGCGCAGCGCGATCGTGGTGGCCGCCGAGGAGGTGTACCAGCACTGCCCGAAGTCCTTCCTGCGCGGCAACGCCTGGAAGCCCGAGCGGTGGCTCGCCCCGGACGCGATGCCCAGCTCCGCCGAGATCACCCTCTCCCACCTGCGCGACCCCTCGCTGACGATGGAGGACATCGTGCAGTCCGAGCGGGAGTCGCTGCTGTACCGGTACGAGTAGCCGGCACGAGCAGCCGGTACGAGCAGGACACCCAAGTAGTTCTTCGAGCCACCATAGGTCCGACTTATGGCCCCATAAGCCGGACCCCCGTACCGCCCGGACACCGGCGGCGAAAGGCTGGGCCCGTCCCCACCAGCCCCAGCCGAAGGAATCCGCCCATGCCTCGCCCCGTCCGGGTCGCGATCGTCGGTGCCGGCCCCGCCGGGATCTACGCCGCCGACGCGCTGCTGAAGTCCGAGCTCGCCGCCGACCCGGGGGTGTCCATCGACCTGATCGAGCGCCTCCCCGCGCCCTTCGGCCTGATCCGCTACGGCGTCGCCCCCGACCACCCGCGGATCAAGGGCATCGTCACCGCCCTCCACCAGGTGCTCGACAAGCCGCAGGTCCGCCTGTTCGGCAACGTCGACTACCCGAACGACCTGGCCCTGGAGGACCTGCACCGGTTCTACGACGCCACGGTCTTCGCCACCGGCGCCGACGCCGACCGGGACCTGCCGATCCCCGGCATCGAGCTCGACGGCTCCTACGGCGCCGCGGACTTCGTCTCCTGGTTCGACGGCCACCCCGAGGTCCCCCGCACCTGGCCGCTGGAGGCCGAGCAGGTCGCCGTCCTCGGCGTCGGCAACGTCGCCCTCGACGTCGCCCGGATCCTCGCCAAGACCGCCGACGAGCTGCTGCCCACCGAGATCCCGCCGAACGTGTACGACGGCCTCGCCGCCAACCGCGCCGTCGAGGTCCACGTCTTCGGCCGCCGCGGGCCCGCCCAGGCCAAGTTCTCGCCGATGGAACTGCGCGAACTCGACCACTCCCCCACCATCGAGGTCGTCGTCGACCCCGAGGACATCGACTACGACGAGGGCTCGATCGCCACCCGGCGCGCCAACAAGCAGGCCGACATGGTCTCCTCCACCCTGGAGAACTGGGCGATCCGCGACATCGGCGACCGGCCGCACCGCATCCACCTGCACTTCTTCGAGAACCCGGTCGAGGTCCTCGGCGAGGACGGCCGGGTCGTCGCACTGCGCACCGAGCGCATGCGGCTGGACGGGCAGGGCGGCTCGGTGGGCACCGGCGAGCACCGCGAGTGGCCGGTCCAGGCCGTCTACCGCGCCGTCGGCTACCGCTCCGACGAGCTCCCCAAGCTCCCCTTCGACGCACTGACCGCCACCGTCCCGCACCGGGCCGGCCGGGTACTGGAGAACGGCACCCACCTGCCGTCGCTGTACGTCACCGGCTGGGTCAAGCGTGGCCCGGTCGGCCTGATCGGCCACACCAAGGGCGACGCCAACGAGACCGTGGCCTGCCTCGTCGAGGACCAGCGGGCCGGCCGGCTGCTCGCCGCCACCGACCCGGCCGAGGACGCCGTCGTCGCGCACCTGCGCGAGCGCGGCACCGACTTCACCACCTGGGAGGGCTGGCAGCTGCTCGACGCGCACGAGAAGGCCCTCGGCGAGGCCCAGGGCCGCGAGCGGGTCAAGGTCGTCGAGCGGGACGCCATGCTCGACGCCTCCGCGAGCGACCTGCGCACCCCCTGACGCCCGCTCACCGCTCCGGCCCGGCCCCGCCCCACACGGCAGGTCCGGGCCGGAGCGCTGGAGCGCGGCTACTTGGCGACATCCATCACCATCGCACCGGCCGCGGCCCGCTGGACGGCCTCGCACCCCTTGTGCGCCGCCTCCTTGGTGGAGTAGCCCTGGCCGCTCGCCACGATCTCGCCGTTCCCGGCCTTCAACCGGAACCGGAACTTGCCGCTGGCGTCCTGGTAGACCTCGAACTTGCCCGCCATCTCGGTACCGCCTCTCCTCGGGACGCCCGGTGCGCGCCCACGACGCCACCGTCCGCCCCCGAACGGCGGGGCACCCGCCGCAGTACCGCCGTCCGGGTGAAACCGTCACCCCCCGCCCAACGCCCCCTACCCTGAGCGTCCATGGGATCCCCCGCGAAGACCTCGTACGTCTGCCTGCCCTGCCGAGCCTCCTACAAGCAGCCCTACCGGGGCGACCACGAACGCCGCTGCCCGCGCTGCGCCGGGCCGCTGGTCCACGTCGGCTCGGCCTTCGCCGCCCCCCGGCGCCGCGACACCGCCGCCTGGCGGACGCTCGCGGTCCTGCTGGAGGCGGGCGTCCGCTTCCACAAGAGCTGCTGCGGCGGCCCCGGCTACCGGCCGCGCACCCGCTTCGAGCTGCGCGAGCGCCTGGCCCACGCCGCCGCCACCGGCGAGCCCCTCGCCGAGGCGCTGGTGCGGCGCGAGCTGCCCGCCGCCCACGGGCACGGCACGCCGGCCCCGCAGTTCCTGGTGACCGGCGTCCGCCCGGTGCCGGGTACGGGCCTGGCGGTCACCGGCCGGGTGGTGGTGGGCCGCCTCGCGGTGGGCGCCCGGCTCTGGGTGCCGTCCGACGGCGTCTCCTTCGTCTCGGTGTCGGCGATCGAGCCCGTCCGGGACAGCGCGGAGCTGCTGGTGCGGGTGTCGGGCGCGAGCGAGGGTCAGGTGCGGGTGGGCATGGTGCTGGGGGGCTGATGAGCGCTGCGTCACGCGGCGTGGGGACTGGCCATTTGGCACGGAGTGTGGTCTTCTTGGGGAACTAAGTTCCCTACAGTTCGGATCATGTTCCGCAGCCCACCGGTTCGCGGGGCGGACTGGAGCGCCAGACCATGAGCGACACTTTCGACCTCTTCCGGCTGTCCGAGGAGCACGAGATGCTCCGGGAGTCGGTGCGTGCGCTGGCGGAGGCGAAGATCGCGCCGTTCGCCGCGGAGGT
>NZ_JBICYJ010000044.1:0-70972 GCF_043200835.1 Kitasatospora sp. NPDC048365
GCAGGGGGGACCCTGTGGGAGAGTAGGACGCCGCCGAACAATCTTTCAGAGAAAGCCCCTCCCGGGTTCCGGGAGGGGCTTTCTTGCGTTTGCGGGGCGAATGGTCCGCCGTATCGTCGATGGCATGAGCCGTGGACTGCATCTGGACACGTACTTGCTGGCCTTCGACACCCGGGCCCAGTCGTTGGAGGACCGCACTCGGGCCGGCTTCCTGGTGCGGGCTGCCGTGTTGGCGGAGCTTGCGGAGCGGGGTGCGGTGGTCGAGGGCGGGGCGGGACGCGTGGAGGTGGTGTCCGCCGAGGCGACCGATGACCGGGTGTTGGACGGGGTGCTGGCGGAGTTGGCCGGCCGGTCGCGGCGGTGGAAGTCGTGGATCCGGCGTGGGCGGGACGAGACGCTGGAGGCGGTCGAGCAGCGGTTGGCGATGCTCGGCGTGGTGACCATGGCGGACCGTGATCCGTACGGGCCGGTGGTGGCGCAGCGGGCGGTGGCGATGGCGGACCCGCGGGAGGCGCTGGATCTTCAGGTGCGGGTGGCCGAGGTGGTGCGCGGGGGGTCGCCGGTCGACGGGGTGGGGTTCGGGGATGCGGTGCTGGCGGCGCTGGCCGCCCACGGCCGGGTGCGGTTGGTGGTGTCCGGGAAGGAGCGGAAGGCCAACGCCGAGCGGATCGCCGCGTTCACGGAGCGGATCGGCGAGCGGGCGCCGGGCCTGGCGAAGGCGGTCGGTGGGCTCGGCCTGACGATGGTGGCGGCCCAGGGCGGGATGGGCGGAGGCTGATCCGCCCGGTGCCGCCGGCCTCGCCCGGCGGCGGACTTTGCTATTTCTTTACGTTCACCCGCGTGCCATGAGTTGATGCGCCGTTCATCACCGGGTCGCCGTACGGCGTCCCTAGCGTTCGTCGCTGCACCACTCCGCTCATGTCCGAACGCGAAGGGTGATCAACCATGCTTACCAGAAGGACCGCCGTCGCCGTGGCCGTCGTCGCTGCACTGACGTCGACCGCCGTCGTGGTGAACACGCTCTCGGGTGCCTCCCCGACGGCCGCGGCCGCCACCTCCGCCACGTTCACGCCGGTCGCGGACACGTACGTGGACAACGGCTCGCCCACCACCAACTTCGGTACCTCGTCGCAGCTCGGCGTAGACAACAGCCCGGTGAAGCGGACGTTTCTGCGGTTCGACGTGGCCGGCCTGGCCGCGCCCGTGGTGTCGGCGAAGCTGCGGGTCCACACGGACGACGTTGCCGGTGCGGCCAGCCCGAGCGGCGGCACGTTCAAGGCGGTGTCGAGCAACACCTGGTCCGAGACGGGCGTGACGTGGAACGCGCAGCCCGCCGTGGATGGGGCGACGCTCGGTTCGCTGGGCGCGGTCGTCCGGAACAAGTGGTACGAGATCGACGTGACCTCGTACGTCATTGGCAACGGCAGCTTCAGCATCGGTGTCACCTCGGCCAGCTCGGACGGGGCGGACTACGACTCGCGGGAGAGCGGCGCGACGGCCCCGCAGCTGGTGATCACCACGGGGGCGACGCCGAGCCCCAGCCCGAGCCCGACCGCCTCCGCGAGCCCGACGGCCAGCCCCAGCCCCTCGCCGAGCACCACGCCGCCGAGCGGCGACCCGGTGCTGGTGGGCGCGGGCGACATCGCCAACTCCGGTTCGGGCGACTCGACGACGGCCGCGCTGCTGGACGGCATCCCGGGCACGGTCTTCACCGCGGGCGACAACGTCTACGACAGCGGTACGACGGCGGAGTTCAACTCCTACTACGAGCCGACCTGGGGCCGCCACAAGGCGCGGACCAAGCCGGCGCCGGGCAACCACGACTACAACACGGCCGGGGCGACCGGGTACTACGGGTACTTCGGTGCGTCCGCGGGCGACCCGTCGAAGGGGTACTACTCCTACGACCTGGGCAACTGGCACGTGGTGGCGCTGAACTCCAACATCGCGATGGCGGCCGGCTCCGTGCAGGAGCAGTGGCTGCGGGCTGACCTCGCGGCGAGCACCAAGCCGTGCACCCTGGCCTACTGGCACCACCCGCGGTTCACCTCGGGCGCCAACCACGCGCCGAGCACCTCGACCGGCCCGCTGGTCCAGGCGCTGTACGACTACAACGCGGACGTCGTGGTCACCGGCCACAACCACCAGTACGAGCGCTTCGCGCCGATGAACCCGAGCGGCGCGGCGGACAGCGCGCGCGGCATCCGGCACTTCGTCGCGGGCATGGGCGGTGCAAGCCACTACGGCTTCGGCACGATCCAGCCCAACAGCGAGGCGCGCAACAGCGACACCTACGGCGTGCTCAAGTTCACCCTGCACGCCAACAGCTACGACTGGCAGTTCGTCCCGGAGGCGGGCAAGACGTACAACGACAGCGGCACCAACAGCTGCCACTGACGCTCACTCATCCCGCCGGCTGCCGGACCGCTTCGCGCGGTCCGGCAGCTGGCGGTCCGGGGACGTCGGGTGGGCCGGGGAGGAGGAGTCTTGACCGCTCTGAGCAGTCGCGGGCGCGTGCTGGTCGTGCTGGTGGCGACGGTGCTGCTGGCCGGGGTGGCGGTGGGGTACGTGCGGTGGAGCGCGCAGAGTGCGAAGGGCGCGCCGGTGCCGGTGGGGGAGATGGCGACCGGTGCCCGGCTGCAGGTGCTGAGCAACGGACGGCTGTCCACGCTCGCGCGCAGCGACCCGGGCGGGCCGCGGAGCGTCGGCGCGTTGGAGTGCGACCGGGCGTACGCGGCCGCCGACACGGTGGTGTGCCTGACGCCGGTCGGGGTGCTCGGGACGACCCGGATGGTGGTGCTGGACGCGGGGTTGCACGAGCGGCGTTCGGTCCCGCTGGCGGGGTTCCCGAACCGGACCCGGGTGTCGGCGAGCGGCCGGATGGTGGCGTGGACGCTGTTCGTCGGCGGGCACTCGTACGCGGCCGGGGGATTCGCGACGCAGACCGGGATCCTGGACACCCGGACCGGTGGGCTGGTGGAGTCGTTGGAGGGCTTCGCCGTGGTTCGGGACGGGCGGCCGTACCGGGCGGCGGACCTGAACTTCTGGGGCGTCACCTTCGCCCGGGACGACAACCGGTTCTACGCCACGATGTCCACCGACGGCCGGCGGTACCTGGTGGAGGGTGACCTGGCGGCCCGTACGGTGCGCACGGTGGCGGAGAACGTCGAGTGCCCCTCGCTCTCCCCGGACGGGACGCGGATCGCGTTCAAGCAGGCGGTGGACGGCGACCCGGCGAAGGGGTGGCGGCTGTCGGTGCTGGACCTGGCGTCGATGCGGGTGACCAACTCGGCCGAGCGGCGCAGTGTGGACGACCAGGCGGCGTGGCTGGACGGCGGCACGCTGGGGTACGCGCTGCAGCGCAGTGACGGGGTGAACGACATCTGGGCGGTGTCGGCGGACGGCGGCGGTGAGCCGAGGCTGCTGGTGCCGGAGGCGAACTCGCCGGCCGCGGTGGACTGACGCGTTCGGCCCCGTCGGCCGTCAAGAAGGCGCTAAAAAGCCGGGCGGACCGGTCTGATCAGCGGATATGAGGACAACTGCCCGTAGTCTCGGAGGCATGGCGGACACGGCGCGCGGCAGGCTGCGCATCTTCCTCGGGGCGGCTCCCGGCGTCGGCAAGACGTACGCGATGCTCTCCGAGGCGCACCGCCGCCGCTCGCGCGGCGCCGACGTGGTGGTCGGCTTCGTGGAGCACCACGACCGGGCGCTGACCGCCGGGCTGCTGGACGGGCTGGAGGCCGTGCCGCGCAAGGCGATGCGGCACCGCGGTGCCGAGTTCACCGAGATGGACCTGGACGCGGTGCTGGCCCGCCGGCCCGCGGTGGCGCTGGTCGACGAACTGGCGCACACCAATGTGCCGGGCAGCCGGAACGCCAAGCGCTGGCAGGACGTCGCGGAGCTGCTGGCGGCCGGGATCGACGTGGTCTCCACGGTGAACATCCAGCACCTGGAGTCGCTGGGCGACGTGGTCGAGGGGATCACCGGCATCCGGCAGCGCGAGACGGTGCCGGACGAGGTGGTGCGCCGGGCCGAGCAGGTCGAGCTGGTCGACATGGACCCGCAGGCGCTGCGCCGGCGGCTGGCGCACGGCAACGTGTACGCGCCGGACAAGGTCGACGCGGCGCTCGCCCACTACTTCCGGCCGGGGAACCTGACGGCGCTGCGCGAGCTGGCGCTGCTGTGGACAGCGGACCGGGTCGACGAGTACCTGCAGCGCTACCGGGCCGAGCAGGGCATCAAGGGGACCTGGCAGGCGCGGGAGCGGATCGTGGTGGGCCTGACCGGCGGGCCGGAGGGCGCGACGCTGGTCCGCCGGGCCGCGCGGATCGCCGCCCGGGCCTCCGGCGGTGAGCTGCTGGCGGTGCACATCGCGCGGTCGGACGGGCTGGCCGGGTCGTCCTCGCAGGCGCTGATCGAGCAGCGGGTGCTGGTGGAGAGCCTCGGCGGGTCGTTCCACACGGTACTGGGCGAGGAACCGGCGGCCGGGCTGCTGGACTTCGCACGGGGCGTGAACGCGACGCAGATCGTGCTGGGCACCAGCCGGCGGAAGGTGCGGCACTACCTGTCCGGCCCGGGGGTCGGGCACACGGTGATCCGGGACTGCGGGGACATCGACGTCCACATGGTCACCCACGAGCAGGCGGCCCGCGGCCTGGGCCGGATCCCGATCCGGAAGGTCACCGACCTGGGCCGGACCCGGACGGTGGCGGGCTGGCTGATCGGAGTGGCCGGGCCGGTGCTGCTGGCGCTGCTGCTCACCCACTACCGCGGGGTGGGGCTGCCCACCGACATGCTGCTCTTCCTGTCGCTGACGGTGTGCGCGGCGCTGGTCGGCGGACTGTTCCCGGCGATCGGATCGGCGCTGGTCGGGTCGGCGACCCTCAACTACTTCTTCGCGCCGCCGCTGCACACCTTCACCATCGCCGAGCCGGAGAACATCGCCGCGGTGGCGATCTTCTGCGCGGTCGGCATCGCCGTCGCCACGGTGGTCGACACGGCCGCCCGGCGCAGCCAGCAGGCGGCCCGCAGCCAGGCCGAGGCGCAGACCCTGAGCGTGCTGGCCGGTACGGTGCTGCGCGGCGCCCCGGACGGGGAGGGGATGCTGGCCGCGCTGCTGGACCAGGTCCGGGAGACCTTCCAGGAGGAGTCGGTGGCGCTGCTGGAGCGGCGGCACGAGTTCGACCCGTGGCACCCGCTCGCGGTGAGCGGCCCGCACCCGCCGGAGCACCCGGACGACGGGCAGGCGGCGGCCCCGGCCGGGTCGACACTGGCCCTGGTGCTGACCGGCCGGGTGCTGCCGGCCGCGGACCGGCGGCTGCTCGGGGCGTTCGCCGCGCAGGCCGCGGTGCTGGTCGAGCACCGGCGGCTGGCCGACGAGGCGGCCGCGGCCCGACGCGAGGCCGAGGGCAACCGGATCCGCACGGCGCTGCTGGCCGCCGTCTCGCACGACCTGCGGACCCCGCTCGCGGGCATCAAGGCCGCCGTCACCTCGCTGCGCGCGGTGGACGTGGAGTGGGACGAGGAGGACGAGGCGGAGCTGCTGGCCGGGATCGAGTCCGGCGCCGACCGCCTCGACCACCTGATCAACAACCTGCTGGACATGAGCCGGCTGCAGACCGGTACGGTCACCCCGCTGATCCGGCCCACCGACCTGGACGAGGTGGTGCCGTACGCGCTCGGCGGGGTGGCCGCCGGGGCGGTCACGGTCGACGTGCCGGAGAGCCTGCCGATGGTGCTGGCCGACGCCGGGCTGCTGGAGCGCTCGCTCGGCAACCTGGTGGAGAACGCGGTGAAGTACAGCCCGCCCGGCTCGCCGGTGCTGGTCAAGGCCGACCTGCTGCGCACGCCTGGCGGCGGCGTCCGGGTGGAGCTGCGGATCGTGGACCGCGGCCCCGGTGTCCCGGAGGACGCCCGGGAGCGGATCTTCGCGCCGTTCCAGCGGTACGGCGACGCGCCGCGCGGTGCCGGGGTGGGGCTGGGCCTGGCGGTGGCGCGCGGCTTCGCCGAGGCGATGGACGGCACCGTGACCGCCGAGGACACCCCGGGCGGCGGCCTGACCATGGTGGTCTCGCTGCCGGTCGCCGGCCTTCCCGACGCCGCCGGCCCCTCCGACCGGGCCGACCCCGCCGACTCCGCCGGCCCCTCCGACCCCGCCGGCCCTTCCGACATCGACCGAGAGCGAAAGGCGGATCCCGTATGACCCGGGTCCTCGTCGTGGACGACGAACCGCAGATCGTCCGCGCCCTGGTGATCAACCTCAAGGCCCGCAAGTACGAGGTGGACTCCGCCCACGACGGTGCGAGCGCGCTGGAGCTGGCGGCCGCCCGCCACCCCGACGTGGTGGTGCTCGACCTGGGCCTGCCCGACATGGACGGCGTGGACGTGATCCGCGGCCTGCGCGGCTGGACCCGGGTGCCGATCATCGTGCTGTCGGCCCGGCACGCCTCCGACGAGAAGGTCGAGGCGCTGGACGCGGGCGCCGACGACTACGTCACCAAGCCGTTCGGGATGGACGAACTGCTGGCCCGGATGCGGGCGGCGGTCCGCCGGGCGGAGCCGGTGGCCGGCGAGGACGGCTCGGTGGTGGCCACCGAGACCTTCACCGTCGACCTGGCGGCGAAGAAGGTCAACCGGGACGGCGCGGACATCCGCCTCACTCCGACCGAGTGGCACCTGCTGGAGGTGCTGGTCCGCAACGCCGGCCGACTGGTCGGCCAGACCCAGCTGCTCCAGGAGGTCTGGGGCCCCGCGTACCGCAAGGAGACCAACTACCTGCGGGTCTACCTCGCACAGCTGCGCCGCAAGCTGGAGGCGGACCCCTCGCACCCGCGGCACTTCATCACCGAGCCGGGCATGGGCTACCGCTTCGAGCCGTGAGGGCACCGCCGCCGGGACCAGTTGCTCTGCCGTCGGCGGCGTGGAAACCGGTACCCTTCCGGCATGAGTGGTGACAACAGCAGCGAGCAGCCGAAGGGCCGCTTCCGCCGCATGCTCGACCGGCTGACGACCTCGTCGGAGGAGCTGGAGGCGGAGGAGCTGCGACAGGACACGGCGGAGTCGGGCTGCACCCCGATCGCCCGTTGCGGCGACCGCGAGGTGGTCACCGTGGCCGGCACCCTGCGCGCCGTCACGCTGCGCCCGCGGGCCGGCGTTCCCGCCCTGGAGGCGGAGCTGTTCGACGGGTCGGACGCGCTGGACGTGGTCTGGCTGGGCCGACGCGAGATCGTCGGGATAGAGCCGGGCCGCCGGCTCATCGCCACCGGCCGGATCAGCCACGCACGCGGGCGCCGCGTGCTGTTCAACCCCCGCTACGAGCTGCGTCCGGTCGGACACGGGAGCGAATCAGCGTGACCCACGAGGCCGAGGCCGCCCACCGGGCCGCCGACCAGTCCAGCACCGACCAGCCCGGCACCGATCGGTCCGGCACCGACCGGTCCGCGATGACCGCCGCCGAGCGGGAGGCCGCCGACAAGGCCGCCTCGCACGAGGCCGCGCAGAGCATCCTGCAGGCCTTCGGCGGTGTCCGCGGCATGATCGACATGACCCTGCCGGGTCTGGTCTTCATCGTCGCCTTCAACATCACCCACAAGGTGTCCGTCGCCGCGTGGTCCGCGCTGGCGCTGTGCGGCGTCTTCGTCGTGGTGCGGCTGGCGAAGCGGGAGACCATCCAGCACGCCTTCAGCGGCGTGTTCGGCGTGGCGCTGGGCGCCTGGATCTCCATGAAGACCGGCAAGGCGGAGAACTTCTACCTGCCCGGCCTGCTGTGGAACGTCGGCTACTGCGTGGCGCTGGCCGTCTCCGCACTGGTCCGCTGGCCGATGATCGGCGTGATGCTGGGCCCGGTCACCGGCGAGATGTTCACCTGGCGCAAGCAGAACCCGGGCCGGCTCGCCGCGTACACCAAGGCGACCTGGGCCTGGGTGGTGATCATGGGCATCAAGCCGCTGATCCTCTTCCCGCTCTACTTCACCCACAACGTCAACCTGCTGGGCTGGCTGAAGGTCGCGCTCGGCATCCCGCCGATGCTGCTGGCGATGTACGTGACCTGGCAGATCCTGCTGAAGGCGCCGCCGCCGATCAAGGCGCAGCTGGACGACGAGGACGAATGACGAAGAGGGCCGCACCCGTCGGGTGCGGCCCTCTTCCGTCGTTCCCTGCCGGATCAGCCGGCCGAGCCCGCGGAGCCCGCCGAGAGCAGGGTCTCCAGCTCCTCCTCGCGCTCCTGGGCGGCGACGAACAGCAGCTCGTCGCCGCCTTCCAGGGTGTCGTCCTTGCGCGGGACCAGGACGCGGCCCTCGCGGATGATGGTGACCAGCGCGGTGTCCACCGGCCAGTCGACGTCGCCGACCCGGGTGCCGACCAGCTCGGTGTCGGCGGCCAGGGTCAGCTCGACCAGGTTGGCGTTGCCCTGGCTGAAGCGCATCAGGCGGACCAGGTCGCCGACGCTCACGGCCTCCTCGACCAGCGCCGACATCAGGCGCGGGGTGGAGACGGCGACGTCCACGCCCCAGGACTCGTTGAACAGCCACTCGTTCTTCGGGTTGTTCACCCGGGCGACGACCCGGGGCACCCCGTACTCCGTCTTGGCGAGCAGCGAGACCACCAGGTTGACCTTGTCGTCACCGGTCGCGGCGATCACCACGTGGCAGCGCTGCAGGGCGGCCTCGTCCAGCGAGGTGATCTCGCAGGCGTCGGCCAGCAGCCACTCGGCGAGCGGGACCCGCTCCACCGAGATGGAGTTCGGGTTCTTGTCGATCAGGAGGACCTCGTGGCCGTTCTCCAGCAGCTCACCCGCGATCGAACGGCCGACCGCACCGGCTCCGGCGATTGCTACGCGCATCAGTGACCATCCTCCTCGGGGCCCTTGGCGAAGGCGGCCTCGACCGAGGTCAGCTCCGAACGGCGCAGCATCACGTGGATCAGGTCGCCCTCCTGCACCACCATCTGGGGGCTGGGCAGGACGCCCTCGCCCAGGCGGGTGACGAACGCCACCCGGACGCCGGCGGCCTCCTCCAGGGCGGCCGTCTTGTGCCCGACCCACGCGGGCGAGAAGGCGACCTCGGCGAGCTGCACGGAGCCGGACGGGTCCTGCCACAGCGGCTCGGCGCCGCTCGGCAGCAGCCGGCGCAGCATCTGGTCGGCGGTCCAGCGGACGGTGGCCACGGTCGGGATGCCCAGGCGCTGGTACACCTCGGCACGGCGGGGGTCGTAGATGCGGGCCGCGACGTGCTCGACGCCGAAGGTCTCGCGGGCCACCCGGGCGGCGATGATGTTGGAGTTGTCACCGCTGGAGACGGCGGCGAAGGCGCCCGCCTCCTCGATGCCGGCTTCCTTCAGGGTGTCCTGGTCGAAGCCGACGCCGGTGACCCGGACACCGTTGAAGCCGGAACCCAGACGGCGGAACGCGGTCGGGTCCTGGTCGACCACGGCGACCGAGTGGCCTTGTTTCTCGAGCGCTCTCGCGAGGGCGGAGCCCACGCGCCCGCAACCCATGATGACGATGTGCACGCGACTACCTCACCCGAACCGTTGGGGACATGACCTGCGCAAACACCGCTCATCATCCTTCCGTGCCCCCGTTTTCGGGGGCGAGTCGTGGCCTGCGCCTGCGATCCGACGCGAGGGGCAACTCAGGTGCTGCCCACTTGCCTTACACCCGACACGCTAGCCGGTCCACCGAACACAGTCGCGACGGAGGGGGCACCGGAGGGGTGAGCGCGGGGTGACAGCCCCTACGATTCCTCTGTGCCTATGCCTGCCGACCTTCCGAAACGGATCCTGATCGGGCGCGCGCTGCGCAGCGACAAGCTGGGGGAGACCCTGCTGTCCAAGCGCATCGCGCTGCCCGTCTTCGCGTCCGACGCGCTCTCCTCCGTGGCGTACGCCCCTGAGGAGATCCTGCTCACCCTGTCCATCGCCGGCGCCTCGGCGATCCACTTCTCGTGGCAGATCGGCGTCGTGGTCGCCATCGTGATGCTCGCGGTGGTCGCCTCGTACCGGCAGAACGTGCACGCCTATCCCAGCGGCGGCGGCGACTACGAGGTCGCCACCGTCAACCACGGCCCCAACTCGGGCCTGGTGGTGGCGAGCGCTCTGATGGTCGACTACGTGCTCACCGTGGCGGTGTCCACCACCTCGGGCGTGGCCAACGTGGTCTCCGCGGTACCGGCGCTGCGCGGGCACGAGATGCTGCTGTCGGTGGTCCTCGTCGTGGTGCTGATGGGGATGAACCTGCGCGGCGTCCGGGAGTCCGGCAGCGCGTTCGCGGTACCGACGTACGCCTTCATGGTCGGCGTGATCGGCATGGTCGGGTACGGCGTGATCCGGCACTACGCCTTCGGGCAGGACATGCCCGCCGAGTCCTCCGCCTTCCACCTGGAGGCGACCCCGGGCAACGACTCGCTGGCCGGGTTCGCGATGGTCTTCCTGCTGCTGAAGGCGTTCTCCTCGGGCTGTGCGGCGCTCACCGGTGTCGAGGCGATCTCCAACGGTGTGCCGGCCTTCCGGAAGCCGAAGTCGAAGAACGCCGCCACCACGCTGCTGCTGATGGCTTCGATCGCCGTGGTGATGTTCATGGGCATCATCTGGCTGGCCCGCCTGACCGGCGTCCAGATGGCCGAGGAGCCCGCCGAGCAGCTGGTCGGCGCCGGCGCCGGTTACCACCAGAAGACCGCGCTGGCGCAGATCAGCGAGGCCGTGTTCTCGAACTTCACGCCCGGCTTCTACTTCATCGCCGCGGTGACCGGCCTGATCCTGGTGCTCGCCGCCAACACCGCCTTCAACGGCTTCCCGGTGCTCGGCTCGATCCTCGCCCAGGACCGCTACCTGCCCCGGCAGCTGCACACCCGCGGCGACCGGCTGGCCTTCTCCAACGGCATCATCCTGCTGGCCGGCGTGGCGATCCTGTTCATCGTCGCCTTCAACGCCGACCCGACCCGGCTGATCCAGCTGTACATCGTCGGCGTCTTCGTCTCCTTCAACATGAGCCAGTCCGGCATGATCCGGCACTGGACCCGGCACCTGAAGACCGAGACCGACCCGAAGCAGCGCGCCCACATGCAGCGCAGCCGGGCGATCAACGCCTTCGGCCTGGTGATGACCATGGCCGTGCTGATCGTCGTCCTGGTCACCAAGATCACCCACGCCTGGGTCGCCATCGCCCTGATGGTCGTGCTGTTCGTGATGATGAAGGCGATCCGCCGCCACTACGACCGGGTCTCCGCCGAGCTGGTCGCCGCCGAGGAGCCCGACGACGTGGTGCTGCCCACCCGGGTGCACGCCGTCGTCCTGGTCTCCAAGCTGCACAAGCCCGCGCTGCGCGCCCTCGCGTACGCCCGGCTGGCCCGCGCCCACACGCTGGAAGCCGTCACCGTCAACGTCGACCCCGTCGACACCGCCGCGCTGCGCGCCGAGTGGGACGAGCGCGGGATCGAGGTGCCGCTCAAGGTGCTCGACTCGCCGTACCGCGAGATCACCGGCCCGGTCCTCGACTACGTGAAGAACCTGCGCCGCTCCAGCCCGCGCGACGTCGTCTCGGTGTACATCCCCGAGTACGTCGTCGGCCACTGGTACGAGCACCTGCTGCACAACCAGAGCGCGCTGCGACTCAAGGGACGCCTGCTGTTCAAGCCCGGGGTGATGGTGACTTCCGTACCCTGGCAGCTGGAGTCCTCGGAGCGGCGCAAGTCCCAGAAGGAATGGTCCGCGCCGGGCGCCGTGCGCCGCGGCGAGCCGAGGCACCGGCCCACGGCCGGCGCGTCCGCCGCATCCGGCACCCCGGGTGCCGACGGCTCCAACGGCAACGACACCACCGCACCGCACGCGTAAGGAACCCGCCCCGTGACCCGCAACAACCCGCCCCGCTCCTCCGGTGGCCGGTCCGGCCGCTCCGGCCGCACCTCCGGCGCCAAGCCGGGGCAGGTGGCGCACCCGCGCTGGAGCAACCGGCCCAGCCGCCCCGCGGCCACCGACCGCGAGGGGCTGACCGCCCAGACCGCGCCGCTGGCACCGGGCGAGGACCGCCCCGCCGCCCGGCCGGAGCGTGACCGGCCCTCGCGCGACGGGGGGCCGGGCAAGGCCGCCGGCGGCGGCGCTCCGGGCGGCAAGGGTGCCGCTTCCAGCAAGGGCGCGGCTCCCGGCAAGGGCGGCTCTGCGGGTGGCTCCGGCAAGAAGGGGGCTGGTGCGGGTTCCGGCGCGGGCGCAGGCGCGGCCGGGCGCAAACCGGCGCGCAAGCAGGCCGTGCGCCCGCCGAAGGCGGTGCGCACCGCCCAGCCCGCCATGCGCACCCCCAGCGGCGAGCCGCTGGTCGGCGAGCGGTACGAGGTCGAGGTCGGCCCGGTCGCGCACGGCGGCGGGCACTGCGTGGCCCGGCACGAGGGCCGGGTGCTGTTCGTCCGGCACGCGCTGCCGGGCGAGCGGGTGATCGCCCAGGTCACCGAGGGCACCACCACCTCGCGCTTCCTGCGCGCCGACGCGGTGGAGATCCTGGACGCCGCCAAGGACCGCATCCCGGCGCCGTGCCCGTTCGCCGGGCCCGGCAAGTGCGGCGGCTGCGACTGGCAGCACGTCACCCCCGGCGGACAGCGCAAGCTCAAGGCGCAGGTGCTCACCGAGCAGCTCGCCAAGCTCGCCGGACTCACCCCCGCCGAGGCCGGCTGGGACGGCTCGGTCGAGCCGGTCGGCGGCAAGCTCCAGGCCGGCGAGGTGCCCGCCTGGCGCACCCGGGTGCAGTACGCGGTCGACGAGGAGGGCTCGGTCGGCCTGCGCAAGCACCGCTCGCACGACATCCAGCCGATCGACCGCTGCCTGATCGCCTCCGAGGGCGTCACCGAGCTCGGCATCGAGGCGCGGGACTGGACCGGCGTCGCCACCATCGAGGCGATCGCCTCCTCCGGCTCCTCCGACCGGCAGATCGTGCTGCGGCCGGTGCCCGGCGAGCAGCTGCCGCTGGTCGAGCTCGACCAGCCGGTCTCCATCTCCCGGGTCGACGAGCAGGACCTCTTCCACCGCGTCCACGGCCGGACCTTCGTCCGCGAGCGGGCCGCCGGCCGCACCTGGCGGGTCTCCAACGGCGGCTTCTGGCAGATCCACCCCGAGGCGCCCGACACCCTGGTCACCGCCGTTCTCGACGGCCTCGACCCGCAGTGGGGCGAGAACGCCCTCGACCTGTACTGCGGCGTCGGCCTGTTCGCGGGCGCGCTCGCCGAGCGGGTCGGCGACGACGGCGCGGTGCTCGGCATCGAGTCGGCCAAGCAGGCCGTCGTCGACGCCCGGCACAACCTGGCCACCCTGGACAACGTCCGGATCGAGTGCGACCGGGTGGAGACCCTGCTGCCGCGCACCGGCATCACCTCCACCGACCTGATCGTCCTCGACCCGCCGCGGGCCGGCGCCGGCCGCGAGACCGTCGCCCACCTCGCCGGCCTGGAGGCGCGCCGGATCGCCTACGTCGCCTGCGACCCGGCCGCGCTCGCCCGTGACCTCGCCTTCTTCCGCGAGGGCGGCTACCGTCCCGTCTCGCTGCGGGCCTTCGACCTGTTCCCGATGACCCACCACTTCGAGTGCGTCGCCATCC
The DNA here is from genome assembly GCF_043200835.1 of Kitasatospora sp. NPDC048365. Lineage (NCBI taxonomy): Bacteria > Bacillati > Actinomycetota > Actinomycetes > Kitasatosporales > Streptomycetaceae > Kitasatospora > Kitasatospora sp. NPDC048365. The sequence goes on from NZ_JBICYJ010000044.1 coordinate 13,577, forward strand.
TGGAGCCGGTCGCCTCCTGACACCGCACCGCCCAAAGCGGGCCCGGGGCACCACGCCCCGGGCCCGTTCTTTGTGTCGCGAAGGTGCTGCGGTCGTCGCCGGTGGGTGGCTGGTTTCCGACGGGGCGTGAGCGGACATCTGTGGGGAGCGGGGGGCGACCTGAATGCGCCCTTGTTGTGCTAGCGCTTCGGCGCTAGCTTGAATTCATGGCCAAGAAGCAGCTCAACGTCCGGGTGGATGCGACCACCGCCGAGATGGCCCGTGAGCGGGCCGAGCAGCAGGGGATCAGCATGAACCAGTACATCGAACGACTCGTGCAGCACGACATGGGCGAGGCGGGGCGGAACTTCGTCGACACCGCCGCCCAGTTCATGAAGGAGCACGAGCTCGCCTTCCTCGCCGAATTCGGCGACGGACCGACCGGCGACCGCCAGGACGTGCGCCGTTGAACCTTGAGGTCGACCTCTCGTGGCTGCTGATGACCGCAGAGCAGTACACGCCGGGTGATCCGCAGGTCATCGACTACGGATCGCTCCTCGCCGCGGTCACCCGCCACCAGGCGGCCATCTTCGACATCGCGGTCTACCCCGAACCGCAGGACCGCGCCGCCGCCCTGATGCACCAGCTCATCCGGGTGCCCGCCCTGGAGCGCAGCAACGAGCTGTTCGCCACCGCCGTCGCGTACGCGTACCTGGTGGCCAGCGGGTGCAACGTCGCCACCACCGCGCGCGAGGTGCGCAGCCTCGCCCGGGCGATCCGGGAAGGCAAGATCGGCGTCAGCGGGGTCGCCGACCGGCTCGCCATGTGGGTCGTCCAGGAGCCCGAGGAGGAGGAGGTCGGCGAGGACGACGACGGCAACGAGGCGGACTGAGCACGGTCACGTCAGGGGCTCCCCTTGTGGTTAGGGTGTGGGTGCCCCTGACCGTGGATTGTGCGAGGACGACCGTTGCTGCAGGACATCGAGCGCTACCTGGCGTGCCCGCACTGTGCGGAGCCGCTCGCACTCGCCGGACGGACGCTGGGCTGCCCCCGCGGCCACAGCTTCGACCAGGCCAAGCAGGGGTACGTCAGCCTGCTGGCGGGCGACGCGCACACCGGCACCGGTGACACCGCCGACATGGTCTCCGCCCGGGCTGACTTCCTGGCGGCCGGGCACTACCGGCCGATCGCCGAGGCACTGGCGGACGCGGCGGCCGGCGCGGACGGCCTGGTGGCGGACCTCGGCGCGGGCACCGGGCACTACCTGGCCCACGTGCTGACCGCGCTCGGCGGCGACCTGCCCGGCGCCGCCCTGGACATCTCCAAGTACGCGCTGCGCCGCGCCGCCAAGGCGCACCCGCGGATCGGCGCCGTGGTCTGCGACGCCTGGCGCCCGCTGCCGCTGCTCGACGACAGCGCCGACGTGCTGCTCAACGTCTTCGCCCCGCGCAACGGCCCGGAGATCCGCCGGGTGCTGCGGCCGGGCGGACGGCTGCTGCTGGTCGCCCCGACCTCCCGGCACCTGCGCGAACTGGTCGCGGGCCTCGGCCTGCTCTCGGTCGACGAGGACAAGGAACGCCGGATCGACGAGAAGCTCAGCCCCTGGCTGACCCGGACCGGGCAGGTCGAGGTGGAGTTCACCCTGCGGCTGTCCCGGGCGGACGCGGCGGCGGTGGTCGCGATGGGCCCGAACGCGTGGCACACCGATCCGCAGCGCCTCGCCGACGCCCTCGACGCCCTGCCGGAACCGGTCGAGGTGACCGGCTCGGTGCGGCTTTCGACGTACCGGTGAGCGCGCCGGTCGGGCCGGCCACACGTTGGGGTGAATAGCCTCGGCTGGCACGTTTCTGCAGCTCAGGGCGTGGCTAGGGTCCTCTGGTGACCAGCGAAGCAGCGCCTGCGGCGCCCGACCGTACCCACCCCGACCGCACCCGGCACGACCGTCCTGACCTGGGCGGTCCTGACCTGGGTAGGGCCGGCCCGGGCGGTGCCGGCCCGGGCGGTGCCGACCGGGAGCGCGGCGGGACGGACCGTGCGGCGCCGGAACGCCCGATCCAGCGGCCGACCGTGGAGGAGCTCCGGCTCACCTCGTTCAAGTCGTACCGCCGCACCACCCTGCCGCTGTCACCGCTCACCGTGCTCCACGGCCCCTCGGGCGCCGGCAAGTCCAACGCGCTGGACGCGCTGAGCGTCCTCTCCCGGCTCGCCATCGGCGAGGAGATCCAGCCATCGCTGGACGGCTTCGGCGGGCTGTCCGGGCCGCTCGCCGCGCCGGTCCGGGGCGGGCTGGCGGGCTGCGTGCCGCACGGCCGCAACGCGATCATCCTGGGCTGCACGGTGCGCTCCGCGGCCGGGCCGATCCGGCTGGAGGTGGTGGTCCGCACCGACGGGCGGGTCCGGATCGCCCGCGAGTGGCTGACCCTCGACGGCGAGACCCTGATGGAGACCGGCGAACAGGACGTCACCCGCGGCCGGGTCAACGTCACCTGGCGCAACGACAGCCGGCAGGGCGACATCCGCGCCCCGCTGCCCAGCGCCACCCTGATCACCGCTCAGCTGCCGCTGCGGGTGGCCGGCTCCTCGCCCGGCGAGCGCCGGGTGCTGGCCGCCGCCGAGCAGCTGCTCACCGCGCTGCGCGAGGTCTTCCCGCTGCACCCCGTCCCGGCGGCGATGCGCGGCTGGGCGCGCCCCGACCCGCAGGCACGGCTGCTGGGCACCGCCGCCAACATCTCGGCCGTGCTCGCCAGGCTCAAGTCGGAGTGCAACCGCCGCTACGCCCGGCTGCTGCGCGCCGTCCAGGCGGCGGCGCCGCACCCGCTGCTCGGCCTGGACGTGGCCCGGCGCGGCACCGGCGGCCAGGAGCGGCTGCTGGCCGTCTTCGACGAGGGCGTGCTCGGCCGTACCGGCGCCGACCAGGCGTCCGACGGGATGCTGCGGCTGCTCGCGTTCGCCGCGGTGCTGCTCACCGGCGCCGGGGTGCTGGACGTCGACCCGGCGGCCGAGGTACCGAGCGCGCACCGGCAGCTGACCGTGCTGGCCGAGGACCTCGGTGCCGGGCTGTCGCTGGAGCAGACCGCCTCGCTGCTGCGGGTGGCCCGGGAGGTGTGCGCCAAGGAAGACGTCCGGCTGCTCGGGGCGCTCCAGGACCCCGCAGCCGCGCTCGACCTGCCCGAGGTGCGGCTGATCGAGTGCCGGCGCGACCCGGCCAGCGGGCACAGCGTGCTGCTGCGGCCCGAGGAGAACCGGGTTCCGGTGCAGGCCGGGGCGCACGGATGCGGTAGACCAGGGGAATGACCGAGGATCACTCTTCTGCCGGAGCCGCCGGAGCCGCCGGAGCCGCCGGTGCGGCCGGACCGACGCTGGAGGGGCTGCGGCTGCGGCTCGGCGAGTTCGCGGCGGCCCGGAACTGGCAGCCCTTCCACACCCCGAAGAACCTGGCGGCGGCGCTCAGCGTGGAGGCCGGCGAACTGCTGGAGATCTTCCAGTGGCTGACACCCGAGCAGGCCGCCGCGGTGATGGACGATCCCGACCGGGCGCACCGGGTCCGGGACGAGGTCGCGGACGTCCTGGCGTACCTGCTGCAGTTCTGCTCGGTGCTGGATGTGGACCCGCTGGCGGCGCTGGCGGCCAAGATCGAACGCAACGAGGTGCGGTTCCCGGTGGAGTGAGAGATCCACCGGAATTCCCTCCGGCGAGGGACACCGGTTTTCCACAGGCGCGGTTTCTCCACAGCTTTCCGGCGGGTGCTGGGCGGGCGTCCGGCGGGTCGGCACGCTGTGCGTCCAGACCCGCCGCCGGTGACGGCGGCCTTGTGGACGAGGGGAGCGGCGGACATGGACGCGCTGCGACTGATCAAGACCGCCCGGCACGCGCTGGCCGAGGCCCGGTCGGTGCCGGACGCGCTGCACGAGGCGTGGCAGACCGGCCTGCTGACCGAGGCGCTCGGCGCCCGGATCGCCGAACGGGAGGGCGGCGACGGCGAGGAGTACGGCACGCTCGGGCAGCTGCTGTGCGACGCCGGCGGGCACGCGGCGAGCTGCCTGGACCAGCCGCCGGAGGCCGACCCGGACGGGCTCGGCGGGGACTGGTCCGGGGGCGGGCGGGTCGAACGGCTCGGTGAGCTGGGCGAGCTGGAGCCCGTCCTGGCCGAGCTGGCGGTGCTGCTGAACGAGGCGTCCGAGACGCTGGTGGTGCTCGCCTGCGGGGCCGACACGGAGAGCCTGTACTGGTGCTGCATCGACGGGGTGGACGCCACCGGGGAGTGCAAGGACCTGGTCGCCGAGCTGCTGCGGGCGGTGCGCCGGGCGGCGGGCGTCGAACCGCCGGACGAGGACGAGGACGAGGGCGCGGGGGCGGACGGTCGGGCCGCCGGTCCGCCCGGGGGGCCGCCGGCCGACGGCGAGGGCCGCGGCGGCGCAGGGTGCTGCGGTGGTGGGGACGGCGACGGTGGCGCCGGCTGCGGAGGGTGCTGCGGCGCCGGTGGTGTCAGCGGTGGTTCGGCCCGGCGGGCGGAGCGGGCGACGCTGGTCGTCCCGCTGGGCCCGCCGGTCGGGGACGCCGGCGATCGGGCCCCGGATCTGGTTCCGGATCTGGTCCCGGCTCAGGCCCGGGAGGTGTGCTCGCCGGATCCGCTGCGGTCGCCGGTGCGCGCCGCGGAGGAGCGCAGGTCGGAGTCGAGCCCCGCCAGGTCGGTGTTGATCGAGGCGAGCAGCTCCTGCATCTGCTCCAGCAGGCTCGTCGGCGGGGTCGGCGCCCCGGTGGGGCTGCCTGCGGGGGTGCCGGCGGTGGTGGGCGGCTCGGTCCAGGGCTCGGACATCAGGGGGCCCCTTCAGCTCGGTGGTGCGACGTGAGGCGACGGGTGTCGGCGCCGCCGGTCCAACGAGGTCCCGGGCCGACCGGTCACCGGGGACCACCCGTTGAGGGCCAACCCCCGTGTTCCGTCAGCCGCACGGGTGAGGGCGGTTTGCCGGAGTCGGCCGGGCTCGGCTAGGGCCGCCGTCCGGAACAGCACAGGGCCCCGGCGCCGTCGGAGGACGGCGCCGGGGCCCGGGGGACCAGATGACCGGAGGTCAGTTGTGCGCGTGCAGATCCGCGTTCAGACCGCCCCACGAGCCGGAGCGGGCGATCACCTCGACCGCGCCGCTCTGCGAGTTGCGGCGGAACAGCAGGTTGTCCTGGCCGGACAGCTCGACGGCCTTGGCGACCTTGCCGTCCGGGGTGGTGACCCGGGTGCCGGCGGTGACGTACAGGCCGGCCTCCACCACGCAGTCGCTGCCGAGCGAGATGCCGATGCCCGCGTTGGCGCCGAGCAGGCAGCGCTCGCCGACCGAGACGACCTGCTTGCCGCCGCCCGACAGGGTGCCCATGATCGAGGCGCCGCCGCCGATGTCGCTGTGGTCGCCGACCACGACGCCCGCGCTGATCCGGCCCTCGACCATCGAGGTGCCGAGGGTGCCGGCGTTGAAGTTGACGAAGCCCTCGTGCATCACGGTGGTGCCCTCGGCCAGGTGCGCACCCAGGCGCACCCGGTCCGCGTGGGCGATCCGCACGCCGGTCGGGGCGACGTAGTCGGTCATCCGCGGGAACTTGTCGATGCCGTACACGGCGAGCTGGCCGCCCTGCGCACGCACCGCGAGCCGGGCCTGCTCGACGCCCGCCACCGGCACCGGGCCGATGGAGGTCCAGGCGACGTTGGCGAGCAGGCCGAAGATGCCGTCCAGGTTCTGGCCGTGCGGCTTCACCAGGCGGTGCGAGAGCAGGTGCAGGCGCAGGTAGGCGTCGTGCGCGTCCAGCGGCTTCTCGTCCAGCGAGGAGATCACGGTGCGCACGGCGACCACCTCGACGCCGCGGCGGGCGTCGGGGCGCAGCGCCTCGGCGGCGCCGGCGCCGAGGGCCTGCTCGGCCTCCTCGGCGCTCAGCCGGACGGTGCCGGCCGGGCCGGGGGCCGCGGCGAGCTCGGGGGCGGGGAACCAGGTGTCGAGGACGGTGCCGTCGGCGGCGATGGTCGCCAGACCGGCGGCGACAGCGCCGCTCGCGAGGGTGGAGGAGGATTCAGCAGTCACATCCTGCACGTTAACCAATCACGGCAGTGGGTGACCAACGCGCTCACCGTGCGGACAAAAGCCGGTGCTCAGAGGCGTTGGACTGGGCAATACTCGGACGGGTGTTCATTTCGATCTCCACCACGGGCACGGCCGAGCGGCCTGCCACCGACCTGGGATTCCTGCTGCACAAGCACCCCGCCAAGGTGCAGCGGTTCTCCACCGCACACGGCGTCGCGCACGTCTTCTATCCCGAGGCCACCGACACCGCCTGCACGGCCGCCCTCCTGCTGGAGGTCGACCCGCTGGCGCTGGTCCGCCAAGGCCGGGGCAAGGGCCGCGGCGGCTCGCCCGACCTCGCGCTCGCCCAGTACGTCAACGACCGGCCGTACGCCGCGTCCTCGCTGCTCGCGGTGGCGCTGCGGACGGTCTACCGGTCGGCGATGAAGGGCGTCTGCGAGCAGCGGCCGGGCCTGGCCGAGCAGCCGCTGCCGCTGCGGATCGAGCTGCCCGCAGTACCGGTCGGCGGGGCGGAGGGCGGCGCCACCGCCATGGTCGGCCGGCTCTTCGAGCCGCTCGGCTGGAGCGTCGACGCCGTCGCGGTCCCGTTGGACACCGCCTTCCCGGCGTGGGGCGACTCCCGCTACGCGAAGGTGTCGCTCACCGGCACCCTGCGGCTCGCCGACGCGCTGCAGCAGCTGTACGTGCTGCTTCCGGTGCTGGACGGCGCCAAGCACTACTGGGTCGCGCCGGACGAGGTGGACAAGCTGCTCGCGGCCGGCCAGGGCTGGCTCGCGGACCACCCGGAGCTCGACCTGATCACTCGGCGCTACCTGTCCCGCCGTTGGTCGCTGACCCGGCTGGCGATGGAGCGGCTGGCGCTGGCCCGGCTCGCCGAGAGCGACGACCGGGAGGCCGAGGAGCTGGACAACGCGGTCGACGACGTCCCGGAGACGGAGACGGAGACGGAGACGGCTTCGGCAGTCGAGACGGTCCAGGCGGTCGAGTCGGTCCAGGCCGAGACAGCGACAGCGGCGGCGGAGAAGCCGCAGCCGCTGGCGGTGCAGCGGCGGGAGGCGATCCTGGCCGCGCTCGCCGAGACCGGGGCGGCCCGGGTGCTCGACCTGGGCTGCGGCCAGGGCGAGCTGGTCGGCGCCCTGCTGAAGGACGCCCGGGTGACCGAGGTGCTGGGGCTGGACGTGTCCTCCCGGGCGCTGTCCGCCGCCGCCCGCAAGCTGCGGCTGGACCGGATGTCGGAGCGTCAGGCGTCCCGGGTCCGGCTGGTTCAGGGCGCGCTCACCTACACCGACGCCCGGCTCAAGGGCTACGACGCCGCCGTGCTGTCCGAGGTGATCGAGCACCTCGACCTGCCCCGGCTGCCGGCCCTGGAGTTCGCTGTGTTCGGCTCCGCGCGGCCGACGGCGGTCGTGGTCACCACCCCGAACGTCGAGTACAACGTCCGCTGGGAGACCCTCCCGGCCGGGCACGTCCGCCACTCGGACCACCGCTTCGAGTGGACCCGGGCCGAGTTCACCGGTTGGGCGGAGCAGGTCGCCGGAAAGTACGGGTACACCGTCACTGTCCGCCCGGTCGGACCGCACGACGCCGAGGTCGGCGCCCCGACCCAGCTGGCCCTGTTCCGCCTCGACATCCCCGCCTCGGAAGGGAGCGCGACCCGATGACCACCGACGCACAGCCCACCGCCCGTCGGCTCCCCGTCACCGACCTCTCCCTGGTCGTGCTGATCGGCACCAGCGGCTCCGGCAAGTCGACCTTCGCCCGACGGCACTTCAAGCCGACCGAGGTGGTCTCCTCCGACTTCTGCCGCGGCCTGGTCGCCGACGACGAGAACGACCAGTCGGCCTCCGCCGACGCCTTCGACGTGCTGCACTACATCGTCGGCAAGCGGCTGGCCGCCGGCCGGCTCACCGTCGTGGACGCCACCAACGTCCAGCCGGAGGCCCGCAAGCAGCTGATCGCCCTGGCCCGGGAGCACCACGTGCTGCCGATCGCGATCGTGCTCGACGTGCCCGCCGAGGTCTGCGCCGAGCGCAACCGCACCCGCCCCGACCGGCAGCTGCCCAAGCACGTCATCCCGCGTCAGCAGCGCGAGCTGCGCCGCTCGCTGCGCGGCCTGGAGCGCGAGGGCTTCCGCAAGGTGCACGTGCTGCACGGCGTCGCCGCGGTGGAGTCCGCCGAGATCGTGCCGGAGAAGCGGTACAACGACCTGCGCCACCTGACCGGCCCGTTCGACATCGTCGGTGACATCCACGGCTGCCGCGCCGAGCTGGAGACCCTGCTCGTCCGGCTCGGCTGGACGCTCACCCGGGACGCCGAGGGCCGCCCGGTCGACGCCGTGCACCCCGAGGGCCGGACGGCCGTGTTCGTCGGCGACCTGGTCGACCGCGGCCCGGACACGCCGGGCGTGCTGCGCCTGGTGATGGGCATGGTCGAGGCCGGCCACGCGATCTGCGTCCCCGGAAACCACGAGAACAAGCTCGGCCGCTGGATGGACGGCCGCAAGGTCACCGTCGCGTACGGCCTGCAGGAGTCGATCGACCAGCTGGCCGCCGAGCCGGAGGAGTTCCGCGCCCGGGTCCGCGAGTTCATGCGCGGCCTGGTCAGCCACTACCTGCTGGACGGCGGCGCGCTGGTGGTCTGCCACGCCGGTCTGCCGGAGAAGTACCACGGCCGCAACTCCGGCCGGGTCCGCTCGCACGCGCTGTACGGCGACACCACCGGTGAGACCGACGAGTACGGCCTGCCGGTCCGCTACCCGTGGGCGGAGGAGTACCGGGGCAAGGCCCTGGTCGTCTACGGCCACACCCCGGTGCCGACCGCCAGCTTCGTCAACAACACCATCTGCCTGGACACCGGCTGCGTCTTCGGCGGCAGCATGACCGCGCTGCGCTACCCCGAGCGGGAGGTCGTCTCCGTCCCGGCCGAGCGCGAGTGGTACGCGCCGGTGCGCCCGATGCACACCGACGCCCCGGGCGCCCGGGAGGGCCGGCCGCTCGACCTGGGCGACGTGGCCGGCCGGCGGATCGTGGAGACCGCCCACCACGGCCGGGTCTCGATCCGGGAGGAGAACGCGGCCGCCGCACTGGAGGTGATGAGCCGCTTCGCGCTCGACCCGCGGCTGCTCGCGTACCTGCCGCCGACCATGGCGCCGTCCGCCACCTCCCGGCGGGACGGCTACCTGGAGCACCCCGAGGAGGCCTTCCACGCCTACCGGCACGACGGCGTCCGGCAGGTGGTCTGCGAGGAGAAGCACATGGGTTCGCGGGCGGTCGTGCTGGTCGCCCGGGACGGCAGCGCGCTCGACAAACGGTTCGGCCTGAGCGGTCCCGGCGCGATCTGGACCAGGACCGGGCGTGCCTTCCTCAACGACGAGGAGCTGACCGCCGCCGTCCTCGACCGGGTCCGTGCCGCCGCCGAGCGGGCCGGTCTGTTCGAGGAACTGGCCACCGGCTGGCTGCTGCTGGACGCCGAGCTGATGCCGTGGTCGCTGAAGGCCGCCGAGCTGCTGCGCCGCCAGTACGCGGCGGTCGGCGCGGCCGCCGGTGCCGCCCTGCCCGAGGTGCTCGCCGCCCTGGAGCAGGCCGGCGGGCGCGGCCTGGACGTGGCCGAGCTGACCGCCCGCCAGCGGCAGCGCGCCGCCGACGCGGAGGCCTTCACCGAGGCGTACCGCCGGTACTGCTGGCCCACCGAGGGCCTGTCCGGGATCCGGCTCGCGCCCTTCCAGGTTCTCGCCGCGGAGGGTGCCAACCTGGCCGTCCAGCCGCACGACCGGCACCTCGCCTGGATCGACCGGATGGTCGCCGCCGACGACCCGGCCGCGCCGATCCTGCGGCACACCGGGCGGCTGCTGGTCGACACCGAGGACGAGGCCTCGGTCGCGGCCGGCATCGCCTGGTGGGAGGAGCTGACCGCGGCCGGCGGCGAGGGCATGGTGGTCAAGCCGCTGGCCTCGCTGGCCCGCGGGCAGAACGGCCAGGTGATCCAGCCCGGGGTGAAGGTGCGCGGGCGGGAGTACCTGCGGATCATCTACGGCCCCGACTACACGCAGTACCTGGACCAGCTGCGCCAGCGGTTCCTCGGCCACAAGCGCTCGCTCGCGCTGCGCGAGTACGCGCTCGGCCTGGAGGCGCTGGACCGGCTGGCCGGGAACGAGCCGCTGTGGCGGGTGCACGAGCCGGTGTTCGCGGTGCTCGCGCTGGAGTCGGAGCCGGTTGATCCCAGGCTCTGAGACGGAGGGACCGAGTGACGGGAAGTGCATGCATAGACATGCCGCTCTATGTATACACTTCCTGTCTCAGTCCACGGATTCGACCAGGAGACCGGCATGGCGTTCAACCTCCGGAACAGGCACTTCCTCAAGGAGCTCGATTTCACTCCCCAGGAGTTCCGCCACCTGGTCGAGCTCTCCGCCCAGCTCAAGGCCGCGAAGTATGCGGGCACCGAGCAGCCGCGCCTGCGCGGCAAGAACATCGCGCTGATCTTCGCCAAGACCTCGACGCGCACCCGCTGCGCGTTCGAGGTCGCGGCGCACGACCAGGGCGCCACCACCACCTACCTCGACCCGGCCGGCTCGCAGATGGGCCACAAGGAGTCGATCAAGGACACCGCGCGGGTGCTCGGGCGGATGTTCGACGGCATCCAGTACCGGGGTGACGGCCAGGAGATCGTGGAGGAGCTGGCGCAGCACGCGGGCGTGCCGGTGTGGAACGGCCTGACCGACGAGTGGCACCCCACCCAGATGCTGGCCGACGTCCTGACCGTCCAGGAGCACTCCGCCAAGCCGCTGGCCGAGACCACCCTGGTCTACCTCGGTGACGCCCGCTCCAACATGGGCAACTCGCTGCTGGTCACCGGCGCCCTGCTCGGCATGGACATCCGGATCGTCGCGCCGGCCGAGCTGTGGCCCGCCGAGGACGTCCAGAAGGCCGCCCGCGAGCTGGCCGCCACCAGCGGTGCCCGGGTGACGCTCACCGAGGACATCGCGGCCGGTGTCGCCGGGGCCGACTTCCTCTACACCGACGTCTGGGTCTCGATGGGCGAGCCCAAGGAGGTCTGGGCCGAGCGGATCGCCCTGCTCAAGCCGTACCAGGTCTCGATGGACACGGTCCGCGCCACCGGCAACCCGGCGGTCAAGTTCCTGCACTGCCTCCCGGCGTACCACGACCTCGGGACGGAGATCGGGCGGCAGATGTTCGAGCTGACCGGCATGTCCGAGCTGGAGTGCACCGACGAGCTGTTCGAGTCGGCGCACTCGGTCGTCTTCGACCAGGCCGAGAACCGCCTGCACACCATCAAGGCGGTGCTGGTCGCGACCCTCGGTTCCTGACCGGGATCCTGACCCGGCTCCCGACCCGGCTCCGGGGCGGTTCACGCCCGACGAGGGGTCGGGCGAGCGGTCGGACGAGCGGTCAGAAGTCCACGTCGACGCAGGCGGCCCGGTCGCCCGCCCGGTGCGGGCCGGCCGGGCCGCCCGCGTGCAGCACCAGGGAGTGCGCCTCGTCCGGCCGGAACCGCCAGCCGACCGTGGACTCGGCACGGCCGGCGCCCTCGGCGTCGGTGCGCAGGGTGAGCCGCAGCTCGTTGCCGGCGTTGGCGTACGCCGGGTCGGTGGAGGGCTGCACCGGGTCGGTGGCGTCCTGGTAGTGCGGTCCGGAGGCGGCCGGGTCGGCGCCGCAGTGCCCGGTGTGGACGTGCGCCGGGAACTCGTGGTCCGGCGCCAGCCCGGAGACCTCCAGCGCGACGGTCGTCCCGCCCGGCGCCCGGGTCACCGTCACCCGGACCGGCGCCCCGTACGGGACCAGGTCCGGCGCGTGGGTGATCGCCCGGGCCGGGACGAAGCCGTCCGCCCGGTCGAAGCGGGCGTCCACCACGGTGGTCGGCGCCAGGACCGGCGCCAGCGCGAGGGGAAGCAGGAACGCGGCGGACGGGACGGGCATCACGGGGCCTTCCGACGGGCCGGGCGGCGGACACCCGGCGGACACCGCCCACCGTGGCGCGGCCGCCGCGCCCCGACCCCGCGCAATGCCGGGAAGTCACCCGAAAGAGAGGCACGGGCCGGCCCGAGGCCCGTCCGAGGGGTCTCAGCCGGACGCCCGGGTGATGCCGCGGATCTCGCAGCGGGGCCCGCTGGCCCGCATCAGCCGCAGGTCGGCGGTGACCAGCGGGGCGCCCAGCGACTCCGCGACCGCGACGTACGCCGCGTCGTCGGGGGTCAGGTTGTCCTTGAGCTCCCAGATCCGGCCGAGCAGCGGTGCGACCTCGATCTTGCGGATCGTCAGGCCCGGGAGCTCCGCCACGAGCTCGGCCACTCGGGCCGCCGTCAGCTCCTTGGCCAGGTACAGCCCGCGCAGCGACTGCATCACCTCGATCACCACGTGCTCCGGGGCCGCCCAGTCCCGGTCGGCCGTCAGCTCGGCGCGGGCCGCCGCACCCCGCTCGCCCTCGTCGGAGAGGGCCAGGACCAGCGCGGATGCATCGACGACGATCACGGAACATTCCCCCAGAGCGGCACGGTCGGTCCCGCACACCGTAGCCCCGCCGGTCCGACGGGGAACGGCCGGGCCTGCGGCGGTGCCGCCCCGGCCCGCGGCGGTGTCGTCCCGGCCCGCGGCGGTGCCGTCCCGGCCCGCGGCGGTGTCGCCCCGGCCCGCGGCGGTGTCGCTCCCGGCCGTCAGGGCTTGGGCGTCGCCGATGCGGAGCGCTGGTCCTGATAGGGCGTGACCTGGGCGGCGGCTTCGGCCGCCTCCTGGGCGCCGATCCGGGCGTGCCAGGCCGGGCTGAGCGCCATGTTCTCCAACTGGTCCAGCGTGAGCGGCGGTTCCTGCCGGATCACCTGCTCGTGCTTGGCGTCCATCAGGCTGCCGGTGGAGACGGCTACCCGGACGCCGTCGGCCCGCAGGAGGTCGGCGCCGCGCTGCACCTCGTCGAAGACCAGGCCCTCCCAGGTCAGCAGCTTGCCGCCGTCCGGCAGGTCGGCGACGTGGCAGCTCTTCTGGGCGCCGCGCGATGCGCAGGAGAAGAGGTCGCCGTGGCCGTCCTTGGGGTCCGGCACGAAGTGCGGTTCGACCGACACCTGGATCGCCGCGCTCCCGTGTCCGGCGTCGTAGACGACCCGCCCGCGCACGTCCGAGTCGCGCCCGCCGGCCGGCAGACCGTCCCGTCCGCTGTACTGCCCGATCGGTGAGCCGGACGGGATCAGGGAGACCAGGGTCCGCACCGCCGCCGCACCGGTCAGCGGCACAGTTGCTGCGGTGGGGGAGGCCTCGCCCGAGGGCGCCGTCGCCGTCGTCCCGCTCGGGCCTGCCGTCCCGCTCGGGCCCGCCGTCACGGCCGGGCCGGAGGCGGCCGCGGATGTCTGCCCGGCCGTCGCACCGGAGTGGGCCAGTAGCAGTGGGCCCCCCGCCGCGAGCACGGCCACGGCCGCGGCGGCGCCCGCCACGCGGATCCGCCGGCTCCGCCGGATCCTCCTCCCGTCCGAGGTTGCGCCGGCGACCAGCCGGGTCAGCGGGGGCTCCGCGTCGCCGACGGCCTGCTCGAAGACCGCGCTCACCTCGCGTCCGACCTGCTCGGAATCGTGCATGTCCGTTCTCCCCTCCGGGTCTGTGTGTCTGTGCGGTCGTGCGGGGCCGTCCTGTGCGGCCCGGGCGCGCGGTCGTACGGTCGCGTCCTCGGCCGTGCCGTCGGCGTCCATGGCCGGCTACGCGGCCAGTCCCGCCAGCTGGTCGCCGAGCAGGGCGCGCAGCCGGGTCAGGGCGCGGAGGCTGCGGGTGCGCACCACGCCGGTGGTGAGGCCGAGTTCGGCGGCGGTCTCCTCGACGCTGCGGTCCTCCCAGTAGCGCAGCACCAGCACGGCCCGGTCGCGGGGCGGCAGCCTGCCGAGCGCCTGCAGCAGGGTCAACCGCAGGGCGGGGTCCTGCTCGGTGGAGACCTGCTCCGGCAGCTGCTCCAGGGCGGGCCGCTCGGTGGAGCGCCGCAGCCGGCGGTGCGAGAGGTGGCTGCGCAGCAGGATCCGGCGGGCGTAGGCCTCCGGGCTGTCGGCGCTCCGGACCCGGTTCCAGGAGGCGTAGACCTTGGCGAGGGTCGCCTGGGTGAGGTCTTCGGCCAGATGCCAGTCGCCGCACAGCAGGAGTGCGGTGCGGAACAGTGCGGTGCCCCTGCTGTGCGCGAACTCCTCGAACTCCCGCAGGTTCTGAGCCTGCCGTTCGTTCCTCATCGCCGGTCGTCCCCTCCGCCGTGCCCGTGTCCGGCAGGTAGACGCCCGAGACGCGCGGTTGCGTTACGGCATGCGGGGGTGAAGTTTGGACGCAGCCATGCACTATGGTTTATCTCGACATCGAGATAACTAGTCGCTACGATTTATCTTGACGTCAAGATATAGGCCGGCGGAAGCAGATTAGCTAAGGCTTACCTTACCACCGGGTGGACCTAGAAGGAGTCAGTCGTGTCCGCGAACAGCTTCGACGCCCGCAGCCCGCTGCAGGTGGGCGACGAGTCGTACGAGATCTTCAAGCTCTCCGCCGTCGAGGGTTCCGAGCGGCTGCCGTACAGCCTCAAGGTCCTGCTGGAGAACCTGCTGCGCACCGAGGACGGCGCCAACATCACCGCCGACCACATCCGCGCCCTGGGCAACTGGGACGCGACGGCGGAGCCGTCGGAGGAGATCCAGTTCACCCCGGCCCGTGTGATCATGCAGGACTTCACCGGCGTGCCGTGCGTGGTCGACCTCGCCACCATGCGTGAGGCCGTGAAGGAGCTGGGCGGCGACCCGGCGAAGATCAACCCGCTGGCCCCGGCCGAGCTGGTCATCGACCACTCGGTCATCGCCGACAAGTTCGGCACTCCGGACGCCTTCGTCCAGAACGTCGAGATCGAGTACGGCCGCAACAAGGAGCGCTACCAGTTCCTGCGCTGGGGCCAGACCGCGTTCGACGAGTTCAAGGTCGTCCCGCCGGGCACCGGCATCGTCCACCAGGTCAACATCGAGCACCTGGCGCGCACGGTCATGGTCCGCAACGGCCAGGCGTACCCCGACACCTGCGTCGGCACCGACTCGCACACCACCATGGTCAACGGCCTGGGCGTGCTGGGCTGGGGCGTCGGCGGCATCGAGGCCGAGGCCGCGATGCTCGGCCAGCCGGTCTCCATGCTGATCCCGCGCGTGGTGGGCTTCAAGCTCAACGGCCAGCTCCCGGCCGGCACCACCGCCACCGACCTGGTGCTCACCATCACCGAGATGCTGCGCAAGCACGGTGTGGTCGGCAAGTTCGTCGAGTTCTACGGCGAGGGCGTCTCCGCCATCCCGCTGGCGAACCGCGCCACCATCGGCAACATGTCGCCGGAGTTCGGCTCGACCTGTGCGATCTTCCCGATCGACGCCGAGACCATCAACTACCTCAAGCTCACCGGCCGTGACGAGCAGCAGCTCGCCCTGGTCGAGGCGTACGCCAAGGAGCAGGGCCTCTGGCACGACCCGTCGGTCGAGCCGGTCTACTCCGAGTACCTGGAGCTGGACGTCTCCACCGTCGTCCCGTCGATCTCCGGCCCGAAGCGCCCGCAGGACCGCGTGGTCCTGGCCGAGGCCGCCGCGAAGTTCGCCGAGGCGCTGCCGACCTACTCCGCCGAGGCCTCGAAGCCGACCGCCGTCACCGCCCCCGACGGCTCGTCCTACGAGATCGACAACGGCGCGGTCGTGATCGCCTCGATCACCTCCTGCACCAACACCTCCAACCCCTCCGTCATGCTGGGCGCCGCCCTGCTGGCGAAGAAGGCCGTGGAGAAGGGCCTCACGGTCAAGCCGTGGGTCAAGACCACCCTGGCGCCCGGCTCCAAGGTCGTCATGGACTACTACGAGAAGGCCGGCCTGCTCCCGTACATGGAGAAGCTGGGCTTCAACCTGGTCGGCTACGGCTGCGTCACCTGCATCGGCAACTCGGGCCCGCTGCCCGAGGAGGTCTCGGCCGCGGTGAACGAGGCCGACCTGGCGGTCGTCTCGGTGCTCTCCGGCAACCGCAACTTCGAGGGCCGGATCAACCCCGACGTCAAGATGAACTACCTGGCCTCCCCGCCGCTGGTGGTCGCCTACGCCCTCGCCGGCAACATGAACGTCGACATCACCCGTGACGCCCTGGGCAAGGACGCGGACGGCAACGACGTCTTCCTCGCCGACATCTGGCCGTCCGAGCAGGAGGTCGCCGACACCGTCGCCGGCTCCATCGACCAGGACATGTTCGACAAGGGCTACCAGGACGTCTTCGCCGGCGACCACCGCTGGCAGTCGCTCCCGGTCCCGACCGGCAACACCTTCGAGTGGGACGCCGAGTCCACCTACGTCCGCAAGCCCCCGTACTTCGAGGGCATGGCCAAGACCCCGAGCCCGGTGACCGACATCGCCGGTGCCCGCGTCCTGGCCAAGCTGGGCGACTCGGTCACCACCGACCACATCTCCCCGGCCGGCAACATCAAGCCGGGCACCCCGGCCGCGCAGTACCTCACCGAGAACGGTGTGGAGAAGCGCGACTTCAACTCCTACGGTTCGCGTCGTGGCAACCACGAGGTGATGATCCGCGGCACCTTCGCCAACATCCGCCTGCGCAACCAGATCGCGCCGGGCACCGAGGGCGGCTACACCCGCGACTTCACCCAGGCCGACGGCCCGGTGTCGTTCATCTACGACGCCTCGCAGAACTACCAGGCCGCCGGCACCCCGCTGGTCGTCCTGGCGGGCAAGGAGTACGGCTCCGGCTCGTCCCGCGACTGGGCGGCCAAGGGCACCGCGCTGCTCGGCGTCAAGGCCGTCATCGCCGAGTCCTACGAGCGCATCCACCGCTCGAACCTGATCGGCATGGGCGTCCTGCCGCTGCAGTTCCCGGCCGGCCAGACCGCCGACTCGCTGGGCCTGACCGGCGAGGAGACCTTCTCCTTCGAGGGCGTCACCGAGCTGAACGAGGGTCGCACCCCGAAGACCGTCAAGGTCACCGCGGGCGACGTCTCCTTCGACGCGGTCGTGCGCATCGACACCCCCGGTGAGGCGGACTACTACCGCAACGGCGGCATCCTGCAGTACGTGCTGCGCAGCCTGATCGGCTGAGACCTGCAGTAGACCGAGAGGCCGGACCGCAATGCGGTCCGGCCTCTTGTGCGTTCCCCGTGAATGGACTAAACCTCTCAATCAGCACATGGTCCAGACCAATTGACGCTGAATCGGAGAGATTCACGGAATGACCAGACGCACATCGGCAGTACTGGCGATCGCCACCCTGGGCGCGCTGATCGCCTCTCCCGCGACCGCGGACGCCCACCAGGGCCTCAAGGGCCAGCGGGTCGGCTACTTCACCCAGTGGGGCATCTACAGCGGCTTCTCCGCCAAGAAGGTGCAGGACTCCGGGCAGGCCGGGAAGCTCACCGTCATCAACTACGCCTTCGGCAACGTCTCCGCCGAGGGCACCTGCTTCGAGGCCAACGCCGCCGGGGTCGGCGACGCCTGGGCCGACTACCAGCGGCCGGTCGGCGCCGAGGAGTCGGTGGACGGCGTGGCCGACACCGCGGAGCAGCCGCTGAAGGGCAACTTCAACCAGCTGCGCAAGCTCAAGGCGAAGAACCCGCAGCTCAAGGCGGTGATCTCGCTCGGCGGGTGGAGCTGGTCCAAGTACTTCTCGGACGCCGCCGCCACCGACGCCTCGCGGAAGAAGTTCGTCGCCTCCTGCATCGACCTCTACCTCAAGGGCAACCTGCCGCAGCTCGGCTCCGCCGAGGGCGGCCAGGGCGCCGGCGCCGGGGTGTTCGACGGCATCGACATCGACTGGGAGTACCCGGGCGGCGGCGGTGACGCGGGCAACGTGGTGCGCCCCGAGGACGGCCGGAACTACACCCTGCTGATGCAGGAGTTCCGCCGCCAGCTGGACGCGCTGAGCGGCCGCAGGGGCCCGCACTACCTGCTGACCGCCGCGGTGCCGGCCGGCGAGGCCAAGGCCGACCAGTTGGAGATCCCCAAGGTCGCCAAGTCGGTGGACTGGCTCAACCTGATGACCTACGACCTGCACGGTCCGTGGGAGTCGCTGGGCCCGACCAACCACCAGGCCAACCTCTACACCGACCCGGCCGACATGGCGACCAGCAACGGCCGGCTCAGCGCCGACCGGGTGGTCCGGCACTACCTGGACAAGGGCCTGCCGCCGAAGAAGGCGGTGCTGGGCGTGCCGTTCTACGGCTACGGCTGGACCGGTGTGCAGGCGGGCGACAAGTTCGGCCTGTACCAGGCCGCGACCGGCCTCGCCCGGGGCGGCAACCTGCCGTACAACCAGATCAAGGACCTGCCGGGCACCGTCCACTACGACCGGGCGCACGGCGCGACCTGGAAGTACGACGGCACCGAGTTCTGGTCGTACGACACCCCCGAGCTGCTCACCAGGAAGGCCGAGTACACCCGTTGCCAGGGGCTCGGCGGCGTGATGGTGTGGGCGCTCGACAACGACGACAGCCAGGGCTCGCTGGTAACGGCGTTGGACAAGGGCCTGCGGTAGCCGCAGGGCCCGGGTAGGACCTCGCGCAGCTTCGCGTATCACGATTTGAGTGTCGTCGTGCGCGAAGCTGCGCATTTCTATGTTCAAACGCGCAGCTTCGCGCTATCTTCTCGGACATCGGTGATCGCAGGAGCGCAATATGCAGGGTCCCTGTGCATTGCACATGCTGCACCGCCGACAACGCTTTGACCGTCACCACCGTGATCGGGCGGGTGGACTATTGCCGCCAGATGAACAGTGGACTATACCTTTGCGCATCACAAAAACCGCCTCTGACCGGCAGCTTCGCCGCTGGGCATCGTATGGCCAACAGGACTTGACGATCCGTCAGCCCTGGTCTGCATCTTCTGGAAACCGAGGGGTTAGGGCACTCATGGGCTCTGCAACCGAGTACAACCGTCGTGACATCTTCAAGCGGGCGGCCGGCGTGGCCGTGCTCGCGGCCGGCGGCGGCTCGCTGCTCGCCGCCTGTGCCGGTGGCACCGGCAGCAGCGCCGACAAGGGCGCCAAGGCTGCCGGCGGCTTCAACCTGACCGACGCCAAGAACCCGTTCGGCGTCAAGGAGGCCGACGGCCTCGAGGTCTTCATCTTCGACGGCGGTTACGGCAACGAGTACGCGAAGGCCTTCGAGGCCATGTACTCGAAGCAGTTCCCGGGTGCGAAGATCAACCACCAGGCCGACAAGGACGTCACCGGCAAGCTGCAGCCGCGCTTCAACGCCGGCTCCCCGCCGGACGTCATCGACGACTCGGGCGCCAAGCAGATGAAGCTGGACGTCCTCGCCGAGTCCAACCAGCTCACCGACCTGGCCCCGCTGCTGGACGCGCCGTACATCGACGACCCGTCGAAGAAGATCCGCGACGTCCTGATGCCCGGCACCATCGAGTCCGGCACGGTCAAGGGCAAGGTCTACAACCTGTCCTACGTCTACACCGTGTGGGGCTTCTGGTACTCCGGCAAGCTCTTCAAGGACAACGGCTGGACCGCCCCGAAGACCTGGGCCGAGTTCATCACCCTGTGCGAGCAGATCAAGGCCAAGGGCATCGCCCCGGTCGCCCACCAGGGCAAGTACCCGTACTACATCAACGTCGTCATGATGGACATGATCGCCAAGCAGGGCGGCCTGGACCTCATGAAGCGGATCGACTCCCTCGACGCCACCGCGTGGGACGACCCGGCGGTCAAGACCGTCGTCGACGCCTTCTTCCAGATCGTCGACAAGGACTACCTGCTCCCCGGCACCAACGGCATGACCCACACCGAGTCGCAGACGGCGTGGAACCAGTACAAGGCCGCCTTCATCCCCTCCGGCTCCTGGCTGGAGAACGAGCAGCTGCCGACCACCCCGGCCGACTTCGACATGAAGTTCCTGCCGATGCCGTCGCTGCCCGGTGACAAGCTGCCCTTCGAGGCCATCCGCGCCGGCTCCGGCGAGCCCTTCATCGTCCCGTCCAAGGCCAAGAACGTGGCCGGCGGCCTGGAGTTCCTGCGCAAGATGCTGACCAAGGAGGCCTCGGGCAAGTTCGCCCAGACCGCCAACAGCCTCACCTGCCTCAAGGACGGTGTCGGCCCCGAGGTCCAGCTGAAGCCGGGCACCGCCTCGACCGTCGTCGCCCTGAAGGCGGCCGGCGCCAACGTCTTCAACTTCCAGTACCCGAACACCGCCTCCAAGTTCGACGAGGACCTGCAGAACGCCTCGGGCGAGCTGATGGCCAAGCGCATCACTCCGGCGGAGTGGATCAAGCGCGCCAAGGAGTCGGCCACCAAGAACAAGACCGCCTGACCGGTCGGATTCACCACAGCGCCCCGGGGGGCCCGAACCACCCCCGGGGCGTCCGCCTGACGGACAGGAGAAGGTGACCATGCGTCACGGCAAGTACCCCTTCATCGTGGGGTTCCTCTTTCTTCCGATCGTGCTGTACGTGGGCCTGGTGCTGTGGCCCTACGCGCAGACCTTCGGATACTCCCTGACCGACTGGTCAGGGGCGAGCCAGGAGATGAACTTCGTCGGCCTGGACAACTACACGAGACTCCTCGATGACGAGGTCTTCGGCAACGCTCTGTGGCACAACCTGCTGCTGCTGATCCTGCTGCCGGTCGTGACCATCCTGATCGCGCTGTTCTTCGCCTTCATGCTGAACGTCGGTGGCAAGGGCGGCACCGGCGGCGTCCAGGGTGTGAAGGGGGCGGGCTTCTACAAGGTCGTCTTCTTCTTCCCGCAGGTGCTGTCCATCGCGATCCTCGCGGTGCTCTGGGGCGCGGTCTACCGCACCGACCAGAGCGGTCTGGCCAACGGCATCCTGATCAAGCTCGGCCTGGCCAGCGTGGACCAGCCGGTGCAGTGGCTGTCCGACCCGGACATGGTCATGTGGTGCGTGCTCGCCGTGCTGGTCTGGTCCGGCGTCGGCTTCTACCTGGTGCTCTTCTCGGCCGCCATGCAGGGCATCCCGAAGGACATCTACGAGGCCGCCCTGCTGGACGGCGCCAAGCGCGGGCAGACCTTCTTCAAGATCACCCTGCCGCTGCTCTGGGAGACCGTCCAGACCGCCTGGGTCTACCTGGCCATCGTCGCCATGGACGCCTTCGCCCTGGTCTCCTCGATCACCCCCGGCGCCTACTTCGGCGGCGGCCCCGACCACCACTCCGAGCTGATCTCGACCTACCTGATGCGCGCCTTCCTGCGCAACGGCGAGGCCGGCTACGCGTGTGCCATGGGTGTCGTGATCTTCTTCTTCACCCTGATCCTGACCGTCGTCTCGCTCTGGGCCACCAAGCGCGACAAGATCGAGTACTGAGCGGGGACTCGCTGATGGCGACTATCGACAAGACCGCGAACGTTCCCGGTCAGCGCGGCTCCGGCAGCAAGCCGGCCCAGGACCGCACCCAGCGCTTCGGCGACGGCGGCGGCGTCCTGAACGTCTTCTCGCACGGCTTCCTGGCCGTCTGGGCGATCCTGATCGTCCTGCCGCTGGGCTGGGTCGTGCTCGGCTCCTTCAAGACCGACTCCCAGATCAACGGCTCCGCCTGGAGCTGGCCCGCGGCCTTCCACTTCGACGCCTTCGGGCGGGCGTGGTCGAAGGGCATCGGCGGGTTCTTCACGAACACGCTCATCGTGCTGGCCGGCTCGGTGACCCTGACCATGCTGCTCGGCTCGATGGCGGCCTACGTGCTCGCCCGGTACGAGTTCAAGGGCAACAGGGTCATCTACTACCTGTTCGTGGCCGGCTCGATGTTCCCGGTGTACCTGGCGCTCGTGCCGCTGTTCTTCATGGTCCGCAACCTCGGTGAGATCTCGCCGTACCTGGGCCTGAACAGCTACGCCGGCCTGATCCTGGTGTACGTCGCGTACTCGCTGCCGTTCACCGTGTTCTTCATGTACTCGTTCTTCCGGACGCTGCCGACCGCGGTGCACGAGGCCGCGATGCTCGACGGGTGCTCGCACGCCCGGACGTTCTTCCAGATCATGGTCCCGATGGCGAAGCCCGGCCTGATCAGCGTCGGCATCTTCAACATCCTCGGCCAGTGGAACCAGTACATCCTGCCGGTCACCCTGATGCAGCCGACCACGGCGGGCGAGTCCGACCACTCGATGCTCGCCCAGGGCCTGGTCAACCTCGCGCTCCAGTCCGGCTACAAGAGCGACGCCCCGGCGCTGTTCGCCGGCATGACGATCGCGATGCTGCCGGTGCTGGTGGTCTACCTGTCCTTCCAGCGCCAGGTCCAGGCGGGCCTGACCAGCGCCACCCTGAAGTAGGAACGACCGACGACGACGCCGGGGGCGCGAGGAACATCGTTCCTCGCGCCCCCGGCGTGCGTGCTCCTAGCGGTCGGCGGCCTGCGCGGCCAGGGCGCGGGCCAGGTCGTCGCGGCACTCCAGCACCAGGCGGCGCAGCGCGGGCGCGGCGCCCTCGTGCGCGGTCAGCCAGGCGTCCGTCGCGGCGAGCGTCTCCGGCGTGGTCTGGAAGCGCGGGAAGAAGCCGCCGACGATCCGCATCGCGATCTCGATCGACCGCTGCGCCCAGATGTCCTCCAGCATCGCGAAGTACGGCGCGGCGTAGCCCGCCGTCAGCTCCCGCTGGTCGGGCTGGGCGAAGCCGGCGATCTGCGCCTCGACCAGGGCGTTGGGCAGTTCGTCCGAGTCGACCACCGAGGACCAGGCCGCGGCCTTCGCGCCCGGCGTCGGCAGTGCGGCCAGGCACTGGGTCTGCTGGCGCCGCCCGCTCGCGGTGTTGTCCCGCTCCAGCTCGGCGGCGAGCTCCTCGCCGCTCGCGTCGCCGGCCGCGGCCAGCGCCAGCCACAGCGACCAGCGCAGTTCCTGGTCGATGTCGAGGCCGTCGATCCGGGCGGTGCCCTCCAGCAGCCCGCGGAGCAGCTGCAGCTGCTCGGCGCCCTGCGCGGTCTGGGCGAGGAAGCGGGCCCAGGCGAGCTGGTGGTCGCTGCCGGGCGCGGCGGCGCGCAGCTCGGTGACCGCGCCCCGGGCGAGCAGCCGGCCGCCCTCGGCGCGCCACTCGGGCGCGGCGTACACGTCGAGCGCGCCCTTGGCCTGCCGGTGCAGCGACTGCAGGACGCCGATGTCCGACTCCTGCCCGGCGAAGCGCAGCACCAGGCCGATGTAGTCGCGGGCCGGCATCAGCGCGTCGCGGGTGAGGTTCCACACCGCGGACCAGGCGAGCGCCCGGGCGAGGGGATCGGTGATGTCGCCGAGGCCCTCGCGCAGGGTGGCGAGCGAGACCTCGTCGAAGCGGATCTTGCAGTACGTCAGGTCGTCGTCGTTGACCAGGACGAGCGCCGGGCGGGGCCGGCCGGCGGCCTCGGCGACCACGGTGCGGGCGCCGGTGACGTCCAGCTCGATCCGGTCGCTGCGGACCAGCGCGCCGTCGGCGGTGCGGTCGTACAGGCCGATCGCCACCCGGTGCGGGCGCGGCTCGCCGCCGTCCTGGAGGATCGCCAGCTCGGTGATCCGGCCCTCGCCGTCGGTCAGCAGCTGCGGGGTGAGCGAGTTGACGCCGGAGGTCTGCAGCCAGGCGGCGGCCCAGGTCTTGAGGTCGCGGCCGCTGGTCTCCTCCAGGACGTCCAGCAGGTCGCCCAGGACGGTGTTGCCGAAGGCGTGCTTCTTGAAGTAGCGGCGGGCGCCCTCGAAGAAGGCGTCCCGGCCGACGTACGCCACCAGTTGCTTGAGCACCGAGGCGCCCTTGGCGTAGGTGATGCCGTCGAAGTTGAGCTTGGCGTCCTCGAGGTCGCGGATGTCCGCGGTGATCGGGTGGGTGGTGGGGAACTGGTCCTGCCGGTACGCCCACGCCTTGCGCTGGTTGGCGAAGGTGATCCAGGCCGACCGGTACCGGGTGGCCTCGATCTGCGAGAAGGAGCCCATGAAGTCGGCGAACGACTCCTTCAGCCACAGGTCGTCCCACCACTTCATGGTGACCAGGTCGCCGAACCACATGTGCGCCATCTCGTGCAGGATGACGTTGGCGCGGCCCTCGTACGCCGCGTCGGTGACCTTCGAGCGGAAGACGAACTCCTCGCGGAAGGTGACGCAGCCCGGGTTCTCCATCGCGCCGATGTTGTACTCCGGCACGAAGCACTGGTCGTACTTGCCGAACGGGTACGGGTAGTCGAACTCGTCGTGGAAGAAGTCCAGGCCCTGCTTGGTGACGGTGAGGATCTCGTCCGCGTCGAAGTACGGGGCCAGCGACCTGCGGCAGGTCGCGGCGAGCGGGATCTCCAGCACCGTGCCGTCCGGCAGCTCGCGGCTGTAGTGGTCGCGCACCACGTGGTACGGGCCGGCCACCACGGCGGTCAGGTAGGTGGAGATCGGCTGCGTCTCGGCGAACGTCCAGGTCCGGGCGGAGCCGTCGGCCTCGACGGCGGTGTGCACCGCGTTGTTGTAGACGTCCCAGGCGGCCGGCGCGGTGACCGTGAAGACGTAACGGGCCTTCAGGTCGGGCTGCTCGAAGTTGGCGAACACCCGCCGGGCGTCGGCCGGCTCGTAGTGGGTGTAGAGGTACGTCTCGCCGTCCACCGGGTCGACGAAGCGGTGCAGGCCCTCGCCGGTCCGGCTGTAGGCGCAGTCCGCCACCACGGTCAGCTCGTTCCGCTCGGCCAGCCCGTCCAGCCGGACGCGCGTTCCGTCGAAGACCTGCGCCGGGTCCAGCTCGCGGCCGTTCAGGGTGACCGAACGGACCGAGGGCGCCAGCAGGTCGAGGAAGGTCGCGCCGCCCGGCGCGGAGGAACGGAAGGCGATCTCGGTGGTGGAGAGGAACGTGGACTTCTCCGGATCGGGCGCCGACGTCACGTCGAGGTGGACGCGGTAGCGCTCCACCCCGATGATCCCGGCCCGCTCGCGGGCTTCCTCTCGGCTCAGGTTCTTGCCCGGCACGGCGGTACTCCTTTGTACGGATCCCCTGGTACTGAGAGCTCTGCTGGAACTCTTTCGGGGGCATCCTTTCACGCCCCGTCCGCGGTGTAATTGCACTGTCCGGAATCATCGGGCGGCGCGTTCGGTTGCAGACCCGAGGGGGAGCGCCCCCGACCGTGACACCACCGACCGAAGGACGCCGTCCGTGACGACTGCAGACTCCCGCAAGATCGCCGACTTCTGGTTCGACCCGATCTGCCCCTGGGCCTGGATGACCTCGCGCTGGATGCTCGAGGTCGAGCAGCTGCGCCCGGTCGACACCAAGTGGCACGTGATGAGCCTGTCGGTGCTCAACGAGGGCCGCGAGGACCTGCCGGAGCGGTACAAGGAGCTGCTCGCGGCCGGCTGGGGCCCGGTCCGGGTGCTGATCGCCGCTGCGCAGACGCACGGGGACAAGGTGCTCGGCCCGCTCTACACCGAACTCGGCACCCGCTTCCACAACCAGGGCCTGCCGAACAACCGGGAGACCATCGTCGCCGCGCTGGAGGCGGCCGGCCTGGAGGCCGAGCTGGCCGACGCCGCCGACACCGACGCCTACGACGAGGCGCTGCGCGCCTCGCACAAGGAGGGCATCACCCTGGTCGGCGAGGACGTCGGCACCCCGGTGATCGCCGTCGACGGCCCGGACGGCGACCGCGTCGCCTTCTTCGGCCCGGTCGTCACCCCCACCCCGCGCGGCGAGGCCGCCGCTCGCCTCTGGGACGGCACGGTCCTGGTCGCGTCCACCCCGGGCTTCTACGAGATCAAGCGGACCCGCACCAAGGGCCCGTCCTTCGAGTAACCGCGAGCGCACCGCAAGCACGAAGGGGCGCGAGGAACCTCCGGTTCCTCGCGCCCCTTTTCGTGGTCCGCTAGCGGCGCAGCTTGCCGACCAGGGCCAGCAGGGCCGTCAGGCCGAGGGTGAAGTACAGCTGGATCCGGTTGTCGGCGTCGAGGGTCATCAGCACCAGCACCGCCACGATGCCGGCCAACGCGGCCCAGGTGAGGTACGGGAAGGCCCACATCCGGACGGTCAGCTGCTCGGGGGCCTCGTGCTCCAGGCGCCGCCGCATCCGCAGCTGCGCCACCGCGATGAACGCCCACACCACCAGCACCGCCGCGCCGACCATGTTGAGCAGCCAGGTGAAGACCGTGGTCGGCCACCAGTAGCTGAACAGCACCGCCGCGAAGCCGAACGCCGAGGAGGCGAGCACCGCGCGCCGCGGCACCCCGCCGCCGACCTTGCCGAGCGCCTTCGGGCCCTGGCCGCGGGCGACCAGCGAGTACGCCATCCGCGAGGAGCCGTAGATGTTGGCGTTCATCGCGGAGAGCAGCGCGATCAGCACCACCACGTTCATCACCTGCGCGGCGCCGGGGATGCCGAGGGTGTCCAGCACGGCGACGTACGGGCCGGGCTTGCGGACCGACGGGTCGTTCCACGGCACCAGGGTGACGATGACCGCCATCGAGCCGACGTAGAAGAGGGCGATCCGCCACATCGCGGTGCGCACGGCACCGGCGACGCTGCGGCGCGGGTCCTTGGACTCGGCGGCGGCGATGGTGACGGTCTCCAGGCCGCCGTACGCGAAGACGGAGGCGAGCAGGCCGGTGACCAGGCCGGAGGAGCCGTGCGGGAAGAAGCCGCCGTCGCCGGTGAGGTTGGCGGTGCCGGGGGAGTCGGTGCCGGGCAGCACGCCGGTGACGGCGAGGACGCCGATCACCAGGAACGCGGTGATCGCGGTGACCTTGACCGCGGCGAACCAGAACTCGAACTCGCCGAAGTTCTTCACCGCCGCCAGGTTGGTGGCGCAGAAGAAGCTCATGAAGATCGCGACCCACACCCAGGACGGCACGCCCGGCAGCCAGCCGGCCATGATCCCGGCGGCGCCGATCGCCTCGGCGGCGACGCCGACGCAGAGCAGGGTCCAGAACAGCCAGCCCACGGTGAGTCCGGCCCACGGGCCGATCTCGCGCTCGGCGTGCACCGAGAAGGAGCCGCTGGCCGGCCGGGCGGCGGACATCTCGCCCAGCATCCGCATCACCAGCATCACCAGCACGCCGGAGAGCGCGAAGGCGAGCACGATGGACGGTCCGGCGGCGGCGATGCCCGCGCCGGAGCCGACGAAGAGCCCGGCGCCGATCACGCCGCCGAGCGCGATCATCGACAGGTGACGCGGCTTGAGGCCGTGGGCCAGCTTGCCGTCGGTGCCGTCGGTGCCGGCGGCGGGGGCGACCGCGGTGGCCGCGGTGGCGCCGGACGGCTGCCGGGTGGGTGCCGGGGGGAGGGACGTCATGCGGAGGTCCAGACTGTTCGGATAGGGGAGATTCCCGTCCACTATTCGGTAGCTCCGGTGGACATGCCAGGAAGGCCCGCCATCCGGACCGTCCGATCACCCCGCGTGACGGACTCCCTACGTGAGCTCTTCGTCACAGTGCGGATCCGACAAGCCGGGGGCGTGACGTTTTGTCACGGACGACCTCGGTCCCGGCCCGGGGCGGTGCATAGGTTCGGTGGTGATCGTTTCCGACCGCACCGAACCGGAGGAGCCCCGATGGCCACCGCCGTGCCCACCGCCGCACCCGTTCCCGTCCTCGCCGACCTGCTGCCGCGCGCCGCGACCCGGTACGGCGCCCAGGCCCGCGAACTGGCCCTGGTGGTCGGCGGCGCCGCGCTGACCGGCCTGGCCGCCCAGCTCTCCGTGCCGGTCCCCGGCTCGCCGGTGCCGGTCACCGGCCAGACCTTCGCGGCGCTGCTGGTCGGCACCGCGCTCGGCGCCCGCCGCGGCGTTGCCGCGCTCGGCCTCTACCTGCTGGCCGGCCTGGCGGGCCTGCCGTGGTTCGCCGAGGCGAGCTCGGGCTGGGCGATGCCGAGCCTCGGCTACGTGATCGGCTTCGTCCTCGCCGCCGGCCTCACCGGCGCGCTCGCCCGCCGCGGTGCGGACCGCAGCCCGCTGCGGACGGCCGCCGCGATGGTGCTCGGCAACCTGGCGATCTATGCGGTCGGCGTCCCCTACCTGGCCTTCGCCCTGAACGTCCCGCTCGCCAGGGCGGCCGACCTCGGCCTGTACCCGTACCTGGTCGGCGACGCGCTCAAGACGGTCCTGGCGACGGCCCTGCTGCCCGGCGTCTGGAAGCTCGCCGCGCGGCGCTGACCCGGCCGGGCCGCGGCGAACTGCGCGAAGTGGCACGGTGGATGTCCCACCGTCGCGCCGCGCGCGGTTCCCGCGGCCCCGTCGGCATTCCCGCCTGCGATACTCGTCGCATGCGCGTCTACCTGGGCTCCGACCATGCCGGATACGAACTGAAGAACCACCTCGCCGAGTGGCTGAAGGGCGCCGGTCACGAGCCGGTCGACTGCGGCCCGCACATCTACGACGCCGAGGACGACTACCCGCCGTTCTGCCTCCGCGCCGCCGAGCGGACCGCCGCCGACCCCGAGGCCCTGGGCATCGTGATCGGCGGCTCCGGCAACGGCGAGGCGATCGCGGCGAACAAGGTGAAGGGCGTCCGTGCCGCCCTGGCGTGGAGCGAGCAGACCGCCTCGCTCGGCCGGGAGCACAACAACGCCAACGTGATCTCGATCGGCGGCCGGATGCACACCGTCGAGGAGGCCACCAAGTTCGTCGAGATCTTCCTCAACACCCCGTACAGCGGCGAGCCGCGGCACACCCGCCGGATCGAGATGCTCTCCGAGTACGAGACCACCGGCGAGCTCCCGCCGATCCCGGCCCACCACCCGCAGGGCTGATCCCGCACCACCCCTTCAACCACCCGCTGCCGCACGGGAGTCGAGCCCGGCTCAGAACCCGTGCGGCAGCCAGGGCGCCACGTCCGAGGCGAAGGCCCGCGACGCCTCCGCCAGCGCCCCCTCGCGCACCTCCTCCACCAGACCCGCCCGGGCCAGCGCCGCGAGCGTGGTCCCGCCCAGGTAGGCGGCCCCCAACTCCCGGATGTCCAGCCGCAGATCGGCCGCCGACTCGGTCCACACGCAGCTCGCCCCGGTGCCCGGGCCCGCGCTGCTCAGCCGCCAACGGCCGGCGTTCCACGGGCAGAAGCCGTCGGTCACCTCCAGCACCACGTCCAGCGGCGTCGCCCAGCCGCGCTGCTCCAGCGCCGCCGCCACCTCCACCAGCCGCACGAACAGGCCGTCGCGCTGCTTGGGCACGATCCGGCGCGGGTCGGAGACCAGGTGCACCAGCGGGTCGTCCACCGGCCGGGTGCGGATGGTCACCGTGGAGGTGAGGTCCAGGTCCAGCAGGTAGGCCCAGAGCCGGGCGTACACCGCCGGGTGCGCCGCCTCCACGTCGTCCACCCGGACCACCCCGGCCGGACCGGCGTCGTCGGAATCCGGGCGGATCGCGTAGCGGGCGTACCCCAGCAGCCGGCCGCCCACCGGGTCCTCGGCCAGCACGCACATCTGCGGCGAATGGCCGCCGCGCGCGCCCGGCGCGTCCAGCACCGCGAGCGCCTCCCAGCCCGGCCGCCGCTCCAGCATGCCGGGCCGCAGCGGCACCAGGCCGGCGTACAGCTCCTCGCACGCGGGCAGCGCCTCGCGCGGGTCGGCCAGCCGCAGCCGCACCTCGGGACCGGCCGGCTGGTGCACCGTCACCCGGCCGCGCGGCAGGGTGAAGCCGAGCCGGGTGGTGGCGTGCCCGTACCCGAACCGGCCGTAGATCGGCGGCTCGGACGCGGTCAGCACCGCCAGCGCCTCGCCCCGGCCCCGGACGTCGTCCAGCTGGCGCCGCATCAGCGCGGTCAGCGCCCCGCGCCGGCGGTGGGTGGGCAGCACCCCCACCATGGTCACGCCGGCGACCGGCAGCACCGCGCCGCCCGGCACCGCCATCCGGAAGCTGTACGCGCCGCAGCCGCCGACCGGCCGGTCGCCGTCGCAGACCACCAGCGCACGGTCGACCTCGGTCAGTTCGCGCCACAGCTCCCGCTGCTGCGGCTCCTCCTCGGAACCGCCGAAGGCCAGCTCCAGCACACGGAACCAGCCGTCCCACTCCTCGGCGGCGAGCGGGCGCACGGACAGGTCGGGGTGGTGAGATGTCATACGCCACAGCTATCACCAGAACCCCCCTCAGTCGGCTGAAACCCGCTGAACAGCTCCCGGAACATCGCCGCCGACCCTGCCCACCCCGTCGACGGCACCGGCCCCGGTGGATAAGGTCGGACCCCATGGCCGGCAGCACGCAGGGCGACACGCCCCGGACGACTGCGACGGGCCCGGCCGGCAGAGCGGCGCGGGAGCCCGTGACGGCCCGGTGGCGCGCGAAGCTCTACCGGGTCCGTGTCCGCCTGCGCCGAACCGGCGTGGACTACTTCCGCGGCGACGGCGCCGACTGGCTCGCCTTCACCGCGCTGGCCCTCGCCGTCCCGCTGCTGGTCCTGGTCAACGTGCTCTTCCCGGACTGGTGCCCGCCCACCGCCCTGGTGCTGCCGGTCCTGGCCGGCGCCCTGCTGCTGCGCCCCGGCACCCTGGTGCTGCTCTACGCGGCCGCCGCGTTCGGGCTGATCGCCGAGTCGCTGATCCACACCGGCGAGAAGGTCGCCAGCGAACGCCCCGAGTCGTACGTCTACGGGGTCACCCCCGGCGCCGCCCTGGTGGTCGGCGCGGTCGGCATCGCCGGACTCCTGGTCGCCCAGTTCCGCCGCCGGGTCGGCGTGCCCTGGCGCGGCGGCTCCACCATGCTCTTCGACCTGCGCGAGCGGATCCGGGTGCAGAGCCGCGTCCCCGACCTGCCCGCGGGCTGGCACGCCGACATGGCGCTGCGCCCGGCCGGCGGCCAGTCCTTCTCCGGCGACTTCGTGGTCGCCACCCGCACCGGCAGCGGCCGCCGGGTGCTGGAGGCGGTGCTCGCCGACGTCTCCGGCAAGGGCATGGACGCCGGCTCCCGCGCGCTGCTGCTCTCCGGCGCCTTCGGCGGCCTGCTCGGCTCGCTCCCCGCGCACGACTTCCTGCCCGCCGCCAACGGCTACCTGCTCCGCCAGGACTGGGACGAGGGCTTCGCCACCGCCGTCCACCTGGTGCTCGACCTGGACACCGGCGAGTACGAGCTGCTCTCGGCCGGCCACCTGCCGGGCATGCACCGGCTGGCCGGGGCGGGCCGCTGGGAGGTCAAGGAGGCCGAGGGCCCGCTGCTCGGGGTCTACGACGGCGCCAAGTTCGAGGGCGTGCGCGGCCGGCTCGGGCCGGGCGACCTGCTGCTGCTGTGCACCGACGGCATGGTGGAGCTGCCCGGGCGCGATCTCACCGAGGGCATGGACCGGCTGATGGGGGAGTCCGACCGGCTGGTCGCGGCGGCCGCCCAGACCGAGTCGGCCCGCGGCGGCGCGGCGACCCGGCTGATCGACACCGTCGCCAAGGACGTCAACGACGACCGCGCCGTCCTGCTGATCTGGCGCCAGTAGCCCGCCGACAGGCACTCGGGAGGCACCCCGGACCCGGTGTCAAGAGCGGGTGGTGATCTTCGGCCAAACCTGACGGCGCTTCGGACGTACCCGCTCCGGTGCGGTCGGCCTGCCCTTTTCTCCCCCGCCCCGATGACGACACCTGCCCGCCGACGGCCCGTCATATGCCTTCCGCTATCGTCGCGGACGGCGGAAACCGGTCTCAGATGGCAGGATCTTCCGGCCGGTTGCCGGGCAAGTCCTTTACGGAGTCCGCACGAGCGACCACACTGAGTCCGGATGGACTGGTGGGGACACGGGGGGTAGGGGCCGGTTTCCGCCTCACGAACCCCCGCCATGAATCGAGGAAGTGAGTCCGGCGTGGCCTTCTCCGTCTCCGCCCTGGTCCTGTTCGGCATCATCATGGTGATCTTCATCCGCAACAAGCAGTTGAAGACCAGCCATGCCATCGTCGCCGCCCTGTTCGGCTTCATGGTGAGCCAGTCCACCGCGGCGCAGCCGATCCAGGACTTCCTGAACTCGCTCGCCAAGGCCATCTCCTCGATCGCGGGGTGAGCAGCGTCACCCGTGCGGTGACCGGGGGTGAGTGATCGCGTCCGAACGGTGCCTGATATGGCCCTGCGTTAATGGTTGGTGTACGTAGGGTCATGATCCCGTAAGCACTCGGTCGGGCCGTGTGCGCGGGTGGTGACCTGTCGCTCCGTCAGCCCCGTCGGGACCTCCGTCCCGGCGGGGCCGACGCTTGCCACGGGTGCCCGACGTCGGCTTTGCTTCACCGCAGCCCGGGCGGATCGTCCGGGTGGGCCACCGGGTGGAACGCCTAGTCCTGCCGCTGCCCGGTGCCGACCAGATAACCGTTCTCGGCAGGAGCGGGGGACCCACAGGTAAGTCGCCGTACCCGGAACACCGGGGACGGCTCGGGGTGAAGCCGTGCCTAGCGCGGCCGGGCAACTCTCGTCCGAACCCGACAGCTCACCTCGTAGGCGTCGGAGAGGAATTCTTCATGTCCGCGAACGGCAAGCACCGCAAGCCTCGCCTGAAGACCATCGTCCGCATCGCCATCGCCACCGGTGTCGCCGGTGCCGCGGTCGGCCTCCCGGTCACCGCCGCCAGCGCGCACGGTACCGGCCACGCCCACGAGGGCCACCGCGCCCCGGCCGCCGCTGCCGCCGAGACCCCGGCCGTCGCCGCCACCCCGGTCGCCGACACCACTCCGGCCGCCGCCGCGTCGCACGACTACGCGGTCGTCTCCGGCGACACCCTGTCCAAGATCGCTTCCGCCCAGAACGTCGACGGCGGCTGGGAGAAGCTCTACCAGGACAACCGCTCGGTCATCGGCTCCAACCCGAACCTGATCTACCCGGGCCAGACGCTGACCGTCGGCGGTGCCGCCGCGGCCGCTCCGGCCGCAGCCCCGGCCGAGCAGCCGAAGCAGCAGACCGCTCCCAAGCAGCAGTCCGCGCCGAAGCAGACCCAGCAGTCGACCACCACCTCGACCGCGAAGAAGGCCACCCCGAAGGCCGCCACCGGCTCGTCGACCTCGTCGTCCTCCGCCGCGGTGTCCTCCAACGCCTCCGGCTACGTCGCCCCGGTCTCCGTGCACCACACCACCGCGTGGCACGCGGCCGGCTCCAACTGGTCCAGCGGCTACCACACCGGCATCGACTTCCCGGTCTCCACCGGCACCAGCCTGAAGGCCGTCGCCGCCGGCACCGTGGTCTCCGCCGGCAACGGTGGCGCCTACGGCAACGAGGTCATCATCAAGCTGGCCGACGGCAAGTACGCCCAGTACGCCCACCTGTCGTCCATCTCGGTCTCGGCCGGCCAGAGCGTCTCCGCCGGTCAGCAGATCGGCCTCTCCGGTGCCACCGGCAACGTGACCGGCCCGCACCTGCACTTCGAGATCCGCAGCACCCCGAGCTACGGCTCGGACATCGACCCGATCGCCTACCTGGCGGCGCACGGCGTCAGCGTCTGACCCCTGCGGTAGACGGCGCAGTCACCACACGGCCCCGGCCGCCCCGCGAGGGGTGCCCGGGGCCGTGGGCGTACCCGGCCGGACCCGCGGGAACGGCAGCGGCCCCGGCTGCCTGGGGCAGCCGGGGCCGTTCTGTGCGGAGCGGGTGACGAGAATCGAACTCGCGTGACCAGTTTGGAAGACTGGGGCTCTACCATTGAGCTACACCCGCATGGCCGCCGACGGCGGCACAGTTCGCCCCCGGGCCGCCGATGCGGTCACGAGGACGTCGCTAGCGTACCTGGTCGGGTCGGTGGAATGCACACCGCTTTCGCTCGTGCGGGCGCCGATATGACCACGGGCGGGGGACGGCCGACGTGTACTCTTCCTCTCGGCACCACGGGGTGTGGCGCAGGTTGGTAGCGCGTCCGCTTTGGGAGCGGAAGGCCGTCGGTTCGAATCCGGTCACCCCGACAGTGCGGCAGGGTCTCGTCCGGCGGGCGGGGCCCTGTTGTCGTACCGGTCGTCGGGCCGATGCGTCCTCCTGGTGCCCGTGGGGTACACAGCGGCTTTCGTGGTACCGGTAGGATGGGGCGTTGGCGGTAGTACGGAAGCCGAAATTCCCATCGCAGCTCCAACCGCCTATCGCCCTGACCGCAAGCCCCATAGGAGACCCCACCGTGAAGAGCGCCGTCGAGACTCTGAACCCGACCCGGGTTCGACTCACCGTCGAGGTGCCCTTCGAGGAGCTGAAGCCCAGCCTCGACGCGGCGTATCAGAAGATCAACCAGCAGGTCACCGTCCCGGGCTTCCGCAAGGGCAAGATCCCGAACCGCGTGATCGACCAGCGGTTCGGCCGCGGTGCCGTGCTGGAGGAGGCCGTCAACGACGCGCTGCCGCGCTTCTACACGCAGGCCGTCGACGAGGGCAAGATCGACGTCCTGGGCCAGCCGGACATCACCAACATCGAGGGTGTCGAGACCCTGGTCGACGGCGGTGACCTCAAGTTCACCGCCGAGGTCGACGTCCGCCCGGAGATCACCCTGCCGGAGTTCTCCGAGATCGCGGTCGTCGTCGACCCGATCGAGGTCTCCGACGAGGACGTCGAGAAGTCGCTGCAGCAGCTCCGCGAGCGCTTCTCCTCCGTGAAGGACGTCGAGCGCGCCGCCGCCGAGGGCGACGTCGTGGTCGTCGACCTGGAGGCCAAGGTCGACGGTGAGGTGCCGGAGGACGGCACCGCCACCGGCGTGAGCTACGAGATCGGCTCCGGCCGCCTGCTGGAGGGCATCGACGAGGCCGTGGTCGGCCTGTCCGCCGGTGAGTCCGCGACCTTCACCACCGAGCTCAAGGGCGGCACCCAGGCCGGCAAGAGCTCCGAGGTCACCGTCACCGTGACCACCGTCCAGGAGAAGGAGCTCCCCGAGCTCGACGACGAGTTCGCCCAGCTGGCGAGCGAGTTCGACACCCTGGAGGAGCTCCGTGGCGACTCCCGCAAGCGCCTCGAGCGCATGAAGGAGTTCGACCAGGCCACCCAGGCCCAGGAGAAGGTCCTCGACGAGCTGCTGACCCGGGTCGAGATGGACTACCCGGAGAAGCTCCTCAAGGACGAGGTCGAGACCCGCAAGCACAACCTGGAGCACCACCAGCTGGAGCCGATGGGTCTGAACCTCGACACCTACCTGGCCTCCCAGGACAAGTCCCGCGAGGACTTCGAGGCGGAGACCGAGGAGCAGGCGAAGAAGGGCATCAAGACCCAGTTCGTCCTGGACTCGATCGTCGCCAAGCTGGAGCTGGGCGTGAACCAGGAGGAGCTCACCGAGCACCTCATCCGCCGTGCCGCCGGCTCGGGCCTCACCCCGGACCAGTTCGCGCAGCAGGTCGTCCAGGGCGGCCAGGTTCCGCTGCTGGTCGGCGAGGTCGCCCGTGGCAAGGCGCTGGCCGCCGTGGTCGAGTCCGCCAAGGTCACCGACACCAACGGTGAGGTCGTCACCTTCGAGGACGACGAGGACGAGACCGAGACTGCGGTGGAGGCTTCCACCGAGGACGCTGCCGCCGCCGAGGAGACCACCGAGGCCTGAGCCTCGCCGTGACATCCGGCCGCGGGCCCGGACACCTTCTGGTGTCCGGGCCCGCTGTGTTGTCCGGTCCTCACCCTGCGCTCACAGCGAACAGGTCTGCGTGAGGGATTCCGGGACCGGGCCTGCGCGTTAGGGTCCATAGACAGCGACACACAAGCAGATCGACTGAGCAGGTGGCTAAGTGACGTTCCCGCAGATGCAGATGCCTGGCCTGATGGCGCCGCACGCCGCCGCCGGCGACGTGCTCGGCGGCCTGGGCGACCAGGTCTACAACCGGCTGCTCAACGAGCGCATCATCTTCCTCGGCCAGCAGGTCGACGACGACATCGCCAACAAGATCACCGCCCAGCTCCTCCTCCTGGCCGCGGACCCGGAGAAGGACATCTACCTCTACATCAACTCCCCGGGCGGCTCCATCTCCGCGGGCATGGCGATCTACGACACCATGCAGTACATCAAGAACGACGTGGTCACCATCGCGATGGGCATGGCCGCCTCGATGGGTCAGTTCCTGCTGACCGCGGGTGCCAAGGGCAAGCGCTTCTCGCTGCCGAACGCCAACATCCTGATGCACCAGCCCTCCGCCGGCCTCGGCGGTTCGGCCACCGACATCAAGATCCAGGCCGAGCAGCTGCTCCGCACCAAGAAGCGGATGTCCGAGCTGATCGCCTCGCACAGCGGCCAGTCCTTCGAGCAGATCACCGCCGACTCCGACCGTGACCGCTGGTTCACGCCCGAGGAGGCCAAGGCCTACGGTCTGATCGACGACATCATGCACAGCGCGGCGGACGTCCCCGGCGGCGGCGGCACCGGCGCCGGCCTCGCGGGCTGACGCAGGCAGCAGACCACAGACCGCACGCTTCGGAGGACCACAGAACATGAACATCCCCAGCCTGTCCGGTGCCAAGGCGCGCCTGGAGGACATGCGCGCCGAGGGCCGCTACATCGTGCCGCGCTTCGTCGAGCGCACCTCGCAGGGCATCCGCGAGTACGACCCGTACGCCAAGCTGTTCGAGGAGCGCATCATCTTCCTCGGCTCGCAGGTGGACGACGTCTCGGCGAACGACATCATGGCGCAGCTGATCTGCCTGGAGTCGATGGACCCGGACCGGGACATCTCGCTCTACATCAACTCCCCGGGCGGCTCGTTCACCGCGCTGACCGCGATCTACGACACCATGCAGTTCGTCAAGCCCGACATCCAGACGGTCTGCATGGGCCAGGCCGCCTCGGCCGCCGCGGTCATCCTGGCCGCCGGCACCCCGGGCAAGCGGATGGCGCTGCCGAACGCCCGCGTCCTGATCCACCAGCCGTACACCGAGACCGGCCGCGGCCAGGTGTCGGACCTGGAGATCCAGGCCAACGAGATCTTCCGGATGCGCGCGCAGCTGGAGGAGATGCTGGCCAAGCACTCCAACCGGCCGATCGAGAAGGTCCGCGACGACATCGAGCGCGACAAGATCCTCACCGCCGAGGAGTCGCTGGAGTACGGCCTGGTCGACCAGATCATCTCCACCCGCAAGACCTCGCTGAGCGACTGAGCCCAGCGGCTCCGGGGCGGGGCGTACACACCGAGGAGTGACGTACGCCCCGCCCCGCGCCGTTCCGTCGGGCGGTTCGGCCCGGCACAATCGAAAGAGAGCGCGGGCGGTCCATGCCCGTACGACGGCATCTGTTCGGTATCAATTCGCCCAGGGCGTAGGGCAGAGCTGTCGAAGTCGGCGGAATTACCGGCTCGGCAGAGTACCGTCGGATAGCGAGACCGACCGCCGACGGCGCAGCCGGTCCACAGCACCAGGCCCCGGAACCCCCGCGGGGCCCCTGGCGAAGGGGAAGCACCTCGTGGCACGCATCGGAGACGGTGGCGACCTGCTCAAGTGCTCGTTCTGCGGCAAGTCGCAGAAGCAGGTGAAGAAGCTGATCGCCGGGCCAGGCGTGTACATCTGCGACGAGTGCATCGACCTCTGCAACGAGATCATCGAGGAGGAGCTCGCGGAGTCCTCGGAGGTCCGTTTCGAGGAGCTGCCGAAGCCCCGCGAGATCTACGAGTTCCTCGACCAGTACGTGGTCGGCCAGGACCTCGCGAAGAAGGCGCTGTCCGTCGCGGTCTACAACCACTACAAGCGCGTCCAGGCCGGGGAGAACGGCCGCGCCGGCAACGGCCGCGAGGACGCCATCGAGCTGGCCAAGTCCAACATCCTGCTGCTCGGCCCGACCGGCTCCGGCAAGACCCTGCTCGCCCAGACCCTGGCCCGGATGCTGAACGTGCCGTTCGCGATCGCGGACGCCACCGCGCTGACCGAGGCCGGCTACGTCGGCGAGGACGTCGAGAACATCCTGCTCAAGCTGATCCAGGCGGCGGACTACGACGTCAAGAAGGCCGAGACCGGGATCATCTACATCGACGAGATCGACAAGGTCGCCCGCAAGAGCGAGAACCCGTCGATCACCCGTGACGTCTCCGGCGAGGGCGTGCAGCAGGCGCTGCTGAAGATCCTGGAGGGCACCACCGCCTCGGTGCCGCCGCAGGGCGGCCGCAAGCACCCGCACCAGGAGTTCATCCAGATCGACACGACGAACGTGCTGTTCATCGTGGGCGGTGCCTTCGCCGGTCTGGAGCGGATCATCGAGGGCCGCGCGGGTGCCAAGGGCATCGGCTTCGGCGCCACCATCCGCTCCAAGCGGGAGCAGGACGCGAGCGACCACTTCCGTCAGGTGATGCCGGAGGACCTGGTCAAGTTCGGCATGATCCCGGAGTTCATCGGCCGTCTGCCGGTGATCACCAGCGTGCACAACCTGGACCGCGAGGCGCTGCTGCAGATCCTCACCGAGCCGAAGAACGCGCTGGTCAAGCAGTACCGCAAGCTCTTCGAGCTGGACGGCGTGGAGCTGGAGTTCACCCGGGACGCGCTGGAGGCCATCGCCGACCAGGCGATCCTGCGCGGCACCGGCGCCCGCGGTCTGCGCGCGATCATGGAGGAGGTGCTGATGTCCGTGATGTACGAGGTGCCCTCGCGTCAGGACGTCGCCCGCGTGGTCGTGACCGGGGACGTGGTCTCCAAGCACGCCATCCCGACCCTGGTCCCGCGCGACAAGATCCAGCGCGAGCGGCGCGACAAGTCCGCCTGAGCCGGTCGTCGGAACGGCCCCGCACTCCTGGTGAGTGCGGGGCCGTTCCGCTGTCCGGGCTACTTCGGGATCTCGGAGATCCGCCGCAGTTCGCGGGCGTCGGCGGCGACCCGGTCCAGGTCGACGGCCTTCCCGGCGGCGTCGAGGTCGACCAGCGTCATCACGGTGCTGCCGTCGGCCCAGGCGCAGAAGCCGACCAGCCGGCCCTGGCTCTCGGTGGTCGCACAGGACATCCGGCCGCCCAGCGGGCCCGGGTCGACGTCCCGGCGGCCGTCGATCCGCGCGTCGCCGGCGGCCGCGGCGCCGTCGAACACCGTGTCCACCTGGTCGGACGGCCGCAGCACGTGGCCGTACGCGCCGGCCGCGACCAGCGTCCGCCCGGTCGCCGCGTCCCGGTAGACCGCGCTGACCAGGGCGGTCGGGGTCCAGCGGCCGGAGCCCCGGGCGTAGCCGGACTGCAGCTGGGCGGCCAGCTCCTTGGCGGTCGAGCCGTCCGGATCGGCGGGCAGGCCCTGGAAGCTCGGCGGCAGCACGATCCTGTTCCGGCCGGTCGACGCGGCGGTGTCGTAGACGAAGTAGCCGAGCAGTCCGACGGTGACCAGCAGCGTGCCGCCCACGCAGCCGAGCACCACCCAGAGCGTCCGGCGTGACCTCACTTGGCGACCACGACGGCGTCCCGGACCTGCCGGGCGCGGTCGGCCGCCTGGGCCTGGGTGAGCAGCGAAGTGCCGCCGGTGGGAAGGGTGTTGACGAAGCTCACGGTGCCGAAGGTGGCGTGGTTGGCCCAGATGCAGACCGGGATGTCGGCCTTGCCGCTGGTGGCCACCCCGCACCGGAGCTTGCCGCCCGGGTCCTTGGGGTCCTTGGCGTCGACCGCGGTGGGCTCCTTCTTCCAGGTCAGCTTCTCGTCGCCGCTGCCCTTGACGGCCTGCCCGACGCCGAGCGTGATCAGGGCGTCCGGGTCCTTGACCGTGCCCCAGCTGCCGCCGAGGATCAGCAGCTCGGCCGGGGACTTCTGGTAGACCGCACCGGTGGAGGCCTCCAGGGTCGCCAGGCCCTCGGCGCCGCTGACCGCGCCCCGGTCGGAGGAGGACTTCTTGGTGTAGCCGCCCGGCACGGTGTCGGCGGCGACCACCTTGTACTTGCCGCCGATGCCCGAGCCGGCGGTGGTGCCACCGCCGCCGCCGGGGGAGTCGTCACCGCTCAGCGCCCAGGCCGCGGCGCCGCCGCCCAGCACCAGCACGCCGATGACCAGGCCGATCAGCAGTCCGTTGCCGCGCTTCGGCGGGGCCGGCGGCTGGTAGCCGTACCCCGGCTGGCCCTGCTGCTGCTGCGGGAAGGGCTGCTGCGGCGGGTACGGCTGCTGGGGCTGCTGCTGGGGGTAGCCGTAGGCGGGCGGCTGCTGGCCGCCGTACGGCGGGGCGGGCTGCTGCGGCTGGCCGTAAGGCGCCTGCGGCGCACCGTAGTTGGGCACGCCGGGCGGCTGCTGAGGCTGCCCCCACGGCTGCTGCGGCTGACCCTGCGGTTGCCCCTGCGGCGGATACTGCTGCCCCTGCCCCTGGCCGTACATCTGGCGTCTCCCCCGCCGCCGTGGATCGGCGGCCCCTGTCGCGTACGAGTAATTCGGGCACGCTATCGCACGGTGGCGTCGACCCGCCCGGGTGGTTCGGGCAAAAGCGGTTCGTAACCGCGCTCCGGAGTTCCGTAAACTGTGCGTCGTGACCGACACGACGAACCAGCGCCCCGACGCCAACGGCCCCGGGGACAACGCAGCCACCCTCCCGACGACCTACGCCCCGGCCGAGGTAGAGGGCGAGCTGTACGAGCGCTGGGTGGACCGCGGTTACTTCACGGCGGACGCGAAGAGCGACAAGCCGGCGTACACCATCGTCATCCCGCCGCCGAACGTCACCGGTGCGCTGCACCTCGGCCACGCCTTCCAGCACACGCTGATGGACGCCCTCACCCGCCGCAAGCGGATGCAGGGCTTCGAGACGCTGTGGCTGCCCGGCATGGACCACGCCGGCATCGCCACCCAGAACAAGGTGGAGCAGCAGCTCGCCGAGTCCGGCCTCTCCCGCCACGACCTGGGCCGCGAGGCCTTCGTCGAGAAGGTCTGGGAGTGGAAGGAGAACTACGGCGGCCGGATCCTCGGCCAGATGCGCCGCCTCGGCGACGGCGTCGACTGGTCGCGCGAGCGCTTCACCATGGACGAGGGCCTGTCCCAGGCCGTCCAGACCATCTTCAAGAAGCTCTTCGACGACGGCCTGATCTACCGGGCCGAGCGCATCATCAACTGGTGCCCGCGCTGCCTCACCGCGCTCTCCGACATCGAGGTCGAGCACAAGGACCGCGACGGCGAGCTGGTCTCGATCCGCTACGGCGAGGGCGACGACTCGATCGTGGTCGCCACCACCCGGGCCGAGACCATGCTGGGCGACACCGCGGTCGCCGTCCACCCGGACGACGAGCGCTACAAGCACCTGGTCGGCCGCAGCATCAAGCTGCCGCTGACGGACCGGGAGATCCCGGTCGTCGCCGACGAGCACGTCGACCCGGAGTTCGGCACCGGCGCCGTCAAGGTGACCCCGGCGCACGACCCCAACGACTTCGCCATCGGCCAGCGCCACGGCCTGCCCAACCTGACCGTGATGGACGAGCGCGGTGTCATCACCGTGCACGGCCCGTTCCTCGGCCTGGACCGGCTGGAGGCCCGCTCCGCCGTGGTCGGGGCGCTGCGCGAGCAGGGCCGGATCGTCGCCGAGAAGCGGCCGTACGTCCACTCGGTCGGCCACTGCTCGCGCTGCCACACCATCGTCGAGCCGCGGCTCTCGCTGCAGTGGTGGGTCAAGGTCGAGCCGCTGGCGCAGGCCGCCGGCGACGCGGTCCGCGACGGCCGGGTCGAGATCCACCCGAAGGAGCTGGAGCGCCGCTACTTCGACTGGGTCGACAACATGTACGACTGGTGCATCTCGCGCCAGCTCTGGTGGGGCCACCGGATCCCGGTCTGGTACGGCCCCGAGGGCGAGGTCGTCTGCGTCGGACCGGACGAGCAGCCGCCGACCGGCGAGGGCTGGCACCAGGACCCGGACGTCCTGGACACCTGGTTCTCCTCCGGCCTGTGGCCGTTCTCCACGCTGGGCTGGCCGGAGAAGACCGCCGACCTGGAGAAGTTCTACCCGACCGACGTCCTGCTGACCGGCCACGACATCATCTTCTTCTGGGTCGCCCGGATGATGATGTTCGGCCTGTACGCGATGGACGGCCAGGCGCCGTTCAAGACGGTCGCCCTGACCGGTCTGGTCCGCGACGAGTTCGGCAAGAAGATGTCGAAGTCGTCCGGCACCGCCGTCGACCCGCTGGACTGGATGGACGCCTACGGCGCCGACGCGGTCCGCTTCACCCTGGCCCGCGGCGCCAACCCCGGCGCCGACGTGCCGATCGGCGAGGACTGGGTCAAGGGCTCCCGGAACTTCTGCAACAAGATCTGGAACGCCACCCGCTTCGCGCTGATGAACGGCGCCACCGTCGAGGGCCCGCTGCCAGCCGCCGAGGAACTGACCTCGGTCGACCGCTGGATCCTCTCGCGCCTCAACGCGACCGTGGCCGAGGTCGACGCGCTGTACGACGACTACGAGTTCGCCAAGGTCTCGGACGCGCTCTACCACTTCGCGTGGGACGAGGTCTTCGACTGGTACGTCGAGCTCTCCAAGACCACCCTCGCCAAGGGCGGGGCGCAGGCCGACGCGGCCCGCCGGGTGCTCGGCGAGGTCCTGGACCTCACCCTGCGCCTGCTGCACCCGGTGGTCCCGTTCGTCACCGACACCCTGTGGACCACCCTCACCGGCGCCGAGTCGCTGGTGGTCACCGAGTGGCCGAAGGACTCCGGCTTCCGCGACGCCGAGGCCGAGGCCGAGATCGCCACCCTGCAGCAGGTGGTCACCGAGGTCCGCCGCTTCCGCTCGGACCAGGGCCTGCAGCCCGCGCAGCGCGTCCCCGCGCAGCTCGACCTGGCCGGCACCGTGCTCGGTGTCCACGAGGACGCGATCCGCTCGCTGCTGCGCCTGACCGTCCCGGAGGCCGGGTTCGCCGCCACCGCCTCGCTGCCGGTCGCCGGCGCGACGGTGTCGCTGGACCTGTCCGGCACGATCGACGTCGCGGCGGAGCGCAAGCGCCTCGCCAAGGACCTCGCCGCGGCGGAGAAGGAGAAGGCGC
Source organism: Kitasatospora sp. NPDC048365 (assembly GCF_043200835.1). NCBI lineage: Bacteria > Bacillati > Actinomycetota > Actinomycetes > Kitasatosporales > Streptomycetaceae > Kitasatospora > Kitasatospora sp. NPDC048365. Next base: position 56,323 of record NZ_JBICYJ010000044.1, read on the forward strand.
AGACCACCGCGAAGCTCGGCAACGAGGCGTTCCTCGCCAAGGCGCCGGACGACGTGGTCGCCAAGATCCGCACCCGCCAGGAGGCCGCCGAGGCCGACATCGTCCGGATCACCGCCCAGCTCGCGGCGCTGCCGCAGGGCTGATCCGACAGCGGTTCGCCAGGGCCGCCGTCCCGTGCAACGGGGCGGCGGCCCTTCGCCGTTCCCGGACGGAAAGAATTGCGCGGGGAAATTCCGGCGTCCCTCGTTCGGCGCATTCCCGGTACCCGTAGACGTGTACAAAGGACGGCATGTGGGGAGGTGGGGCGGGCGGGCAGGCCAATAGCGCGGTGCGGATCACCGGTTTATCGAATTCATTTCCACGGCGGCGTGCGCGCGCAACACCGGGTTCGCAGTTCTGCTGTGTACGGTGGGCGGAAGTTCCCATTCGAGCGGCACGACTTGACGGGAGGCACGGCATGGCGGTGACCAGGGAGTTGGCCGAGGAACTGCCGGCCGAGGCGGTTCACGAGGCCAAGGCCCGGGCGGCGACGCTGCTGCTGGCATTCCGGCACGGCAACCAGCTCGCCTTCGACGAGGAGCTCGATCGGCTCCTCTCCGAGCACGCGGAACGCGAGGTGACGACGCTCCTGGTGTGGATCGCCGCCGAGGCCGTCCGCAAGGCGTACGCCCCGGAGGCCGCCGACCGGGTGCTGCGGGCGCTCGCCCGGCGCGCGCCGGCCGAGACGGCGTCGGTCGCGGTGGACGAGGAGATGGCCGGGGCCGCGCGACTGCTGGAGGCGGTCGGGGCGGGGGACGTCGACGGCGTGCGGAACCTGGTGGCGGCGACGCCCGACACCACGTACCTGCTGGGCGGGCTGCTGCAGGCGGTGGCGATGATGCTGCCGCTCCTCCCGGACGGCGAGGCGGAGGAGATCGCGGCGGAGCTCCGGCGCCGCCACCACGGCCGCCTGATCCAGGTGCCCGAGGCCCGCCAGGGACGGCGCCAGGGGCACGCCCGGCCGCCGGAGTACGGCGTGTGACCGGGCGTGCCCCGACCGGGTGTTACGGCATGGCGTGCAGGTGGGAGCCGACGGTGTTGGCGATGCCGTTGCCGGCCTTCGCGTCCCAGTTGGTGGACCAGGTCATCGCTCCGCCGATGCCGGGCCACTTGGTGTCGGGCTTGAAGGTGCCGCAGTTGGTGCCGTTGGCGAGGCAGTCGAGGGCGGCGTTGACGGTCGCCGGGCTGACGTAGCCGCCGCCGGCCGCGCTGGTGGAGGCGGGCACGCCCAGGCCGACCTGGCTCGGTGCGAGGCCGCCCTTGAGCTGGATGCAGGCGAGCGCGGTCAGGAAGTTGACGGTGCCCTGCGCGTACACCCCGCCGTCGCAGCCGAGCATCGTGCCGCTGTTGTAGTACTGCATGTTGACGATGGTCAGGATGTCCTTGGTGTTCAGCGCCAGCTTGAAGTACTCGGCCCCGGTCGACTGCATGTCGATCGTCTGCGGCGCCATGGTGAGCACGAACCCGCTCCCGACCTTCGATGCCAGCGAGTGCAGCGCCTGCCCCATGTAGGTGGCGTTGACGCCGTTCTCCAGGTCGATGTCGATGCCGTCGAAGCCGTACTGCTGGATCACCGAGTAGGCGGTGTTGGCGAAGGTGGTGGCGGCGGTGGAGTTGGAGACGGAGACGGTGCCGTTCTGGCCGCCGACGGAGATGATCACCTTCTTGCCGGCTGCCCGCTTGGCGGCGATGTCCGCCTTGAACTGGGCCTCGGTGTAACCGCCGAGCCGGCTGGAGAGGGTGCTGTCCAGGGTGAAGCTGATGCCGCCCTGGGTTGCGGTGGCGTCGGCGAAGGACACGGCGATGATGTCGTACGCGGCGGGGACGTCGCTGATCCGCTGCACGGTGGCGCCGTTGTCGAAGTTCTGCCAGTAGCCGGTCAGCCGGTGCTTGTTCGGCGGCTGGCTCCCGGTCGGCGAGGGCGAGGTCGAGGTCGAGACCGACGGCGACGGCGACGTGGAGTTGCTCGGCGTCGGGCTGACCGAGGTGGACCCCGAGGGGCTCGGCGAGGCGTCGCCCGGGCCGACCATGGAGACCCTGTCGACCAGGTAGGCGGCCTGCCCGTACCAGCCGTGGAACCACACCGAGACCGAGGTGGTGGACGGTCCGGTGGTGAAGGTGGTGGTGAGCGTGGTCCAGGTGGTGGAGGAGGTCCAGGTGGACGGGTCGGTGCCGCCGGTGCCGGTGGCGCCGAGGAACACGTAGGAGCCCTGGACCTGGGCGGTCAGCTTGTAGGTCGAGGACGGTTTGACGGTGACCTGCTGGCTGCACTGGGCGTAGTCGGAGCCGGCCGGGGTGCCCTGGAGGTCCCAGCCGGTCGCGGAGTTGTTGACGGCGGTGACCCCGCTCGCGCAGGTCCAGTTGGTCAGGTGGTTGCCGCTCGCGAAGTCGCCGTTGCGGATCACGTCCACGTCGGCGGCGGCCGCGGTGCCGGCCGGGCCGGCGAGCAGCAGGCCGACCAGCGCGAGCACGGCGGCGACCAGGGCGGCGAGTGGCGCCCGGGCGGTGTGGCGGTGTGGCGCACGCATGCCATCTCCAGGTGTGGGGGAGTGGGGGATGGGAGTGCGGTGCAGGGAGTGTGTCACACGGTGGAGTAGACCAATTGCGCTGTCAAGAGGGCGAGTTGCCGAAGTGTCGGACGGCGACCGGCTCCGGGACGGCGAGCGAGGCGGCGATCCGGCCGGCCCGCGGGCGGCGCCGGACCAGTGGAGCAGGAAGTGGCCGAAGGTCGGCAGCAGGTAGGCCGGCGGCGCCGGCGACAGCAGGTGGGCGGTGGTCGGGACCGCCTCCCGGTGGGCTGTTAAGAACTGGTCCATCAAAGGCTCCCGTCGGCCTGTTGCTTCGAGCTGAAGGTTCATTGCCGTTGAGTTCCATCATTTCGATGGTGGATGATCGATTTTGCCAAGCCTTGGCGAAGTGGCGACCCTCACTGGGCGAGGGGTGGGGGAGGCGCCCTTGCGCGAGTCCTAGACTTGGGGGGTGACCGAGAAGGCCGGGCAGAACCCGTACACCATCCGACCCGGCGGCGAGGCCGCCGACGGCGTCGACGCCGAGCTGCGCGCCGTCGAGCTGGAGCTGTCCAAGCGCTGGCCCGAGAACAAGATCGAGCCCTCGCTCGACCGCATCGCGGCGCTGATGGACATCCTCGGCCAGCCCCAGCGCTCGTACCCGTCCATCCACATCACGGGCACCAACGGCAAGACCTCCACCGCCCGCATGATCGAGCGCCTGCTCGGCTCCTTCGAGCTGCGCACCGGCCGGTACACCAGCCCGCACGTGGAGTCGGTCACCGAGCGGATCAGCCTGGACGGCGCGCCGATCGACGTGGAGAAGTTCGTCGAGACCTTCCGCGACATCGAGCCCTACGTGCGGATGGTCGACGCCACCCAGCCGATCGCGCTCTCCTTCTTCGAGGTGCTGACCGGCATGGCGTACGCCTGCTTCGCCGACGCCCCGGTGGACGTCGCCGTGGTCGAGGTCGGCATGGGCGGCACCTGGGACGCCACCAACGTGATCGACGCCGTCGTCTCGGTGATCACCCCGATCGGCCTGGACCACACCGACCGGCTCGGCGACACCACCGGCAAGATCGGCAAGGAGAAGGCCGGCATCATCAAGCCCGGCGCGCTCGCCGTGGTCTCCCAGCAGCCGCTGGACGCCGCCGAGTCGATCCTGCGCCGCGCGGTCGAGGTGGACGCCACGGTGGCCCGCGAGGGCATGGAGTTCGGCGTGATCCGCCGCGAGGTCGCGGTCGGCGGCCAGCTGGTCACCCTGCGCGGCCTCGGCGGCCACGAGTACGAGGACGTCTTCATCCCGCTGCACGGCGCCTACCAGGCGCACAACGCGGCGCTCGCGCTGGCCGCCGTGGAGGCGTTCTTCGGCGTCGGCGGCGCCTCCGGCGGCGCGCTGGACGAGGAGAAGGTCCGCGCGGCGTTCTCCGGCGTCTCCTCCCCGGGCCGCCTGGAGGTGGTCCGCCGCAGCCCCACCGTGATCCTGGACGCCGCGCACAACCCGCACGGCGCCGAGGCCGCGGTCTCCGCGCTCGGCGAGGCCTTCGGCTTCACCAAGCTGGTCGGCGTGATCGCCACCAGCGGCGACAAGGACGTCTCCGGCCTGCTGGAGGCGTACGAGCCGGTGCTGGCCGAGGTGGTCATCACCCAGAACTCCACCCACCGTGCGATGCCGGTCGACAAGCTCGCCGCGCTCGCGGTGGAGATCTTCGGTGAGGATCGCGTGCAGGTCGAGCCCCGGCTGGACGACGCCATCGAGGCGGCGATCACCCTGGCCGAGGAGGAGGACCTGGGCGGCGCGGGCGTGCTGGTCACCGGTTCGGTCATCACGGTGGGCGAGGCGCGCCTGCTGTTCGGAAGGAAGTAGCCGCCGATGCGGACCCTGTGCTCCTCGACGCTGATCGGCGAGGCCCTGCTGATCCTGTTCGCCGGACTGGTCGCGATGAAGCTGACCGACGTCGGCGCCGGCACGATCTGGCTGGTCAGCGGCCTGGCCATGCTGCTGTGCGTGCTGCTCTGCGGCGTGATCACCCGGCCCGGCGCGGTCTGGGTCGGCTGGGCCCTGCAGCTGGGCATCCTGGCCAGCGGCCTGGTCCTGCCGACCATGTACGCGTTCGGCGTGATCTTCACCGGCCTGTGGTGGTGCTCGGTGCACTACGGCCGGAAGATCGACGAGATCAAGGCGGCCCGGGAGGCCTCCGCGGCGCCCGCCGCGCAGCCCGCCTGACCTGCCCCGGGCCGTTCACGTCGGGGCCTGGCGCCCGGGGTAGGGTCTGCGGTACACCTCACGCACGACCCGATCCCCAGGAGCCGCCCCGTGTCCCAGCGCACTCTCGTCCTGCTCAAGCCCGACGCCGTCCAGCGTGGTCTGGCCGGCGAGATCATCAGCCGGATCGAGCGCAAGGCCGGCTGGCGCTTCGCCGCGATCGAGCTGCGGACCTTCGACCGCGCGACGCTGGAGCAGCACTACGCCGAGCACGTCGGCCGGCCGTTCTACGAGCCGCTGCTGGAGTTCATGACCTCGGGCCCGTCGATCGCGCTGATCGTCGAGGGTGAGAACGTCGTCCCCGGCATCCGGGCGCTGGCCGGTGCCACCGACCCGCTGCAGGCCGGGGCCGGCACCATCCGCGGCGACTACGCGACGATCACCCGCGAGAACCTGATCCACGCCTCCGACTCGCCGGAGTCGGCCGAGCGCGAGATCAAGATCTTCTTCCCCTCGCACGCCTGATCACCGGGGGTGCGGGGCCGCTGTCGCCCCGCACCCCGCGGTACTGCCCGCCATCTGGGCGTTAATCGTCAAATCACGGAACCCGGCTGCTCGACACGGCGTCCAATGCCACGGGAAGCCGCTCCGCGCACGGAGAATGGGCAGCATGCCGTACCCGCCGCTCGCGACGACCGGCGTGGCTACGATGGACCCCAACTTACGGGCCCGGTGCGGCTGCTCAGCTGCCGTCAGCCCCCGCACGGGCCCGCGCGGCCGGCCCGCTCCCCGCCATTGATCCGAACTCGGGAAGGCACTCCACATCCCATGGCGAACAACCTGTCGTTCATCGGCCGGGACTTGGCGATCGACCTCGGCACTGCCAACACCCTGGTGTACGTCAGGGGCAAGGGGATCGTGCTCAACGAGCCGTCGGTGGTCGCGGTGAACACCAACACCGGCGGCATCCTGGCGGTGGGCGCCGAGGCGAAGAAGATGATCGGCCGCACGCCGGGCAACATCGTCGCCATCCGCCCGCTGAAGGACGGCGTGATCGCCGACTTCGAGATCACCGAGCGGATGCTGCGCTACTTCATCCTGAAGATCCACCGCCGCCGCTACCTGGCCCGCCCCCGGGTCGTGGTCTGCGTGCCGTCCGGCATCACCGGGGTCGAGCGCCGCGCCGTGATCGAGGCCAGCGCCCAGGCCGGCGCACGCCAGGTGCACATCATCGAGGAGCCGATGGCGGCCGCGATCGGCGCCGGCCTGCCGGTGCACGAGCCGACCGGCAACATGGTGGTCGACATCGGCGGCGGCACCACCGAGGTCGCGGTCATCTCGCTCGGCGGGATCGTCACCGCGCAGTCCCTGCGGGTCGCCGGCGACGAGCTGGACAACGCGATCGTCCAGCACATCAAGAAGGAGTACAGCCTGCTGCTCGGCGAGCGCTCCGCCGAGCAGATCAAGATGTCGATCGGCTCCGCCTTCGCGCTGGACGGCGAGAAGGACGAGCACGCCGAGATCCGCGGCCGCGACCTGGTCTCCGGCCTGCCGAAGACCGTCGTGATCTCCGCCGCCGAGGTGCGCGAGGCGATCGACGAGCCGGTCAACTCCATCATCGACGCGGTGAAGACCACCCTCGACCAGTGCCCCCCGGAGCTGGCCGGCGACGTGATGGACCGCGGCATCGTGCTGACCGGCGGCGGCGCCCTGCTGCGCGGCCTGGACGAGCGGCTGCGCCGCGAGACCGGCATGCCGATCCACATCGCGGAGAACCCGCTGGACTCGGTGGCGATCGGCGCCGGCAAGTGCGTCGAGGAGTTCGAGGCGCTCCAGCAGGTTCTCGACGCCCAGCCGCGTCGTTAACCGGGCACAGCCTCCAGCACGCCGATTGAACAGAGACTCACCGTACGAAGGGGCAGCTCCAGCACCGTGAGGGACACACGCGAGAGCCGACTACTGCTCATCCTGCTGGTCGCCGTCGCCTTCGCGCTGATCACCGTCGACATCAAGGGCGGCGAGGACTCGCCGCTCGGCGGCGCCCGCCGGGCCGCGGCCAGCGTGCTCGGCCCGGTGGAGCGCGGCGCGGCCGGAGCCGTCGACCCGGTCGCCGGGTACGTCCGGGCCATCCGCGACGCCTCCACCCACCAGGAGCGTCTCGACCAGGCCACCAGGGAGAACGCCGAGCTGCGCCAGCGGCTCGCCTCCTCGGACGCCGCCACCGGCCGGACCAAGCAGCTCGACGAGATGCTGCGCACCGCCGGCGCCGGCGGATACACCGTCAAGGCCGCCCAGGTGATCGCGATCGGCCCGGCCCAGGGCTTCTCCTGGACCATCACCATCGACGCCGGCAGCGACGACGGCCTGACCCGCGACATGACCGTCATCAACGGCCAGGGCCTGGTCGGCCGGATCACCACGGTCGCCCCGACCACCGCCACCGTGCTGCTCGCCTCCGACCCCGGCTTCACCGCCGGCGTCCGGCTGGAGGGCAACAACGAGATCGGCTTCGCGGCCGGCCAGGGCACCGGCCCGATGAAGATCCAGCTGCTGAACGGCCGCGCCCAGGTCAAGGAGGGCGACCGGCTGGTCACCTTCGGCTCGCACAGCGGCCGCCCGTTCGTCCCCGGCGTCCCGGTCGGCAAGGTGGTCCAGGTCGAGGCCACCCCCGGCCAGCTCACCAAGACCATCCAGGTCGAGCCGTTCGTCCAGTTCACCCGGCTCGACCTGGTCGGCGTGGTCGTCGTCCCGCCGCGCACCGACCCGCGCGACGCCGTCCTGCCGCCCGCCACCGCCGCCACGGCGGCCGCCGCACCCGCCCCGGCGGCACCGGCCGCCGCCGCGCCGCCCACCACCACGGGGGGACACTGACCGTGCGCATCAACCGGATCGTCCTCTCCGGCGTCCTGCTGCTGCTCGCCCTGCTGATCCAGGTCAGCGTGCTCGGCCGGCTCCAGCTGCCCGGCGCCACCCCCGACCTGCTGCTCCTCGTGGTGGTCGGCCTCGCCCTGGTCTACGGCCCGTCCGGCGGCTGCGTGGTCGGCTTCGCCGGCGGCCTGCTCGCCGACCTCGCCCCGCCCTCCGACCACGCGATCGGCCGCTACGCCCTGGTGCTCTGCCTGATGGGCTACGCCGCCGGCCTGCTGCGCCCCGAGGGCGGCCGGCAGCGCTCGGCGCTCAGCGCGCTCCTGGTGGTGGCCGGCGCCGCGATCGTCTCCACCCTGCTGTACGCGATGGTCGGCGCCCTGGTCGGCGACACCGCCGCCCGGCACGTCGGCCTGACCGGCCTGGTGTTCTCCGCCCTGCTGTACGACGTGCTGCTCGCCCCGTTCGTGGTGCCCGCGGTGATGCTGCTGGCCCGCCGGTTCGACGGCGACCGGGTCGCCTCCGAGTCCCCGCGCGGCGCCGACGGCGGCTCCGGGCTCGGCGCGCTGGCGCGGTACAAGACCACCCGTGAGGTCTCCAGCGGCCCGACGTACGCCAAGAAGCGGCGCATGCCCGGCCTCGCCAAGCGGCCCTGACCGAGAGGAGGCCCGTCCTCATGACGAACATCCCCGAGACCGGCCGCACCCGGCGGGTGACGATCAGGCTGGTCGTGCTCCAGGTGCTGGTCCTCTCCCTGCTCGCCACCCTCGGCGGGCGGCTGTGGTACCTGCAGATCCGCACCGGCAAGGACTACGCCGCGAAGGCGGCCGGCAACCACATCCGCGAGGTGGTCGAACCGGCCATCCGCGGCGAGATCCTGGACGCCTCCGGCCGGATCCTGGCCGGCAACGAGACCAAGCTGGTCGTCTCGGTCAGCCGCACCTCGCTGCTGCAGCAGAAGGACCGCGGCAAGGCCGTGCTCACCCGGCTCGCCGAGGTGCTGGGCATGCCCGCCAAGGACGTCCAGGACAAGGTACGGCTCTGCGACGCCAAGACCCCGCAGCCCTGCTGGAACGGCTCCCCGTACCAGCCGATCCCGGTGACCCAGCAGGCCACCACCCAGCAGGCGATGCAGATAATGGAACGCCGCGAGGACTTCCCCGGCGTCACCGCGCAGCCCACCGCCACCCGCCGCTACACCGGCGCCGAGGGCGCCAGCGCCGCCCAGGTCCTCGGCTACCTCTCCCCGGTCACCGACGACGAGGTCACCAAGAGCGCCGACAAGCCCGGCCGCGAGCGCCGGCTGCCCTCCGACCAGATCGGCCGGGCCGGCCTGGAGTCGGTCTACGACGACGACCTGCGCGGCACCACCGGCGTGGACAAGCTGGAGGTCGACAACCTCGGCCGGGTGATCGGCAGCGCCGGGCGGGTCCCCGCGCAGGCCGGCAACAACCTGGTCACCTCGCTCGACGCCCGGGTGCAGAAGGTGGTCGAGGACCAGCTCGCCCAGGCGATGGTCGACGCCCGCAAGGTGTACGACAAGGAGACCAAGAAGAACTACGAGGCCGACTCCGGCGCCGCCGTCGTGATGGACGTGCACACCGGACGGATCGTCGCGATGGCCAGCGCCCCGACCTTCGACCCCAACCTGTGGGTCGGCGGCATCTCCGCCAAGGACTACCAGACGCTGACCGGCAAGGACTCCAACTACCCGCTGATCAACCGGGCCATCCAGGGCCAGTCGGCCCCCGGCTCCACCTTCAAGGTGATCTCCACCAACGCCGCGGTGCAGGCCGGCTACTCGCTGGACGGCCACTACCCGTGCCCGAAGAGCCTCACCATCGGCGGCCGCGAGTTCAAGAACTTCGAGAGCGAGAGCTTCGGCGACATCACGCTGGAGCGCGCCCTGGAGGTCTCCTGCGACACCGTCTTCTACGGCCTCGCCTACGACCAGTGGATGAAGGACGGCGGCATCAAGCCCAAGAAGGACGCCGCCGACTGGTTCTTCAAGACCGCCCACCAGTACGGACTCGGCGCCAAGACCGGTGTCGACCTGCCGTCCGAGACCCCCGGCCGGGTGCCCGACCGGCAGTGGAAGCAGTCCTTCTTCGACGCCAACAAGGACGCCTGGTGCGCCCAGGCGGCCAAGGGCGGCCACGAGTACACCGACGAGATCGCCCGCGAGAACTGCGTCGACGGCAACCAGATGCGCGCCGGTGACTCGGTCAACTTCGCGATCGGCCAGGGCGACACCCTGGTCACCCCGCTGCAGATGGCCCGGATCTACTCCGCCCTCGCCAACGGCGGCATCCTGTACCGCCCGAGCATCGGCAAGGCCGTGGTCAGCCCGGACGGCGCCCTGGTCCGCGACATCGCCCCGCACGAGGACGGCCGGCTCCCCGCCGACGGCAAGCTGCTGAAGTACATCAACGAGGCCACCGCGGGCGTCGTCGAACGAGGCACCGCCTCCTGGAAGTTCACCGCCCAGGGCTGGCCGCAGAAGCAGATCGAACTGCACGCCAAGACCGGCACCGCCGAGGTCGCCGGCAAGCAGACCACCTCGTGGCTGACCACCTACAGTGCCGACTACGCGGTCGTGATGACGATAAGCCAAGGTGGCACCGGCTCCGGCGGTTCCGGCGACTCGGTCCGGCGGATCTACCAGGCGCTGTACGGCGTGGACGACAAGGGCGGGATCGACAACGGCAAGGCGCTGCTGCCCAAGCCGCAGGCCGAACTGCCCAAGTTCAACCCCGACGGCACCGCGATCGTCAAGCCCGCCTCGTTCTCCTACGAGGGCACCCGCACCTTCCTCGACCCGGTCCAGCCGGCCGGCGCCCCCGCGCCGCTCACCGTCGCGCTGGCCGCCGTCGAACCCGCCACCCGCACCGCCGCCGGAAGGGGCCGCGCATGACCTCGTACGGCTCCTACCGGCCGGTCCGGTTCAGCCCGCGCCGCGGCAACCTCGCGCGGGTGCTGGCCAAGGACTCCCCGCTGCGCCGGCTCGACTGGATCATGATCCTCAGCGCGCTCGGCCTCTCGCTGGGCAGCTCGCTGCTGGTCTGGTCCGCCACCCGCGGCCGGGACACGCTCACCCACGGCGACCCCCAGTACTTCCTCTACCGGCACCTCACCAACCTGGTGATCGGCCTCGGGCTGTGCGCGGTCACCGTGCTGATAGGGACACGAAGGCTGCGCACCGCGGTGCCGTTCGTCTACCTCGCGGTGCTGCTGCTGCTCTTCGCGGTGCTCAGCCCGCTCGGCTCGACCATCAACGGCGCGCACTCCTGGATCCAGTTCGGCGGCGGCTTCTCCATCCAGCCCGCCGAGTTCGCCAAGCTCGCCATCGTGATGGGCATGGCCGTGGTGCTCTCCGCCCGGGTCGACGCCGGCGAGCGGGAGTACCCGCCGACCCGCAGCGTGCTCCAGGGGCTGGCCGTCGCGGCCGTCCCGATGGGCGTCGTCATGCTGATGCCCGACCTCGGCTCGGTGATGGTGATGGCCGTGACCGTGCTCGGCATCCTGCTCGCCTCCGGCGCCGCCAACCGCTGGGTCTTCGGCCTGCTCGGCGCCGGCGTGGCCGGCGCGATCGCGGTCTGGCAGCTCGGCGTGCTCGACAAGTACCAGATCGACCGGTTCGCCGCCTTCGCCAACCCGGCCCTCGACCCGGCCGGCGTCGGCTACAACACCGCCCAGGCCCGGATCGCCATCGGCTCCGGCGGCCTGACCGGCATGGGCCTGTTCCACGGCACCCAGACCATGGGCCAGTTCGTCCCCGAGCAGCAGACCGACTTCGTCTTCACGGTGGCCGGCGAGGAGCTCGGCTTCGTCGGCGCACTCGCCCTGATCGGCCTGCTGGGCGTCATCCTGTGGCGCGCCTGCCGGATAGCGCGCCAGGCCACCGACCTGTACGGCACGGTCCTCGCCGCGGGCGTGGTCACCTGGTTCGCGTTCCAGGCCTTCGAGAACATCGGGATGAATCTCGGCATCATGCCGGTCGCGGGCATCCCGCTGCCCTTCGTCTCCTATGGCGGATCCTCGATGTTCGCCGTCTGGATCGCCATCGGACTGCTGCAGTCCGTCCGGTCCCAGCGGCCGATAGGGATCTGACCGGATGAATTGTTCGTACTGATTCGTTAATGCGCTCGACCGTTGAGTCGGGGGAGTGCCAGGCTGTGCCGGCTCGTGTCACTTCCAGGGGGGATCGACTCTCGTGCGTATGCGTCAGTTCCTGGGTCTGGCGGCAGCGGTGACCACCGCCGTCGTCGGACTCCCGGCGCCCGCGGCCTCGGCCGCGGTCACCACACTCTTCGTCAACAACGCGGATCCCACGCGCTGTTCCGACACCGGTTCGGGAACGCTCGCCCAGCCGTTCTGCACCGTCTCCGCCGCCGCCAAGGTGGTCGAGCCCGGCCAGACGGTCCGGGTGATGCCCACCAGCGGCGGGTACTTCGGCGACGTCGTGCACATCACCCGGTCCGGCACTCCGGAGCAGCCGATCACCTTCCTCGGCGGACCGATCACCCGCGACGCCCAGTCCATGCCGCTGCTGGAGGCGAGCAGCAAGGAGGCCGGCAGCACGTTCGTGGTGTCGAACGCGCACGACGTGGTGATCAAGGGCTTCCGCCAGGACCGCCGGAAGAACCCCGTCGTGATCACGGACTCCTCCCGGATCACTGTGGAGCAGAACTGGTTCCAGAACAGCTCCGGTACGGCGGACATCCGGATCTCGGGCAACAGCGACCATGTGACGGTCGCCCGCAACCTGTTCCCCGACACCCTCGGTGTAGCTGTCGATGCCGGTGTGCGGTCCACGCTGATCACCGCGAACGACTTCAGCCGCACCACCACCTCGGCCGTCACCGTCAAGGACGCGCCGCAGACCGCGGTCACCAACAACACGATCGCCTTCTCCTGCGAGGAGAGCGTGCTGATCGACGGCGCCTCGCCGGGCGCCGTGGTCGAGAACAACGTCATCACCGCCGACCATCCGGACACCACCAAGGACTATCCCGCCGAGTGCGACGCCGCCCACCGCGGTGAGGCCGAGATCTCGCTGTCGGTGGGCTCGGTCGCCGACTCGAAGGTGGACTTCAACACCGTCCACCCGTGGCCGGGCGCCTCCACGTACCGCTGGAGCGGCACCGGCTACCCGACCCCCGCCGCGTTCACCGCCGCGACCGGTCAGGCCGCCCACGACATCGACCTGGACGTCGCCTTCGAGGAGGCCTTCCCCGCCTGGCCGTTCCACCCGCTCCCGGACAGCGCCCGCGCGGCCACCGACTCCGCCGACCCCGCGGCCCCCGGCGTCGGCACCGACCTCTACGGCTCCAAGCCGCTCGACGACCCCCGGTCCGAGAGCACCGCGCCGAACGTCGGCGGCTTCCGCGACCGGGGCGCCTACGAGAACGTCGGCCTCCAGGGCTCGCTCTCGGTGATCGGCGACTCCTTCCACAGCCCGCACGGCCCGATCCCGCTGACCGTCCGGGCCACCGCCTCCGCATCCGACGGCTTCGGCGGGTCGCCGATCAGCTACTCCTTCGACTTCGGCGACGGCAGCGCGCCGGTGGTCAGCACGGCGCCCGAGGCCACCCACACCTACACCGTCGTCGGCAGCTACCCCGTCACCGTCACCCTGACCACCGCCTCCGGTGCCCGGGTCACGCCCGACCCCACCTTCGCCAAGGCGAACCAGCCCGGCCCGTTGACCGTCGACTTCACCACCTGGACCGACGGCGGCGGGAACGCGATCTTCTCGCCGACCGCCACCTCGCCCTGGGACATCACCGCCGGCCGGATCAACTTCGGCGACGGCAGCGGCGACCACGCCTGGTACCCGTCCCAAAACCCGAACGTCCGCTACCACGCGCCGGGCACCTACACGGTCACCGTGGCCGCCACCGACGCCACCGGCAAGGAGGTGGTGACCACCAAGCAGCTGAAGGTGGTCTTCGACGCCGAGCACCGGGCGCTGCTCGACGGCGAGAAGGTCCAGGTCCTCGCCCGGACCGACGGCGGACTGGTCGGCGCGGTCGGCAACTTCACCCAGGGCGTGTGGGGGCCGGCCGCAGCCGTCCCGAACGGCGGGCCGGCCGCCGCCGACATCACCTCGGTCGCCGACTCGGTCACCAGCACCCAGTACCTGCGGGCCGTCGTCCTCGCCAACGGCCGGATCCGGTACATCGAGCGCAACCTCGGCGGCTGGCGCTTCCACGGCGTCAGCTACATCGGGCCGGGCGACTGGTCCCCGTGGACTGAGCCCACCGAGGCATCGGGCCTGGGCCCGCTCGCCGGGATCACCCAGATCGCGGCCGCCTCGATCGGCGAGCAGACCCACGTGGTCGCGCTGGCCGGAGGCCGGGTCTACGAGGCCACGCTCGACGCCGGTTTCCGCTGGACCGCCTGGGGCGACGTGACAGCGGCGGCCAAGCTGCCCGCCGGCACCACGCAGATCGCGGCGGGGACGACCGGCAACGCGCTGCACATCGCGGCGCTGGGCGCGGACGGTCGGATCCGGGTCGCCGACGGCGACTACACCCGCGGTACCTGGAGCAGCGGCGACATCACCGGCGCGATCGGCAGCCCCGGTACGGTCACCCAGATCGCGGGTGCAGCCCTCGGTTCGAAGTTCCACGTGCTGGCGCTGGTCGGCGGCAGCGTCTTCCAGGCCTCCGGTGACTACGCCGCCGGGCGCTGGTCCTCGTGGGCGAACGTGTCGGCGGTGGTCGGCCGGCAGGGCGCCGTGACCCAGCTCTCCGCGGCCGGCACCGGCAACACCCTGCGGCTGTTCGGCGTCTCGGGCGGCCACGTGTACAACGCCAACGGCGACTACACGGCGGGCCGCTGGTCCGCCTGGGGCGACGTCACCGCACCCGGCGCCGCCGGGAGCACCGCCCCCGTGACCGGTACGTCGGCGGCCGGCACCGGCTGATCCTCCCCCGGGGGGGGGGGGGGGGGGGGGGGGGGGGGGGGGGGGGGGGGGGGGGGGGGGGGGGGGGGGGGGGGGGGGGGGGGGGGGGGGGGGGGGGGG
>NZ_JBICYJ010000045.1:0-69747 GCF_043200835.1 Kitasatospora sp. NPDC048365
AGACCCCCAGGTGGGCCCGGCCCGCGCGGGGGGGGGGGCCCGGTGCGGGGGGGCCCGGGGGCAAAAAAACCCCCGCCCCCCCCGGGCCCCCCCCCCCCGGGGGGGGGGGCGCCGCGCCGGTTTGTTTGTCAATGGATGATTTTGTCCGTATCGGCCCTATCCTGGCCGCACTATGGTGCGGCAACTCGGAGAACTCGAGAACGACATCATGACCCGGGTCTGGCAGTGGAACCGCCCGGTCACGGTTCGCGAGGTTCTGCAGGATCTGGCGTCGGAACGCGAAATCGCGTACACGACGGTGATGACGGTGCTCGACAAGCTCTACCGAAAGGGCTGGCTGCGGCGCGAGCAGTCCGGGCGGGCGTATGTATATGAGCCGGTCTCCTCGCGGGAGGCGTACACCGCCGCGTTGATGAACGAGGCGTGGGCCACCAGCGACAATCCGGCGGCGGCGCTGGTGCACTTCTTCGGACTGATGTCACCGGAGCAGCGGGAGGCGCTGCGCGATGCGCTGCGGGTGGCCGGTGTCGATACGGATGAGACCCGGGAGCCTCCGGCGCGATAACGTCCCGCCCATGGAGGTCACCATCCGCCGGGCGCGGACCACCGACGTGCGGGCCGTTCGCCGGCTCATCGACGCGTACTCGCGCGAGGGCATTCTGCTCGACAAGCCGACCGTCACGCTGTTCGAATCCGTCCAGGAGTTCTGGGTGGCCGAGCGCGACGAGGACGGCGTGGTGGTGGCCTGCGGGGCGCTGCACGTGATGTGGGAGGACCTCGCCGAGGTGCGCACCCTGGCGGTGGATCCGGCCTGCAAGGGGCACGGTATCGGCCATCTTCTGCTGGCGAAGCTGCTGCAGACCGCGCGTTGGCTCGGAGTCCGTCGGATTTTCTGCTTGACGTTCGAGACCGTGTTCTTCGCGAAACACGGCTTCGTGGAGATCGGCGAAAACGACGATCGTACGTCAGACCCGGCAGTCGTGGCCACGGAAGTCTATGAAGAACTCCTGCGCTCGTACGATGAAGGTGTGGCGGAGTTCCTGGACCTGGAGCGGGTGAAGCCGAACACGCTCGGCAACTCGCGCATGCTGCTGCACCTCAGCTGACCCTCCCGGGGCGCCCAGGGGTTTGTGTTTTCCGGGAAAAGGCGGTTTCCTTTCCTCAGGCAATGGATCGTTAACGCGGAAAGGGAAGCCCGTGGCACAGAGGGTTCAGGTCATTCTGGAAGACGATCTCGACGGCGGCTCCGCGGACGAGACCGTGACGTTCGCCCTGGACGGCGTGGCCTACGAGATCGACCTGAAGAGCGACAACGCCGAGAAGCTGCGCGTCCTGCTGGCGCCGTACGTGGAGAAGGGCCGCAAGCAGAGCGGCCGGCTCTCCGCGCCGCGCCGCAGCAGCGGCCGGGCCGCCGGTCGGGCCGCCGGGGGCGGCCAGCCCGACACCGCGAAGATCCGCGAGTGGGCGAAGGAGAACGGCTTCCAGGTCAACGACCGCGGCCGCGTCCCGAGCAACGTTCGCGAGGCGTACGAGAAGGCCAACGCCTCCTGACGTCGGCCTAGCGCGCCTGCGGCAGCCCCAGGCGCAGCCGCAGGCAGGCGTCGGCCAGGCAGTCGAGCAGCCGCAGCAGGTCGGGCGAGCCCAGGTCCAGCGCGGGCCCGGGCGCGCTCCGGTCGGGGTGCGGCGGGGGCTCGTCGGCGCCGCACTGCGCGGGCACCCGGTCGGCGGCCGCGCGGCCGCCGGCGTCCAGTTCGACGGGCAGCCGCAGCTCCTCGCCCCAGCCGAGCCAGCGGAGCAGTTCCGGGACGAGTTCGGCGGCGCCCGGGGCGAGCGGGAAGGCCGCCCGGTCGCCGTGCGGCTCCACCGGCCCGGCGGGCCGGCCGAGCCGCTCCAGCCGGCCCAGCGCGGCCCGCGCGGCGGCGAGCGGCACCAGCAGCCGGTCCGTCCCGGGGGGCGGCGCGGCCGGGGCGGGATTCCGTACGAGCGGCGCGACGGTCATGGGCTGTGCAACGCTGTACGGGTGAAGCGGTAACGCGACCCGCCGCCGGATGGCGGTACGTCACCCCGCCGGGCTGAGTGGCTGTCACCTCCGCCACCGCCCGCACGCCCCGGACGCGACTTCTCGCGGGGCGAACACCACCGGCCCGGAAACTGCGCGAAACCCGCCGGAATACCGGGTATGAATGCAGGTGGACGAGGTCCCCGGGCCCCGTCCCAGGCAGTTCGCGCGACCGGTCACCCGGTACCCGCCGAGCCGTGTTCGCCGTTGGCGTAGCGCGAAGCGGTGCATCGGGCCCGTCTCCGGGAACACCGTCTTCCAGCATCGGGTTGGATTTGGTGTCGGCTGGTCGCGCAGCGATGTTGCTCCCGCGTACGCGGGAGTTCCGAAGCCGCGCCGCTGAGCGGGACTAGCATGCGGAAGGACAGGGCGGGGACGGCCCCCGAACTGACCGACCGCTCTGAGGAGCGATTAACGATGTTCGAGAGGTTCACCGACCGCGCGCGGCGGGTTGTCGTCCTGGCTCAGGAAGAAGCCCGGATGCTCAACCACAACTACATCGGCACCGAGCACATTCTCCTGGGCCTGATCCACGAGGGCGAGGGTGTCGCCGCCAAGGCGCTGGAGAGCCTCGGGATCTCGCTCGAGGCGGTCCGCCAGCAGGTCGAGGAGATCATCGGCCAGGGCCAGCAGGCCCCGTCCGGTCACATCCCCTTCACCCCCCGGGCGAAGAAGGTCCTGGAGCTGTCGCTCCGCGAGGCCCTTCAGCTCGGCCACAACTACATCGGCACCGAGCACATCCTGCTCGGCCTGATCCGCGAGGGCGAGGGCGTCGCCGCCCAGGTCCTGGTGAAGCTGGGCGCCGATCTCAACCGGGTGCGTCAGCAGGTCATCCAGCTGCTCTCCGGCTACCAGGGCGGCGGCAAGGAGTCGGCGACCGCCGGCGGCCCCGCCGAGGGCACCCCGTCCACCTCGCTGGTCCTCGACCAGTTCGGCCGGAACCTCACCCAGGCCGCCCGCGAGGCCAAGCTCGACCCGGTGATCGGGCGCGAGAAGGAGATCGAGCGGGTCATGCAGGTGCTGTCCCGCCGCACCAAGAACAACCCCGTGCTGATCGGTGAGCCCGGCGTCGGCAAGACCGCCGTCGTCGAGGGCCTGGCACAGGCGATCGTCAAGGGCGAGGTCCCGGAGACGCTGAAGGACAAGCAGCTCTACACCCTCGACCTGGGCGCCCTGGTGGCCGGCTCCCGGTACCGCGGTGACTTCGAGGAGCGCCTGAAGAAGGTGCTCAAGGAGATCCGCACCCGCGGCGACATCATCCTGTTCATCGACGAGCTGCACACCCTGGTCGGTGCGGGCGCCGCCGAGGGCGCGATCGACGCCGCCTCCATCCTCAAGCCGATGCTGGCCCGCGGTGAGCTCCAGACCATCGGTGCCACCACGCTGGACGAGTACCGCAAGCACCTGGAGAAGGACGCCGCGCTGGAGCGCCGCTTCCAGCCCATCCAGGTCGCCGAGCCCTCGCTCCCGCACACCATCGAGATCCTCAAGGGCCTGCGCGACCGGTACGAGGCGCACCACCGCGTCTCGATCACCGACGCCGCCCTGGTCGCCGCCGCCACCCTGGCCGACCGGTACATCTCGGACCGCTTCCTGCCGGACAAGGCGATCGACCTGATCGACGAGGCCGGTTCCCGGATGCGCATCCGCCGGATGACCGCGCCGCCGGACCTGCGCGAGTTCGACGAGAAGATCGCCGACGTGCGCCGGGAGAAGGAGTCCGCGATCGACGCGCAGGACTTCGAGAAGGCCGCCTCGCTGCGCGACAACGAGAAGCAGCTGCTCACCGCGAAGGCCAAGCGGGAGAAGGAGTGGAAGGCCGGCGACATGGACGTCGTCGCCGAGGTGGACGAGGAGCTCATCGCCGAGGTCCTGGCCACCGCCACCGGCATCCCGGTCTTCAAGCTGACCGAGGAGGAGTCCTCGCGCCTGCTGCGCATGGAGGACGAGCTGCACAAGCGGGTCATCGGCCAGGAGGACGCCATCAAGGCGCTCTCCCAGGCGATCCGCCGCACCCGTGCCGGCCTGAAGGACCCGAAGCGCCCGGGTGGCTCGTTCATCTTCGCCGGCCCGTCCGGTGTCGGTAAGACCGAGCTCTCCAAGACGCTGGCGGAGTTCCTGTTCGGCGACGAGGACGCGCTGATCGCGCTCGACATGTCCGAGTTCTCCGAGAAGCACACCGTCTCGCGCCTCTTCGGCTCCCCGCCCGGATACGTGGGCTACGAGGAGGGCGGCCAGCTCACCGAGAAGGTGCGCCGCAAGCCGTTCTCGGTCGTCCTCTTCGACGAGGTCGAGAAGGCCCACCCGGACATCTTCAACTCGCTGCTGCAGATCCTGGAGGACGGTCGCCTGACCGACTCCCAGGGCCGCGTGGTCGACTTCAAGAACACGGTCATCATCATGACCACCAACCTCGGCACCCGGGACATCTCCAAGGGCTTCAACCTGGGCTTCGCGGCCACGGGTGACACGGCCACCGGGTACGAGCGGATGAAGGCCAAGGTCAGCGAGGAGCTCAAGCAGCACTTCCGGCCGGAGTTCCTGAACCGTGTCGACGACATCGTGGTGTTCCACCAGCTGTCCGAGGCCGACATCATCCAGATCGTCGACCTGATGATCGACAAGGTGGACGGCCGCCTCAAGGACCGCGACATGGGCCTGGAGCTCAGCGTCGAGGCCAAGAAGCTGCTGGCGAAGCGCGGCTACGACCCGATCCTGGGTGCCCGTCCGCTGCGCCGCACCATCCAGCGCGACATCGAGGACCACCTGTCCGAGAAGATCCTCTTCGGGGAGCTGCGGGCCGGCCACATCGTGGTCGTCGGTGTGGAGGGTGAGGGCAAGGAGGCCAAGTTCACCTTCCGCGGCGAGGAGAAGTCCCCGGTGGCCGACAGCCCGGCGGCGGTCTCCTCCACGGCGGGTCCGGATCTGACGAAGTAAATCTGTCGACAAAGGCAGGGCCCCGGCGATATATGCCGGGGCCCTGCCTATTTTCTCGGCCTTTTCAGTTGCAAAACTGTTTACGCTTCCATCCGCGTGTGAATCGGGCCCGTCCGGGGCCGAACGGGCGACCGCCCTCCCTCGTACGGATGCGATGGACCGCCTGGTTGAGCGGCTGCAGGGTAGATTGACTGACTATCAGATCAGCTGCGCCGCGGGAGGATAGCGCCGTGACCATGCCATGGTCAAGGTCTTTCTTTTTTACTCATACTTGGATCGAATGTCCTCCACCTGTCTTTCATTGGTTCACCGGCGCATGCCAAGAGCAACGCCGGTAAGGGGAGGACGTCACCACCTTGAAGATATCCAAGAGGGCCGCTGCGGCCTCGGCCGCCGTTATGGTCGCCGCGGCGCTCGGCGCGGGCATGCTCCCGGGTATGGCCACCGCCGCGCCCGTCACGCAGTCGCACGACCCGGCCGACGCTGCTTCCAGCGTCAAGGGCGGCGACTACGACCTGCCCGGCCCGAAGACCGCCGAGGTCAAGGCCGAGCAGCAGGCTGCCGTCGAGCAGATCGTGAACGGCACCGCCAAGATCGAGCAGCACGGCGGCTCCACCAGCGTGAAGCTCGGCCGTGACAAGTACGTCGAGCTCAAGCGCGAGCGCACCGACAAGATCTTCACCATCCTGGTGGAGTTCGGCGACGAGGTGGACAACACCACCAAGCTGCCCGACGGCACCGTCAAGTACGGCGGCGAGCCCGGCCCGCGTCACAACCAGATCGCGCAGCCGGACAAGGCCAACGACAACTCGACCGCCTGGCAGGCCGACTACAACCAGGCGCACTTCCAGAACATGTACTTCTCGAAGTCTCAGCCCTCGCTGAAGACTTACTACGAGAAGCAGTCCTCCGGTCGGTACTCCGTCGACGGCCAGGTCACCGACTGGGTGAAGGTCGCGGCGAACGAGGCCCGTTACGGCTCGGACTACTGCAAGCAGCACGTCTGCAACAACGCGCAGGACCTGATCCGCGACGGCGTCAACGCCTGGGTCGCCGACCAGAAGGCCAAGGGCCAGACGGACGAGCAGATCAAGGCCACCATCGCGTCGTACGACCAGTGGGACCGTTACGACTTCGACGGCGACGGCAACTTCAACGAGCCCGACGGTTACATCGACCACTTCCAGATCGTGCACGCCGGTGAGGACCAGTCCGCCGGCGGCGGCGCCCAGGGCACCAACGCCCTGTGGGCCCACCGCTCGTACGTGTACGGCAACCAGGCCGGCAAGCAGGGCCCCGACAACAACAAGCTCGGTGGCACCCCGGTCGGCACGTCCGGCATCTGGATCGGCGACTACACCATGCAGCCGGAGAACGGCGGCCTGGGCGTCTTCGCTCACGAGTACGGTCACGACCTCGGTCTGCCGGACCTCTACGACACCTCCGGCCAGGGCATCGACAACTCCGTCGGTTTCTGGTCGCTGATGTCCTCGGGCTCCTGGCTCGGCGAGGGCAAGGACTCGATCGGCGACATGCCGAACGACCTCGACGTCTGGTCGAAGCTGCAGCTCGGCTGGCTGGACTTCGACAAGGCCAAGGCGGGCGAGCGCAAGCTCAGCCTGATCGGCCCGGTCGAGTACAACAACCGCCTGCCCCAGGCGCTGGTCGTCGACCTGCCGAAGAAGACCGTCACCACCGAGATCAACACCCCGTTCGCCGGTGCGAACGAGTGGTGGAGCGGCAGCGACGACAACCTCAACGTCACGCTGACCCGTGGCCTGGACCTCACCGGGAAGACCTCGGCCAAGCTCACCGCGAAGGCCTGGTACGACCTGGAGACGGACTACGACTACGCGTACCTCGAGGTCTCCGCGGACAACGGCGCCACCTGGACCTCCGTCCCCGGCACCTTCAACGGCACCGCGCTCCCGGACAACGCCGTCAACGGCTCCTCCGGCGGCAACTGGGGCGACCTGGCCTTCTCGCTCGACGCCTTCGCCGGCAAGAACGTCAAGGTCCGCTTCCACAACACCACCGACGGTGGCGTCCACATGAAGGGCCTGGCCCTGGACGACATCGCGATCACCGTCGACGGTGCGGCCGTCCTCACCGACGGCGCGGAGAACGGCGACAACGGCTGGACCGCTGCCGGCTTCTCCCGCATCACCGGCAAGTTCTCGAAGGACTACGACCAGAAGTACCTGATCGAGAACCGTCAGTACGTGTCCTACGACACCACGCTGAAGACCGGCCCGTACAACTTCGGCTTCACCAACACCCGTCCGGACTGGGTGGAGCACTACGCCAACCAGAACGGCCTGCTGATCTGGCTGTGGGACTCCTCGCAGACGGACAACAACGTCGCCAACCACCCGGGTGCCGGCCTCGTCCTCCCGGTCGACGCCCACCCGGCGCCGCTGAAGTGGTCCGACGGCACCCTGATGCGTCCGCGCCTCCAGGGCTACGACTCGACCTTCGGTTTCGAGCGCACCGACGGCCTGAGCCTGCACAAGGCCGACGTCGCCACCACCATCAAGGGCGAGCGCGGTGTCACGGTCTTCAACGACCACACCAACAAGTACTGGGACGCGTCCAACCAGTACGCCGGTGTGAATGTCCCCGACACTCACACCCAGATCGAGGTTCTCTGGAACAGCATGAACAAGCTGGAGACCCTGATCTACGTCAAGCCCGTGAAGTGACCTTCCGGCACTGACTGACCGACGTCACGGCCCCCGGCGGAGCGATCCGCCGGGGGCCGTGCGGCGTTTCGGAGCACCGCCGTCCGACCCGGAAACCGTCGGAAAACCCGCCGCCGGCACAGGGCCTGACTGTGCGTCAGATCAGCTCGAGGAAGCGCTCCATGGCCTCGGTGATCTCCTTGCCGCTCCACTCCAGCGCGTCCGCACCGGTGGTGATCTCGGTCATCGCGAGGCCGGGCAGCGGGCCGGGTTCGCTCCAGGCGCCGAAGAGGGCGATGCCGTCGCGGCGGGCGAGTTCCAGGCCGGCCCGTTCGAGGTCGGCGGCGGGGTGGGGCAGCCAGAGCTGGAACTGGTGGGTGTGCGGCGGGTCGGGGTTGATCCGGGCGCCGGGGACGTCGGCGAGGGCGGCGGCGACCACCTGGGCCTGGTCGAGGTAGGAGTCGAGGCGGGGCAGTTCGGTGTCCAGGCCGTGCAGGGCGGCGAGTGCGGTCGGCCACTGCTGGAACAGCTGGCCGCCGTAGCGGTGCCGCCAGACCTTGGCGCGGGCGACGAAGTCCTCGCCCCCGGCGAGCACGGCACCGCTGACGCCGCCGAGCGTCTTGTAGCAGGAGACGTAGACGGAGTCGGCGGCCTCGCAGATCTCGGGCAGGGTGCGGCCGAAGTGCCGGGTGGACTCCCAGAGCCGGGCGCCGTCGAGGTGGACGAACCAGTTGCCCTCGGCCGCCTCGTAGAGCGCGGAGAGCTCCTCCCAGGTGGGGAGGACGAATCCGGCGTCGCGCAGCGGGAGCTCCAGCATCAGGGTGTGGAAGGGCTCGTCGAGGGCGAGGAGCTCGGCGGGGGTGGGCTGGCGCGGCGCGGTGGTGGGCCAGACCGTGCGCAGGCCGCTGAGGTCGGCGTAGGCGCGGCGCTCGTGCCGTTCGGGGTGGGAGAGCGGGTGCATGGCGACCGTGGTGCCGCCGTCGGGGAGGTCGGCGAGGCAGCGCAGGGCGACCTGCTGGGCCATGGTGCCGGTGGGGAAGAAGGCGGCGTCGCCCTTGCCGAGCAGTTCGGCGACGCGGAGTTCCAGGGTGCGGACCAGGCCGTCGCCGTACAGGTCGGTGGGCACGTCGAGGTCGTACGGGCCGTCGGCGGTGGCGGCGAGGTCGGCGAGGCGTTCGCGGACGGTCTGCGGGCGGGGACCGGAGAGGATGCGGTCGGCACCCCGGCGGGCGGCGAAGCGGCGGGCGCGGAGGTCGGCGGCCGGGTGGGACGCAGTGCTGGTGGCATCGGTCATCCGCCGATCATCGCGGATCCGGGGCAGGCCGGGAACCACCCGTACGGTCCGTGTCCGCACTGTTGCGTCAAGGTCTCATGCCCCGCCCGGGGTGTCCTGAAACAGCCCGTTTTCGGTGGTGCTGGTCACAGGGGGTGAGCTCGATACGACGGCCGATAGTAGGACGCCGGGCACCCGATGCGCTGTCGGGCGGCGGACGGGCGGCGGACGGGCGGCGGACGCGCGTGTCCGGCACTACCCACCGTCGTACGTCACACCGTTTGGGGTCCCCGGCCGGGCCCGTT
This sequence comes from Kitasatospora sp. NPDC048365, assembly GCF_043200835.1. Lineage (NCBI taxonomy): Bacteria > Bacillati > Actinomycetota > Actinomycetes > Kitasatosporales > Streptomycetaceae > Kitasatospora > Kitasatospora sp. NPDC048365. The sequence goes on from NZ_JBICYJ010000045.1 coordinate 9,256, forward strand.
TACACCTGAATCCGTTGCATCCAGCCCGGCGAGCAGCACTGCTCGGCCCCGCGCTGGCCCCGTCCGCGAGGTCTGTCACCCGATGCGTTCGCTCCCCACCGCCGGCCGCCGTCTCCTGCAGGCGATCGGTTCCTCCCAGCACGTCCGTTCGATGCTCTCCGCCGACCGCACCGCCGCCCTGCGGCTGCCCTTCGGCCGGGCGCACCTGGCGAGCGTCCGCAAGACCCCCGCCACGGCGGTGTGGGGTGGCACGGCGGTGCTGGCCTTCGGTGTGCTGCTGATGCCGGGCCACGCGTCCGCGCAGACCGTGCACCCGACCACCCCGGGCAGCTCGGTGTTCACCTCCCACGGCGCCGCGGTCGAGCCGGTGGGCGTGCAGATCGCCGCGCCGAGCGCGTACGAGGTGCCGTCCGGCGAGTCGACGCAGGACCGGGTCGCGGTCGCCGCGAATCTGACCGACGACGCCGCCGTCGAGGCCCAGGCGCAGGCCGCCCAGGCCCAGGCACAGGCACAGGCCCAGGCCGAGGCGGACGCCGCCGCGGCGGCGCAGGCCGCCGACCAGGCCGCCCGTGACGCCCAGCGCGCCGCGCTGCCGGCCGAGCAGCCTGCCGCCGAGCAGCCGGCCCCGGCGAAGCCGTCCTGGTCCTCCCCCGCGCCGGGTGCCCAGATCAGCAACCCGTACGGCAAGGCCAACGCGCACTACGCGGCCGGCTACCACACGGGTACCGACTTCGCGGTGTCCGTCGGCACCCCGCTGCTCGCGGTCGGCGACGCCACCGTGGTGTCGGCGGGCCCGGACGGCGCGTACGGCAACGAGATCGTGCTGAAGCTGTCGGACGGCAAGTTCGCCCAGTACGCGCACATGTCGAAGCTCTCGGTGAAGGCCGGCCAGCACGTCTCGGCGGGCGACACCATCGGCCTGTCCGGCAACACCGGCAACTCGACCGGCCCGCACCTGCACTTCGAGATCCGCAACGCCAACCGCTACGCGGCCGTGATCGACCCGCTGACGTACCTGAAGCAGCACGGCGCGAACAACTTCTAAGCGCTCTTCGGCCGCTCGATCCGGGCGGCGATCTCCAGCGAGACCTCCAGGGCGGCAGCCATCGCCTCCTGGAGGGTGCCGGGCCGGGACTCCAGGTAGCTGATGTCCCGGTCCTCCTCGCATTCGTCGAGGTCGTGCTTGAGCAGGAACATCGCGGAGTTCACCGAGAACAGCGCCATGGTGGCGCGCAGCCGGTCCCGGAAGTCGGAGCCCGGCGGGTGCAGCAGCCGCACCATCCGCACCATCCGGTCCTTGAACGCCAGCCCGGCCTGCGACTCGCGCAGGGCGGGCTGGTTCTCGTGGAAGAAGCGCAGCAGCGGCGCCCGGTCGGCCATCCCGGCGGCGAACCGCCGGATCAGCTCGTCCCGCAGCTCGGGCGACCAGGGCTTGCCCTCGCCGTAGGCGATCGCCTCGTCCATCGGCGCGGCCATCGACTCGACGATGCCGCGGACGATGTCGTCCTTGGTCTTGAAGTGGTAGTAGAGGGCCGCCTTGGTCACGCCCAGCCGGTCGGCGATCTCGCGCAGCGAGGTCTTCTCGTACCCGTGCTCGGAGAACAGCTCCAGCGCCACGTCGAGGATCCGCGCGCGGGTGTCGCTGCGGGGGCTCTGCGTCGTACTCATCGCTGGCGGCCTGCCTTGTGACTGCGGTCGGTGGGTCGGCCGGCGGTCTGACGCCGACGGCTCGGTGCATTCTCCCTGCCCGGACGCGCCGTCTCGAAACTGACTTGACGCCCGGCTAGTGAACAACTTACCGTGCCGGACGACGATTCACTAGCCGGTCGTCAAGTAAGTGAGCCGCGCGGCACCCAGGGCGCGGCCTAGCAGCCGTCGGGGAGACGCACGATGACCAAACCCACGTCCGAGACCGCCGCCGACGAACCATCGGCGCCCGCGGACCCCAACGAGCCCGTGGAGCGCTCGCCGCGCGAGATCCGGCTGGTGATGGTCGGCCTGGTCATCACCATGCTGCTGGCCATGCTGGACAACCTGATCATCGGCACCGCGATGCCGACGATCGTCGGCGAGCTGCACGGCTCCGAGCACATGGCCTGGGTGGTCACCGCCTACACCCTGGCCACCGCCGTCTCCACCCCGATCTGGGGCAAGCTCGGCGACCTCTACGGCCGCAAGGGCTCCTTCCTGATCTCGATCGGCATCTTCCTGGCGGGCTCCGCGCTCTCCGGCCTCGCCGACTCGATGACCGCGCTGATCGCCTTCCGTGCCGTCCAGGGCCTGGGCGCCGGCGGTCTGATGGTCGGCGTGATGTCGATCATGGGTGCGCTGGTCGCGCCGCGCGACCGCGGCAAGTACCAGGGCATGTTCGCCGCCGTGATGGCGCTGGCCACCGTCGGCGGCCCGCTGATCGGCGGCTTCATCACCGACCACCTGAGCTGGCGCTGGACGTTCTACGTCAACCTGCCGCTGGGCGCCGTGGCGCTGGCCTTCGTCATCGTCACCCTGAAGCTCCCCAAGGTCCGCTCCACCGCGAAGATCGACTACCTCGGCGCGATCCTGCTGACCGTCGGCATCACCTCGCTGGTCCTGATCACCACCTGGGGCGGCCAGGAGTACGCCTGGGGCTCGAAGCAGATCCTCGGCCTCGCCGCGCTCGGCGCCGCCTCGCTGATCGGCTTCTGCTACGTCGAGCAGCGCGCCGAGGAGCCGGTCATCCCGCTCGGCCTGTTCCGCAACCGCAACTTCACCATGGTCTCGGTCATCGGCTTCATCGTCGGCTTCGCGATGTTCGGCGCGGTCGCCTACCTGCCGCTGTACCAGCAGATCGTGCAGGGTGCCTCGGCCACCAACTCCGGCCTGCTGCTGATGCCGATGATGTTCGGCATGCTGGTCATCTCGCTGGTCGTCGGCCAGGCCGTCACCAAGACCGGCAAGTACCGGATCTACCCGATCATCGGCACCGCCGTGATGGCCGGCGGCTCGCTGCTGCTGTCCACCCTCGCCGTGGACACCGGCCGCTTCTCCTCCGCCTGCTACATGGTGGTGCTCGGCGCCGGCATGGGCTTCCTGATGCAGATCACCATGCTGGTCGCGCAGAACAGCGTGGAGCTCAAGGACATGGGCGTCGCCTCGTCCTCCGCCACCCTGTTCCGCACCATCGGCGGCTCCTTCGGCGTCGCCCTGTTCGGCGCCCTGTTCAACAACCAGGTCAAGGACACCATGGCGGCCGGCAGCAGCGCCGCCGCGGGTTCCGGCGGCGGTCAGCCGATCGACCCGGCGCAGCTGCTCGACCCCACCAAGCTGCGGGAAACGAAGAACACCGGCCTCCAGGACCTCGTCCACCACGCCGTCTCCGACGGCATGCACACCGTGTTCCTGTGGGGCGCCGTGATCAGCCTGGTGGCCGTCGCCGCCGCGCTGTTCCTGCGCGAGGTGCCGCTGCGCGGCGCCGGCCAGGGCGCCCCGAAGGACGCCGCCCCCGAGGCCCAGCTGGAAGCCGCCCTCTAGTCGCGCCGGGCGGTCACACCGGCAGCCGGTAGACCCCCGGGCCGACCGGCTCCACCAGCCCGTCCGCCACGAGCCCGTCCAGCGCCCGAGCGCGCTGGACGGGCTCGTGCCACACCTCGTCCAGCCGGGCCTGCTCGACCTCCCCGTGCGCGTCCCGCAGCACCGCGAGCAGCTTCCCCCGCACCTGACGGTCGGTCCCCTCGTACGTCTGCCCGCGCCGCGCCGGACCCTCGTACGGCGGGCACCCCGCCCGCTGCCACGCGCACTCCGCCCGCAGCGGGCACGCCCCGCACTCCGGGCCGCGCGCCGTGCAGACCAGCGCGCCCAGCTCCATCACCGCGACCGCCCAGGTCGCCGCGGTCTCCTCGCGGGCGGGCAGCAGCTCGACGGCGGTCCGCCGCTCGGCCGCGGTGGTCGCCTGCGCCGGGTACTCGACACCCGTGACCGCCCGCGCGAACACCCGCCGCACATTGGTGTCCAGCACCGCGTGCCGCTGCCGGAACGCGAACGAGGCGACCGCCGCGGCGGTGTACTCGCCCACCCCGGGCAGCGCCAGCAGCTGCGCGTGGTCGGTGGGCACCTCGCCGCCGTGCTCCTCGGTGATCGCGGCGGCGGCGGCGTGCAGGCGCAGCGCCCGGCGCGGGTAGCCGAGCCGGCCCCACATCCGGACCGCCTCACCCGGGGCGTCGGCGGCCAGCGCCGCCGGGGTCGGCCAGCGCTCCAGCCACGCCGCGTACGCCGGCAGCACCCGCTTGACCGGGGTCTGCTGCAGCATGAACTCGCTCACCATCACCGCCCACGGCGAGGCGTCGGCCGTCCGCCAGGGCAGGTCGCGGGCGTTGGCCCGGTACCAGTCGATGACGGTGCGGTGCAGCCGGGAGACGGCGGCCGCCGGAAGCGCGGTGGAGGAAGCGGTAACCATGGCCCCCCGATCCTCCCACGCCCGCCGGGGACGGCGGCCGGGCCCGGTCGAACAGGCCCGGCCGGACCGGGCCCGGTCGGACGGGCCTCAGAGGCCGAGGTCGTCCAGTTCCTTGTGCAGCGCGGCCCGGGAGCTGTCCGGCAGTGCTCCGCCGGTCTGCGCGGGGACGGCCGTGGCGGCCGCCGCCCGTCGGGTGGAGCGGTCGCGGAAGATCCACGCCCCGGCGAGGCCGCCGAGCAGCCCGCCCAGGTGCCCCAGCCAGCTGATCCCGGGGGTGCCGGGCAGCGCGGTGGTGAGCAGGTAGGCGAAGGAGGCGAACATCACCAGCCCGATCAGGCTGTCGATCAGGTTCCGGTCGAAGAGGCCGCGCAGCACCACGTAGCCGAAGTACCCGAAGACCACGCCGCTGGCGCCGGCCGTCACCGAGCGGACGTCCGCGAAGCACCACACCGCGGCGCCGCTGGTGAGCGCCACCAGCAGGGTCAGGCCGAGGAACTTCTTCACACCGCGGTACGCGGCGAGGAAGCCGAACACGAACAGCGGGCCCGAATTGCCCTCCAGGTGCGCCCAGTTCAGGTGCAGGAACGGCGCGGAGAGCAGGTTCGGCAGCGCGGACACGTCGTGCGGGCGGATGCCGCCGTCCACGAACAGCCGGGAGTCGTCGAGCCAGTTGACCACCTGCAGGACCCACACCGCACACAGGAAGCCGAACACGGTGAAGAAGGCGCGTCGCGCCTCCTCGATCATCCGTACCGGATCGATGCTGCTGCCGGCGCGGGCGCCGTGGTCGGTGGCCATGAGGGCGACCCTAGCGCGGGGTGCGGTCGGAACGCTTCCCCCGTCCGGAGCAAATGGCGGATCATGTGAAGGAAGTGGCCCCGGCGAGGTGTTGATGCGTCAGACGGTCCACACAGTCTCGTAGAGTTTGCGCGTGCCCTCTCTGCGTCAACCCGTCGGACCGCTGCCGGCCTCGATCTACTGGCGACGGCGCCTCATCGTGCTCGCCGCGCTGGCGGCGATCCTCGTCCTGATCGCCTGGCTGACCTACGGCACGGGCGGTGGCGGCGACAAGCCCAAGCAGGGCGCGCATCCGGCGCCGGCCCAGTCGATCACGCCGGGCGCCTCGCCGTCCGGTTCGGCGATCACCAGCCGGCCCGGCGGCACGGGCGGCGGTGGCGGGACGGTCTCCGGCGGCGGTGGCGGCGAGGTCTCCATCACCACCGGCGGCGTCGGCGGCTCCGCCACCCCGGGCACGGGCTCCGCCGGGGGCACCACGGGCTCGGCCGGCGGCACGGGCACCGGCGGCGCCGGCGGGACGAGCGGTACGGGCGGCGGCACCGGCGGCGGGGCGCCACAGGTGAACACCGCCGACGTGATGGCCCTGCCGATCTGCTCGGTCTCGCAGCTCGCCCTGGAGCTGGCCAGCGCCCAGAACGCGTACCAGCCCAAGGACCGTCCGCGCCTCGCGCTGACCGTCCGCAACACCTCCGGCGCCAACTGCCGCGTCGACCTGGGCCGGACCGCGTCGACCCTGACGGTCACCTCCAGCAGCGGCGAGCGGGTGTGGTCCTCGGGCGACTGCCCGAACGACCGGGCCGGCGCCTGGGCGCAGATCCCGGCGGGCAGCGGCCTGACCGAGTCCTTCAACTGGGACCGCAGCCGCTCCAAGCCGCAGTGCGCCACCGCCGACCCGACGCCCGCCCAGCCGGGCAACTACCTGGTCCAGGCGGACCTCTCCGGCCCGTCCGGCGGCCCGGTCTCGGCCCGCACCTCGATCCGGCTGGACAGCTGACCCCTCGTCCGATCCGCCCCGAACGCCGACGGCGGGAGCCGTCCACCCCTCGGTGGACGACTCCCGCCGGCGCCTCTCCCGCAGCCCCCCGCGCCACGGGCCCAGGCGGTCCCGTGCGGCCTCAGGCGGGCCAGGACGTCCCGCGCAGCGACCGGCCCAGGGTCGACGGCAGCAGGCCGAGGCCCAGCAGCGCGGCCAGCGCCACCAGCACCGGGCCCGCCGCGAAGCGGTCCAGCAGCAGGCCGGAGACGAAGGTCCCGATCGGCATGCCCACCATCAGCAGGGTCATCGTCGCCGCGATCACCCGGCCGCGCAGCTCGTCCGGCACCTGCTGGAAGATCAGCACGTCCACCATCACCCGCAGCGCCGGGACGCCGAGCATCATCACGGCGAGCGAGCAGAACACCACCACCGGACCGCCCAGCAGCGCCGGCAGCAGGAACATCGGCACCGCCAGCCAGGCCACCACCAGCAGCAGCGCGCCGGGCGCGAGCCGCTTGTGCAGCCGGGTGACCAGCGGGGCGCCGAGCAGGCCGCCGACCGCCTCGCCGGCCAGCGCCAGGCCGATACCGCCCGTGGAGGTGCCGCCGTCGCGCAGCCGCACCATGACGGCCAGCAGCATCGCGGAGCCGGCCAGGTTCATCGCCAGGGTGACCAGCAGGGTCGAGCGCAGCAGCTTCTTGGACAGCAAGTAGCGCACCCCCTCCAGCACGGCGCCGCGCTGCTTGCCGCCCTCCCCGTCCGCGCCGCCGTCGGCGTTCTGCGCCGGGCTCTCGAACCGGACCGCCCAGGAGGCGGAGAGCGCCAGCAGCGAGGTGAGCGCGGTGGTCAGGAACGGGACCGCGCTGCCGAGGCCGAGCAGGAAGCCGCCCAGCGGCGGGCCGATCAGCGCGGCGCCGTTGACCCGCAGCTCGTCCTGGGCGAGCGCCTGACGCAGCTGCACGGCCGGCACCACCGCGCGGATCGCCAGCATCCGGACCGGGCCGCCGTACGCCATGGTCGCGCCGAGGACGGCGGCGACCAGCAGGGTGTGCGGCACGGTGAGCCGGTGCAGGGCCAGCGCGGCGACCATGCTGAGCGCGGCGAGCAGTCGGACCGCGTCGGCGGCCAGCAGGATCCGGCGCCGGTCGTGGCGGTCGGCGACCGCGCCGCCGTGCAGGCCGAACACGGCGGAGGCGGCGAACTGCACCGCGCCGAACGCCCCGGCCAGGGCCGGCGAGCCGGTCATGGCCAGCAGCAGGAGGGGGTAGGCGGTGTCGGCGAGGCAGGTGCCGAGCATCGCGGAGGCCGCGCCGCCCCACAGCACCTGGAACCGCCAGTTGCGCCGCAGCGGCACCGGCTGCTGCGCGTCGGCCTCGGCCGGGGCCGTCGTCCCGAGATCCGTCGCCATGGTTCCCACCCCTTGTCCGGGCCGCTCGGCCCATTCACGTCTGCGCTGCCATTCATGGCCTCGCAACCATTCACGCTTGAGTGAATGGTTGCACCTCCGAGAATGATTGCGCAAGCGTTGACGTTGTGAGAACTTGAGAACGTGGTTGAGCAGATGAAAGAACGCGAGGTCAGCGACGTGGCGACGCTGAAGGCGATCGCCGACCCGGTACGCCTGGCGATCCTGGACGCGCTGATGCGACGCGACCCCGAGCCGCAGTCGGTCAAGGAGCTCGCGGCGGAGATGGGCGAGACGCCCACCAAGCTCTACCGGCACATCAAGGTGCTGGAGCAGACCGAGCTGATCATGGTCGCCGAGACCCGCCTGGTCTCCGGCATCGTGGAGAGCCGCTACCGCCCGGCGCAGCGCTCACTGCGTCTGTCGCCGCAGGTCTTCTCCGACGGCGAGTCCGAGCACCCCGAGGTGCTCGGCGCGATGCTCGCCGCGCTCGACATGGTCCGCACCGACTTCGAGAACCGCTTCCTCGCGGGGAGGATCGACTTCCCGGCGCTCTCGGACGGCACCTCCAGCCCGGGCAAGTTCGCGCACTTCAGCATGCGGATCCGCCCCGAGCGCCTGGTCAAGCTCCGCGGGCAGCTGGACGCCCTGCTGGACGAGCTCGCCGACGAGGGCGACTCCACCGACGAGGACGCGGTGGACATCACCCTGATGACCCTGCTCTACGCGCTCAAGCCGGAACGCCCGCGGCAGAAGTGACCCGACGAGCCGCCGGGCCCGGCCCCGCCGGGCCCGGCGCTCTCAGACGTAGCGCTCGAGGATGGACGATTCTGCGAGCCGCGACAGCCCCTCGCGCACCGAGCGCGCCCGGGTCTCGCCGACGCCCTCCACCGTCTGCAGGTCGTCGATCGACGCCGCCAGCAGCTTCTGCAGCCCGCCGAAGTGCTCCACCAGCCGCTCGATGACGGTGTTGGGCAGCCGCGGCACCTTGGCCAGCAGCCGGTACCCGCGCGGCGAGACCGCCGAGTCCAGCGACTCCGGCGTGCCGGAGTACCCGAGCGCCTTGGCGACCGTCTGCAGGTCGAGCAGCTCGGCGTGGGTGAGGGCCTCCAGGTCGGCCAGCACCTCGGTGACGGTGCGGCCCTTCTTGGCGGCCCGCTCCGGGAAGTAGTCCCGGGCGACCAGCTCGCGCTCCGGCTCGACGCCGGCGATCAGCTCGTCCAACTGCAGCGAGAGCAGTCGGCCGTCGGTGCCGAGCTCCAGCACGTACCCGGCGATCTCGGCGGCGATCAGCCGGACCATCTCCAGGCGCTGCACCACCGCCGACACGTCGCGGACGGTGACCAGGTCCTCGATCTCCAGCGCGGAGAGGGTGCCGGCCACCTCGTCCAGGCGGAGCTTGTACCGCTCCAGCGTGGCGAGCGCCTGGTTGGCGCGGGAGAGCACGGTGGTGGAGTCCTCCAGCACCCGCCGCGTCCCGTTGACGTACATCGCGATCAGCCGCATCGAGTGCGAGACGGCGACCACCGGGAAGCCGGTCTGCCGGTTGACCCGCTCGGCGGTGCGGTGCCGGGTGCCGGTCTCGTCGGTGGGGATGGTCGCGTCCGGCATCAGGTGGACGCCGGCCCGGACGATCTTGGTGATGTCCTTGTCGATCACCACGGCGCCGTCGAGCTTGCACAGCTCGCGCAGCCGGGTGGCGGTGAACTCGACGTCCAGCACGAAGCCGCCGGTGGACAGCGCGTCCACGCTCTTGTCGAACCCGAGCACGATCAGACCGCCCGTGTTGGCCCGGAGCACCCGCTCCAGACCGTCGCGGAGCGCCGTGCCCGGCGCGATGGCACTGAGAGAAGCCCGCAGCAGGGCCTCCTCGCGGGGGGACTTGTCCGCCCGGTCGCTGGCTGCCACGTGACTCCTCCGGCCGACCCGGACCGTGTGGCGCGGCGCCCGACGGTCTGTCTCTTATTACTGCACTTGATGCCAATTAGACAGGGCAAAGTCTAACTGCGTGCGGCAATAACAGGACGTGAGTCAGCCCAGTTCGTCCGAGTCGACCGGTTCCCAGCCGGCCATGAGCTCGTCGGAGTAGGCTGCGACGCTTGCCCGCCCGGACGCCGCGGGGGCCTGCCGGGGCGCCGGAGCACCCTCCGTACGGGGCTTGGCGGCGGCCTTGCGGCGGCCCGGGATGGCCCGCAGTGCCTCGCCGATGTCGGCCACCTCCACCACCTTCATGCCCGGCGGGACCTTGCCCGGGTCCGGCGGGACGAGCGCATGGGTGAAGCCCAGCCGGTGCGCCTCGGCGAGCCGCCGCTGCACCCCGGTCACCCGGCGGACCTCGCCGGCCAGGCCGACCTCGCCGATCGCCACCAGGTTGCTGGGCAGCGGAGTGTCCGAGGAGGAGCTGGCCACGGCCAGGGCGATCGCCAGGTCGGCGGAGGGCTCGGTGAGCTTCACCCCGCCGACGGTGGCGGTGTAGATGTCCTGCTTGCCGAGCTTGACGCCGCCGTGCCGCTCGACCACCGCGAGGATCATCGCGATCCGCGGCGACTCCAGGCCGGAGGTCGTCCGCCGCGGCGAGGGGATCTGCGAATCCACCATCAGCGCCTGCACCTCGGCGACCAGCGGGCGCTTGCCCTCCAGGGTGACGGTCAGGCAGGTGCCCGGCACCGGCTTGGCCCGGCGGGTCAGGAACAGCCCGGACGGGTCGGCCAGCCCCTCGATGCCCTCGTCGTGCAGCTCGAAGCAGCCCACCTCGTCGGTGGCGCCGTACCGGTTCTTGACGCCCCGGATGAGGCGCAGCCGGGCGTGCCGGTCGCCCTCGAAGGAGAGCACCACGTCGACCAGGTGCTCCAGCAGGCGGGGACCGGCGATCTGCCCGTCCTTGGTGACGTGGCCGACCAGCAGGGTGGCCATGCCGCGCTCCTTGGAGGCCCGGATCAGCGCGCCCGCCACCTCGCGGACCTGCGCCGGGCCGCCGGGCGCGCCGTCCAGCTCGGCCGAGGCGATGGTCTGCACCGAGTCGAGGATCAGCAGGCCGGGGTTGACCGCTTCGATGTGGCCGAGCACCGCGCCGAGGTCCGACTCGGCCGCCAGGTAGAGGTGGTCGGAGAGGGCGTTGATCCGGTCCGCCCGCATCTTCACCTGTCCGGCGGACTCCTCGCCGGTGACGTAGAGCGTGCGGTGCCGCTCGGTGGCCGCCTTCGCCGCCACGTCCAGCAGCAGGGTGGACTTGCCGACGCCCGGCTCGCCCGCCAGCAGCACCACGGCGCCCGGCACCAGGCCGCCGCCGAGCACCCGGTCCAGCTCCGGCACGCCGGTGGAGCGGGCCGTCGCCACCTGCCCGTCGACCTGCGCGATCGGCTTGGCCGGGGAGCTCACCGGGCCCGCCGCGGTCGTCCGGATCGGCACCGCGCCGTACTCCTCCACCGTGCCCCAGGAGTTGCACTCCGGGCAGCGGCCCACCCACTTCGGGAGCTGGTTGCCGCACTCCGTGCAGCGGTACGCCGGGCGCGGCTTGGCGGTGGTCTTGGTACGGGCTGCCATGCGGCCAACCGTAGCGGGTGGGTCAGACAACACCGCGCCGCGCAGACCGCGGTCCTGTTACCCGAAAGAAGTACAAGCCCCCGAAACCACCCGGGCGGGCGGCCCCGCGTCTCTACCGTCGGGAACGTGACGACCAGGTTCGCCTCCCCCACGAGCGCCGCCGACTCCGACCTGCTGCGCGCCTACGGCCACAGCGTCGACGGGCTGTTCACCTACTGCCTGTCGGTGCTGTGCGAGCACGACGCGGCGGTCACCGCCCTCGCCGAGGTCCGCGACCTCGCCCTGCGCAACGGCGACCGGCTCGCCGACCCGGCACTGCTGCGCGCCTGGCTGTACGCGCTCGCCCGGCACGCCTGCCTGGCCCGGCTGGAGCGCGGGGTCGGCCCGTCCGCCCCGGTCGGCGCCGAGCGCGCCGCCGAGCGCCGCCGCGAACTCGCCTCGCTCGCCTGGCCGGAGGCCGCCGGCACCGACCCCGAGCAACGCGAGGCGCTGGAGCTGGCGGTCCGCCACCGGCTCTCCACCGACGAGGTCGCGGCCGTCCTCGGCCGCACCGCCGAGGACGCGGGCGCCCTGCTCGACGCCGCCGGCGCGGAGGTCGCCCGGACCAGGACCGCCCTGCTGGTGCTCGGCGTCGGCAACTGCCCCGAGCTGGTCCGGCTCGGCGGCGTCGGCGCGGAGAGCTGGCGCGGCTGGGTGCTCGGCCCGGCGCTGCGCCGCGAGCTGGTCGCCCACGTGGTCGACTGCCCGACCTGCCGGGGCACCGCCGACCGGGTCGGCGGCGAGCTCGGCACCGGGCTGCCCGGCCTGCCGCTGCTCCCCGCGCCGGTGACGGTCCGGGTCGGCGGCGCCGCCGACCGGCTGCCCGGCGGGACGGCCGGCGCCGCGTTCCTGGCCGGCGCGGCCGCCGCGCGGCGGGCCGCCGCCCCCGTCCCGCCGGGCGAGGCCGGGCCGCGCTTCGACCAGCGCGGCTTCCCCCGGCACCGGGCGCCGTCCACCGGGCGGGCCGCCGTGGTACGGCAACGGATGGTCACCACCGGCGTGCTGGCCGCCGTGCTCACCGCGCCCGTGGTCGCCCTCTGGGCCGCCCACCGGGACGGCGACGGGCCCGCCACGGCGGCCCCGGTCTCCTCGGTCCGGGTCGACAGCGCGCCCACCCCTGCCGCCGACCACCCCGCGGAACCCGTGCCGGTGACCGACCCGACCCCGCCCGCCGACGCGGTGCAACTGGTCGGAGCGGCCGTCGATGCAGAAACGTCCCTCCCCGCGGTCCAGGGCCCGCTGGTCCCGGTGCCCTCGCACGGCACGCGCGCGCTCTCCAGCCCCGCTCTCTCCCCCGTCCACGCCGCGCCCGACGCCCCCGCGCCGCAGGCCCCCGCCGCGGCACCCGGGCAGCTCACCGTCGAGGCCGGCGAGTACGGCAACCGGACGGTCATCACCCTCACCAACAGTGGCGGCAGCCCGATCGCCTGGCACGCCGTCCTGGACGTCGACTGGCTGCGCCTCAGCCGCGACTCCGGCACCCTCACCCCCGGGCAGCGGATCACCGTCACCGTCACGGTGGACGAGACCCGCGCCCCCGAAAGCCACTGGACCGCCCGGATCGCCCTGCCCCCGTCCCAGGCCGTGGTCACCCTGGAGGGCGGCCCCGTCCACCGCGGCGGCCAGACCCCGCCCCCGACCGACCCCACCCCCGACCCGACCCCCACCGACCCCGGCACACCGCCCCCGGCCACCACTCCACCCACCGACCCGCCCGCCGATCCCGCGCCCAGCACCCCCGGCACCCCGCCCCCCGCCGACCCCGCGCCCGGCACCCCGGCCCCGACCACCGGACCCGCCACCGCCTCCCCGTCCGCCTGACCCCGCGCACCCCTCACACCTCGGCGGCACCCGGGCGGCGCCTCGGCCTCACTTCGGCCGGATCGGCGGGATGCGGTACGTGCCGTCGAGGACCGCCGCGCCGGGCTCGTACAGCCGGATCATCGGCCGGAACGCGCCCTCCGGCGCGGGCAGCCAGTTGGCCGGGTCGGCGGGCCGCTCGCGCTGGATCACCAGGGTCAGCGAACCGTCCGGCGCGTACACCAGACCGGGCGTGCGGTCGCCGATCGAGTAGCGGTCGGCCGGGTTCTCCACCAGGTAGTACTCCGGAACGCCGTACATCGTCACCGACCAGAACCCGTCCACCGGCGGCAGCTCGTCGAAGCGCAGCGTGTACGCGTGGGCGCCGGTCAGCGGCCTGCCCTCGGCGTCGTCGTACGTGTTGCCGTACACCGCCTCGTACGCGTGGTTGCCCCACAGGCCCATCCGGGCGGCGACCGCGCGGGTCAGGTAGGCGGCCCTGCGGTCGGCGATCCGGAACCGCGGCTCGTCGCGGGTGCCCGGGCCGAGGTGGTCCAGGTTGTAGTCGAAGAGGTGCAGGTTGACGTTCCACTCGCCGGCCGGCCGGCCCTCGGCGGGGCGGGTCGCGGCCTCGACCCGCTCCTTGCCGTCCGCCAGGCCGGCGACCAGCATGCCCACCCACTCGGCCGGACCGTCCCGGTACGGGGAGCGGCCGTCGTCGAGCAGGCCGATCGGGGCGAAGCGCTGCTGGTGGGCGAGGTCCGCCTCGGCGGGCGGGAAGGCGGCCGCCCAGACCCGCAACTGCTCCAGGAGGCGCAGCTCCTCGGGCACGTCCGGGTCGGGCTCGGGGATCCCGGCCAGGATGCCGCCCGGTTCGAGCGGCGCCAGGGTGAGCTTCCGCTGCAGGGCGGCCACCCGGGGCAGGTCCGCGGGGCCGTCGCAGGCGAAGCGGGCCGCGACGGTGGCCACGGTGGTCGGCGCGGTGATCACTCCGACGCCGGCGGGCGGGGTCCCGTGCCAGTGCGGCGGGGTGATCAGCCAGGTCTGCTCGCCGGTCCCGGTGGACCGGCGGCCGATGTACGCGAAGTTGTTGGTCCAGGCGTCGATGAACTGCAGCACGTAGTACGCCCCGGCGGTGTCCGGCACGTGCAGCAGCAGCGGACCGCCGGACAGGTCCAGCTGCGCCGCCGAGTAGACGGTGTCGTTGTTCACCGAGACGAAGTGGCTGGCGGGGGTGGCCAGTTCGTCGGCGTGCCCGAAGGTGTTGAACGGACCCGGCCCGATCGCACCGAGCCCCGAGACGTGGAACGTCCCGACCATGCTCAGGTCGCAGACCAGCGGGTAGCCGTAGACGTACGCGTCGGCGGCCAGCGTCCGAGGGGTTCCGTCGGCCATGCGGGAGCACTCCTGAGAGGTCGGTGGGGCGCGGTGGGGCGGCTCGGGCGGTGGGGCGGCTCAGTCCGCGGGGGTGAGCCCGGGCAGCGGCCGGCGGCCGTCGAGGACGGCCGGCTCGGGCCCGTACACCCGGATCACCGCCGTGAACGGACCGTCCGGCGCGGGCAGCCAGTTGGCCTCCTCCCCGGGGTCGGCAGGGCGCTCGTGCCGGAGGTGGAGGGTCAGCCCGCCGTCCGCGTCGTAGCGCAGGCCCGGGGTCCGGTCGCCGATCGAGTACCGGTCGATCGGGTTGTCCACCAGGAAGCGTTCGGGCATCCGGTACATGCTGATCGACCAGAAGAACCGCGCCGCGGGCAGCCCGCCGGGCGGGAAGCGCACGGTGTACCCGCGCCCGCCGGAACAGTCGCCCGGCCAGCCGCTGTACCAGGCCTCCTCCTCCGGCAGCCCGTACAGGCCCTTCATCGCTCCGACCGCCCGGCCCAGGTAGTCGCCGCCCAGCTGGACGCGGGTGCCGAACAGTCCGTGCGACCCGGTGGTCCGCTCCGCCTCCTCCTCCAGCTTCGCCCGGCCGTCCTTGATGCCGAGCAGCAGGGCCTCACGGGTCTCCGCCGGGAGCGTGGCCGGCTCGAAGTCGCCGCTGCCCACGCCCAGTTCGGCCAGCCGGCCGCGCAGCTCCGCCTCGGCGGGGAGCACCGGGAAGAAGCCGAGCAGGAAGTCCAGGTCGGTGAAGAACTCCAGGGTGTCCAGCACCTCCTCGCCGCGCCAGACCGGCCAGACCGGCTCGGCCGCCACCGGCCGGGGCATGCCCAGGTGCTCGCTCAGCGGCTTCAGCACGTACTGGGCCTGCAACTGCTCCAGCGCGGCGACATCGTCCGGACCGGCCAGGTAGGTGCGGCCGATGATCCCCACCAGGTTGGTGTCGGCGCGCAGCATCCCGTCGAAGTCGGCCGGCTGCTCGCCGTGGTAGCCGGGCCCGGCCACCAGGTACCGCCCCGCCTGCCGGCCGGTGGTGCGGGAGCCGATGAAGCCGACGTAGCTGGTGTCCAGGTCGTGCACCGGGATCACGTAGTACCGGTCGGTGGCCGGCACCTCCAGCACCCACGGCTCCGCGCGCAGGTCGAGCCAGGCCATCGAGTACGGGGTGTCGTTGTTGGGCGTCA
Organism: Kitasatospora sp. NPDC048365; assembly: GCF_043200835.1. Taxonomy (NCBI): domain Bacteria; kingdom Bacillati; phylum Actinomycetota; class Actinomycetes; order Kitasatosporales; family Streptomycetaceae; genus Kitasatospora; species Kitasatospora sp. NPDC048365. The sequence goes on from NZ_JBICYJ010000045.1 coordinate 24,804, forward strand.
CCACATCGGTGTTGGCCGGGGTGAAGGGGTGCGGGTAGTGCCGGAAGACGCCGAAGCCACCGACGTAACGCGGGTCGGCGTCGTCGATGGCCTGTGGATAGATCGTCCGGTAGTTCTCCAGCAGCGCGTAGCCCCAGATCCACGCCTCGGCGGCGGTCGCCCGCACGGTCGTCGGGTCGACGAGCACCGGGTTGCCCACAGCACACCCCTCCTCTAATTGCGGATGAATCAGACATATCACCCAGACGGGTACAGGGGGATGCTATGCGCCGTATGACGGCCCGGCATGTCGGCTCCCGGCTCCTCGGCCGGGCGGTCCGCCGGTCGCCGGTCGCCGGTCGGCCGGTCCGCCGTCGGTGAACACCCTCCGCCGACAGTGAACGCATCTGTGCGAACGGTCTCCGGCGGAGAGGCTGAGTGCATGGACCTCCTGATACTCGGCGGCTCGAAGTTCCTCGGCCGCGCCTACGCCGAAGCGGCCCTCGTCCGCGGACACCACGTCACCACCTTCAACCGCGGGGTCAGCCGCACCGACCTGCCCGGCGTCGAAGCCGTCCACGGCGACCGCACCGACGCCGCCGACCTGGCCCGGCTGGTCGACGGCCGCCGCTGGGACGCCGTCGTCGACACCTCCGGCCAGCAGCCGCACGACGTCGCCCGGGCGGCCGAGCTGCTCCGCGAGCACGTCGGCCACTACAGCTTCGTCTCCTCCGTCCACGCCTTCGCCCACTGGCCCGCCGAACAGGTGGACGAGAGCTCCCCGACCCACCCCTGCGACCCCGACCTGCCGGCCGACCAGCCCGCCGCCAACGCGCTCAAGGCGGGCTGCGAGCGTGCCGTGCTCAAGTACTTCGGCGAGCAGTCCTCGCTGCTCAACTGCGGGCTGCTGATCGGCCCGCACGAGTCGGTCGGACGGCTCCCCTGGTGGCTCGACCGGATCGCCCGCGGGGGCAGGGTGCTCGCCCCCGGCGACCCGGAGCAGCAGCTGAGCCTGATCGACGCCCGCGACTTCGCCGCCTTCGGCCTCGACCTGGTGGAGCAGGGCGCCACCGGCCGGTACGTCACCACCGCGCCGATCGGCTCGACCAGCATGGGTGAACTGCTGCGCGCCTGCGTCGCCGCCACCGGCTCCGACGCCGAGCTGGTGTGGACCCCGGACACCGTCCTGACCGCCGCCGAGGTCGGCCCCTGGCTGGAACTCCCGCTGTGGACCCCCGGCGCCGACCCCGAGTGGTACGGCACCTGGCGCACCGACAGCTCCAAGGCCGCGGCGGCCGGCCTGCGGATCCGACCGCTCGCCGACACCGTCCGCGACACCTGGGCCTGGCTGGAGGCCGGCGGCCGCAGCGAGGTCTCCTCCCTGGTGGTGGGCAACCCGCTGGGCATCGACCCGGAGAAGGAGCAGAAGATCCTCTCCGCCTGACCGGGCACCGGCGGCGCCGCAGAGGGCTCCTGGCGCCGCCGAGGGCCCCGCCTGCGGGGCGGAGGGCTACCGACGGCCCAGAGCTCTGCCGGAGGGCTGCCGGAGGGCTGCCGGAGGGCTGCCGGAGGGCTGCCGGAGGGCTGCCGGCAGGGCGTCAGTGGGAGCGGCGGGTGACCAGCTCGGCGAGGGCGAGCAGCTCGTCGGCCGCCGCCGGGGCGGGAACCGCCTCGGCGAGGTGGGCGATGGCGGCCGCCATCCGGTCGCAGGACTCCCCCTGCGCCCACTCGCGGCCGCCCGCCGCCTCCACCGCGGCGGCGGCCCGCTGCAGCTCCTCCGCGCTCAGCGGGCGCTCGTGCGCGTACAGCTCCGCCAGCTCGGCCCCGGCCGGGGTGCCGGAGCGCAGTGCGAACACCACCGGCAGCGACTTCTTCCGGGCGGCGAGATCCGCGCCGACCGGCTTGCCGGTGACCGCCGGGTCGCCCCAGATGCCGATCAGGTCGTCGATCAGCTGGAAGGCCAGACCGATCTCCCGGCCGAAGGCGTCCAGGGCGTTCGCGGCCGCCGTGGACGCCCCCGCGTACAGCCCGCCGAGCGCGCTGGCGCAGCCGAGCAGGGCCCCGGTCTTGGCCTCCGCCATCGCCAGGCACTCGGCGAGCGACACGTCCGCCCGCTGTTCGAAGGCGCAGTCGGCCTGCTGCCCGGCGCACAGCTCCACCACGCAGTCGGCGATCCGGCGGACCGCGTCGGCCGCGGCCGGGTGCGGATCCTCGGCGAGCACCCGCAGTGCCAGCGAGTGCATCGCGTCGCCGACCAGGATGGCGCCGGTGGTGCCGAACACCCGCCAGGCGGTGGGCCGGTGCCGACGGGTCTGGTCCCGGTCGATCACGTCGTCGTGCAGCAGGGTGAAGTTGTGCACCAGCTCGACCGCGGTGGCCGCCCGGACCGCCTCGACCGGCCGGCCGCCGAGCGCCCGGGCGGCGGCCAGCACCATCGCCGGGCGGAAGGCCTTGCCGGAACCGGTGTTGCTCGGCGTACCGTCCGCCTCCCACCAGCCGAAGTGGTAGCCGGAGACCAGGCGCATCGACTCGGGCAGCGACTCGACGGCCGCCCGCAGGGCCGGGTCGACCACGGCCCGGGCCCGGACCAGGAGCTCGCGCGCGAGCTCCTGGTCCCCGCCCTCCTCCTGACTGCCGGACTCGCTCCCGGACTCGACCGCTTCGCCGTCCGGCCTCTCGGGTCCGCCGGGGCCGTCCGGCCGGCCCCGGTGGTCACGCTCCAGCGTGAAGATCCCCATCTTGCTTCCCCCCTGGCGGTGGTGCTCGGTGCTCGGTACGTGGTGCTCAGTACGTGGTGCTCAGTACGTGGTGCTCGGTGCTCTGGACTCGGCGCTCGGTCAGTTGCGCGGTGCGGCGATGTCGACGTTCTCCAGCACGCCGATCGCGTCGGGGACGAGGACCGCGGCGGAGTAGTAGGCGCTGACCAGGTACGAGATGACCGCCTTCTCGTCGATCCCCATGAACCGCACCGAGAGCCCGGGCTCGTACTCGTCCGGCAGCCCGGTCTGGTGGAGGCCGATCACGCCCTGCTTGTCCTCGCCGGTACGCATGGCGAGGATCGAGGTGGTGTTCTGCGCGGTGATCGGGATCTTGTTGCAGGTCAGCACCGGGACGCCGCGCCAGGCCGGGACCTGGCGGCCGTGCAGCTCGACGGTGGCCGGGTACAGGCCGCGGCTGTTGCACTCGCGCTGGAAGGCGGCGATCGCCCTCGGGTGGGCCAGGTAGAACTTGGTGCCCCGGCGACGGCTGAGCAGCTCGTCCATGTCGTCCGGGGTGGGCGGGCCGGAGTGGGTCGAGATCCGCTGGCTGTACTCCGCGTTGGCCAGCAGGCCGAACTCGGGGTTGTTGACCACCTCGTGCTCCTGGCGCTCGCGCAGCGCCTCGATGGTCAGTCGGAGCTGGTGCTCGGTCTGGTTCATCGGCTGGTTGTAGAGGTCGGCGACCCGGGTGTGGACCCGCAGCACGGTCTGCGCGACGCTCAGCTCGTACTCGCGCGGCTTGAGCTCGTAGTCGACGAAGGTCGCGGGCAGCTCGAACTCGCCCTCGTGGCCAGCCGACAGGGAGATCTCGGCCTCGCCCTTCCGGCCCTGCGGCCGGCGGGCGTTGGCGATGAAGCCGAGGATCTGGTCGCGGAGCGCCGCGGAGCGGTCGACCAGCTCCTGGAAGTCGGGCCAGCGCAGCACCATGACGGTGCCGGCGGTGGCGGCCCGCACGCTGTACGGCCAGCGGCCGTCGGCCTCGGTCAGTGCCTCGTCGCCGATGTGGTCGCCGTCGGCGAAGACGCCGAGCACGGTGGGGTCGCCGTACCGCCCGGTGCCGACCTTGTCGGCCCGGCCGTGCGCGATCAGGAAGACCTCGTCGATCGCCGCACCCTGCTCGACGATCACCTCTCCGGGGGCGACCTGGCGCGCGGTGAACCGACCGGCCAGCTCCTCCAGCAGCGCGTCGTCCGGGAAGTCGCGGAGCACCGGGACCTCGCGCAGCGACGGCGCGAGCACCCGGACGTCCGAACCGGTCTGCACGAAGCTCACCCGGCCGCGGCCGACGGCGTAGCTCAGGCGGCGGTTGACCCGGTAGGTACCGGCGGAGACCTCGACCCAGGGCAGCATCCGGAGCAGCCAGCGGGAGGTGATCTCCTGCATCTGCGGAGCGGACTTGGTGGTCGACGCCAGATTCTTCGCGGCGGCTACGCTGAGGCTGGTCTGCGAGCCGCCCTCCATCGGCCCCGCCTGGCCGGGAATACCGATGCTGGTCTCGGTCGACATATGGGAACCCCTCCGCACGCTGGCCGCGTTGACACTCTGCACCAGCCATGCTGACGGCCATTCAGGTATTCCCGCAATCACTCAAACGAGTGGTCAATATGGGTGGACAAAGAGGACGACTGATCACCAGCCCGACCACCGTTCGATCGGCGTTCGACCGCCGCCCCGGGGCGCCCCGGGGCCGGGCTCCGCACCCCCGACCCCGCGCACCGGGCCCGCTCCCCGCCCCCGGCCGAGATTTCACCCAATCGCAACGTCCGCCCACCCGCCGGAACCGGCCCGCAACATGCCGCCAACTCCACTGCCGGACAAGGGAGTTGAAGACAGCCATCGACCCGACCGACGGTTCCGCCCGGGCCGCGGGCCCGGCCGGGGCGACCCGGTGCCGAAACGGTACCCACCCCCCGTTCTCCGGGCCCGCCACGGGCGCTAAGGTGCCACCTCATAGAGCGCGGCGGATGCGATGGCCGAATCCGGTGGCCCGACTGCGCCCTCTCCACCATCACGCCCTTTTTCAGGGAGAATTCCGTGAGCGCCCCTGTTCGCGTCTGGCTCAACCGCACCTACGCCGAGAACGTCTTCTTCATCGACCTGCTCAGGAGCGCTCCGCAGCAGGTCGAGGTGTACGCGACACACGTCGATCCCGATTCGCCGGTGCTGGCCGCCGCGGATTTCGGCGCGCTCGAACCCGACGGCCTCTCTCCAGAGGCCTACCTGGAATTCGCCCTGGAATTCTGTGCCCGCAACCGAATAGACGTCTTCCTGCCCCGGCTCAACCAGCTCGCCATTTCGCTGCACCGCCTCGAATTCGAGGAAATCGGCACCGCCCTGGTCTGCCCGAGCGCCGCCGCCATCGCGGTGTTCGAGAGCAAGGCCGACGGCTACGCAGCGATGGACGCGATCGGCCTGCCCACCCCGCTGTGGCGGCACGTCCGCACCGCCGACGAGCTGCTCGCGGCGGTCGGCGAGATCGAGGCGACCGGCGGCCAGGCCTGCCTGAAGCCCGCCAACGGCGCCGGCGGCGAAGGCTTCCGGATGCTCACCCGCGAGCCGTTCAGCCTCCGCCGACTGGCCGGCTTCGTCGACGCCAGCGTCCAACTCGACCAGGTGGTCGCCGCGCTGGACGCCGCCGAGGAACCCGCCGACCTGCTGGTCATGCCCTACCTGCGCGGCCCCGAGGTCTCGGTGGACTGCCTGACCTCCCCCGAAGGCCCGCTGCTCACCGCCCTCGGCCGGACCAAGAGCGGCCGCCGCCGCGGCTTCACCGTCGACCCGGTCTACCTGGAGCCGGCCCGCCGCCTGGTCGAGGAGTTCGGCGTCGGCTACCTGTCCAACGTGCAGTTCCGCCACGACGCGGACGGCCGCCCGGTGGTCCTCGACGTCAACACCCGCCCCTCCGGCGGCCTGCACCAGCTGCGGCTGTGCGGCCTCAACCTGCCGTGGGCCGCGGTCGAACTCGCCCTCGGCGGCACCCCCCGGCTGCTGCCCACCGCCGAGCTCGTGCTCCGCGACTACACCCTCGTCGCCACCGCGCAGCCCGTCCTCCCCCACCGGGCCACCGCGCCACTGGCCACCGCGCAGCCCGTCCTCCCTCACCGGGCCACCGCGCCGCTGGCCACCCGTACCGCCGAACTCGAACCCGCCTGAGCGACGCGCCGGCCGGCGTGAACCGGAAGGAGCCGGCCTAGACCTCCGGCCCGTCCCAGTCGAGCGTCGGCTGCAGCACCCCCTCCAGGGTGAGCAGCCAGCGCTTGACCTCCGGGCCCTCGCGCCAGCCCGCGCCGAAGCCGCCCAGGCCGTCCGCCGCCACCACCCGGTGGCAGGGGACCAGCAGGGACAGCGGGTTGGCGCCCATCATCTGCCCGACCGTGCGGGCCGCCGCACCGGGTTCGGTCAGCTCCTCGAACACCCCGCTGAGGGAGGCCAGTTCGCCGTACGTGATGGTCCGGCCCCAGCCCACGTCGGCCTGCAGGCGCTGCAGCACCGCACGGTGCGGGCCGGAGCTGAGCCGCCAGTCCAACGGCAGGTCGAGGGTGCGCCGGCGGGCCGTGAAGTAGGCGGTGACCCGCTCGGTCACCAGCTCCGCGCGCCGCCCGTCGGAGCACGGCGGGCCGCCGGCCGGCAGCCCGCCCAGGCCGTCCGCGGTGTACGTGGCCGCGGCCACCCCGCGATCGGTCACCCCGAACCTCATCGGCCCGCTGGGCAGCGGCGTGCCCACGGTCACCCAGGTCAGGTCGGCGAGGCCGGAACGGTCCATGCCCGCCAACCTACCCGGCGGCGCCGACAGGGTCAGAGGTGCTGGCGCAGATACTCGGCGAGCTGCCAGGACCACGCGGCGAGCTCGTCCCGATCGGCCTTGCCCCCGCTCAGCGCGCCGATCTGCGCGTCGGAGAGCCGGACGTCGGCCGGCTGCCTCCCCATGAGGCGGGACATCTCCCGCAGCGTCGTCGCCAGCCGTTCCGCGTCCGCGTGGCTGAGCATCACAAGCGCGTCGGTGTGGCCGATGGTCATCGAACCGGGCATCGCGGCCTCCTCTCGGTGGCCCCCTCGTCCACGGTACGGCCGCTCGCCCGTTCGGCGCAGCTCCGCTGGCCCGCCCCGCCCCGCGGCACGGAGGGTCGGAAGGACGACCGTCCCCCAGCCGCAGGGAGCGCAGATGCCTCAGCAGGACGCCGGCAAGCCCCCCGGGCTGCGCGCCATGCTGATGAGCTCCGGGTACGCCCGCCTGCTGCTGGTCTCCGCCCTGGTCGGCGTCCCGGTCTCGCTCGCGGCGTTCGGCTTCGTCAGCCTGGAGCACGAGCTCCAGCACTGGGTGTGGGAGACGCTCCCCCAGCAGCTCGACTACACCGAGCCCCCCTGGTGGTGGCCGCTGCCCTCCCTGCTGCTGGCCGGCCTGCTGATCGCCCCGGTGATCATCAAGATGCCGGGGCACGGCGGACACGTCCCGGTCCAGGGCCTGGGCGGACCTCCCACCCCGCCGATCGCGGTGCCCTCCGTCCTCCTCGCCGCACTCGCCGGCCTGCCGCTCGGCGTCGTGCTCGGCCCCGAGGCGCCGCTGATGGCGATGGGCAGCGGCCTGGCCCTGCTCTCGGTCAGCCGGGCGAAGCGCGCGGCCAACCCCCGGGTCGGGCCGATGCTCGGCGCGGCCGGCTCCACCGCGGCGATCTCCACCATCTTCGGCAGCCCGATGGTCGCGGCCGTGATGATGATCGAAGCGGCCGGGCTGGGCGGCCCGCAGCTGACCCTGCTGCTCCTGCCCTGCCTGCTGTCCGCGGGCGTCGGCGCGCTGGTCTTCACCGGCTTCGGGAACTGGACCGGCCTGTCGATCGGCGCGCTGTCCCTGCCCGGGGTGCCCAAGGCCCTCACCCCGGACGCCGGCGACTTCCTGTGGGGCATTCCGGCCGCCGCCCTGATCGCGGTGGTACTCGTGGCCGGACAGACACTCGGCCACCGGGTGGCGGGCCTCACCTCCCGGCACACGGCCGTCCGCACCGTGGCCAGCGCGGTCCTGGTCGGCGTCTGCATCAGCGCGTACGCGCTGACCACCGGACGGTCACCGGAAGAGGCCGCCCTGTCCGGCCAGATCACCCTCGGGACGCTGGCATCCGACCCGCAGGCCTGGCCGATCGGGGCCCTGATCGCCCTGGTCGTCTTCAAGGGCCTCGGCTGGGGCATCGCCCTGGGCAGCCTGCGCGGTGGCCCGATCTTCCCGGCGATCCTGATCGGTGCGGCGCTCGGCATCGCCTGCGGCGCCCTGCCCGGCTACGGCACCGCCGCCGGCCTGGCCACCGGGCTCGCCGCGTCCGGCGCCGCCGTCACCCGCCTGCCCCTCACCAGCACCGTGCTGGCGGCCGTCCTGCTTGGCAGCCAGTCCGTCCCCGAGACGCCCCTGATCATCGTCGCCTCGGTCACCGCCTTCGTCACCGCCGAACTGCTCCGCCGCACGCCCGCCCCCACCGCCACCGCACCGGCCGCCACCACCGCGGCCGGCGGCCACCCGGACACCATCTGACCCGCGCGAAAACCCCTCGGCCACCCTGACAACCTTTCACCCCGCCTCGCGCGTGAGAGCGTCGTGAGTCGAGAAACCGAGGACGCCGCCTACGCGGCATTCGTCGAAGCCGCCTGGTACCGGCACCTGCGCACCGCGACCCTGATCACCGGCGACCGGCACCGCGCCGAGGAACTGCTCCAGGACTGCCTGGTCAAGCTGTACGTCCGCTGGCGCCGCGCCGCCACCGACGACCCGCACGCCTACCTGCGGCGGATGCTCGTCAACGGCCACGTCAGCTGGTGGCGCCGACGACGGCGCGAACTCCTCGCCGCCGACCCGCCCGAATCCGCCGACCCGCACGCCGACGGCCACCGCCTCGACCCGCTCGACGAACTGCACCGCGCCCTGCGCGCCCTGCCCGACCGCCAACGCGCCGTCGTCGTCCTGCGCCACGTCGAGGACCTCTCCGAGAAGGACACCGCCGCCGCACTCGGCTGCTCGATCGGCACCGTCAAGAGCCAGAACGCCCGGGCGATGGCCCGGCTGCGCACCGCCCTGCTGCAGAACCAGGAGGCCACCCCGTGACCGAGGACGACGAGCGGATCGCCCACGCCCTGCACGACCTGGCGGACCGCCGCACCACCACCGACGCCCCCGGCCCCCTCGGCTCCGTCGGCTCCGTCGGACCCGTCGGCCCCGTCCCGGTCGCCGAACTGCTCCGCCGCGGGCGGCGCAGCCGGCGGCTGCGCACCCTGACCCGCACCGTCACCGCGGCCGGCGCGGTCGCCCTGGCCTGCACCACGGGCATCGCCCTCGCCCCCGGCGGCGCCACCACCCCCACCCCCGCACCGCCCGCCGCCCACAGCACCTCCGCCCCGGCCCCCGCCACCTCTTCCCCGTCACCCACCGCCACGCCGGCCACCGCCGACCAGGCCCTCGACCTGCTCCGGTCCAAGCTGCCCGGCACGCTGCGACTCAGCCTGCCCTGGACGGCCGGCCCCCCGCCGAAGGGCCTGCCCGGCGCCTACCGGATCGCCGCCGCCTACACCGTCACCGACGGCAGCCGCACCGGCTCGGTCCGCATCGAGATCGCCCGCGCCGCGCCACGGACGGCGGACCCCTGCCCCATCCCCGACTGCACGGTCACCGCCCTCCCCGACGGCAGCCAACTCACCGTCTACCTCCCGACCGTCGGCGACCTCCAGGACTGGCGCGCCGAACTGCGCCGCCCCGACGGCACCTTCATCACCGCCAGCGCCGGCAACATCCCCGGCCCCGGCGACAAGCGCCGCGATCCCTACCCCAACTCCCCGCTCCTCGACGGCGCCCAACTCACCGCCCTCGCCCAGGACCCGGTCTGGCACCAACTGGCACTCACCTTCCCCAGCTACTGACCGCCCGAGAAACGACGAAGGGCCAGCTTTCGAGGATCACCCTCGTGAGCTGGCCCTTTCGGCATGTCTGGCGCGGAGCCCCCTGTCGGGTTCGAACCGACGACCCCCGCTTTACAAGAGCGGTGCTCTGGCCAGCTGAGCTAAGGAGGCACGGTGACCGTCCGCGGCGGACCACGGCGGTACCAGTGGGCAGTGTACCGGGCCGGGCGCGGGCGGTGGCGGCGGATATCAGCGGCGGCGGGGCGGGGGTGGTTCGGGGGGATGTGTCCCGGTTGTGATCGGACCGATGCCGAATTCGGCCACCGGCGAGGGCTGACAAACAGATGAACGGACAGGTAGCGTCGCGAGGAGTCGGCCCGGGCCGGTGGTTCAGACCACCAGGCGAGGGACCGGCCGAACAACAATCCAACCTTTACTCGGATCGTCCGGCACGTTCCTGCCGGTGAAGGAGATCAGTCATGGCTTCCGTGACGTACGACAAGGCGACCCGCATCTACCCGGGCGCCACCAAGCCGTCCGTGGACGCGCTGGACCTGCACATCGAGGACGGCGAGTTCCTCGTGCTGGTCGGCCCCTCCGGCTGTGGCAAGTCGACCAGCCTCCGCATGCTGGCCGGTCTGGAGGACGTGAACGGCGGTGCGATCCGCATCGGCGACCGCGACGTCACCCACCTGCCGCCGAAGGACCGGGACATCGCGATGGTGTTCCAGAACTACGCGCTCTACCCGCACATGACCGTCGCGGAGAACATGGGCTTCGCCCTCAAGATCGCCGGCGTCAACAAGGCCGAGATCCGCACCAAGGTCGAAGAGGCCGCGAAGATCCTCGACCTGACCGACTACCTGGACCGCAAGCCGAAGGCGCTCTCCGGTGGTCAGCGCCAGCGTGTCGCGATGGGCCGCGCGATCGTGCGCCAGCCGCAGGTCTTCCTGATGGACGAGCCGCTGTCCAACCTGGACGCCAAGCTCCGCGTCTCCACCCGTACCCAGATCGCCGGCCTGCAGCGCCGCCTGGGCATCACCACGGTCTACGTCACCCACGACCAGACCGAGGCCATGACCATGGGTGACCGCGTCGCGGTCCTCAAGGACGGTCTGCTGCAGCAGGTCGACACCCCGCGCAACATGTACGACCGCCCGGCGAACCTGTTCGTGGCCGGCTTCATCGGCTCCCCGGCGATGAACCTGGTCGACGTTCCGCTGGTCGACGGCGGCGTGAAGTTCGGTGGCTCGGTCATCAACATCTCGCGCGAGGACCTGGCCAAGGCCGGCTCCGACAAGTCGGTGACCGTCGGTATCCGTCCGGAGCACTTCGAGATCGTCCCGGCCGGTGGCATCGAGGGCGTCGCGGTCACCGTGAACGTCGTCGAGGAGCTCGGCGCGGACGGCTTCGTCTACGGCACCACCAAGGTGAGCGGCGAGGACAAGGACATCGTCGTGCGCGTGCACGGCCGGCAGATCCCGCAGAAGGGCGAGACCATCAACGTGGTCCCGGCCGGCGGCGAGCCGCACGTCTTCTCCACCACCTCGGGCGAGCGCCTGAGCAACTGACCCCCGGTCAGTACCCGCGGGTTTCGAGCCCCTGCCGGACGGCGGTCCGGCGGGGGCTCATCCGTCTGTACGCCCCCGGTCAACCGGGCGGCGGAACAAATCGGGACACCGATCACCCGATGGTGTAACGGAGTGCTCATGCGGCGCCACCCAACGCTACGCTCCTGTGCGTGAAACAGCTCGTGCGCCGTATCGGCCAGACGTTTGCCCTCACCCTGCCGGTGATCCTGGTGACCACCGGCACGCTCGCCGTCACCCGCGTCCCCTGGGCCCCGCCGACCGGGCTGGACCAGCAGGTGGTCGCGGCCTCCAGCGGCGACGGCAGCATCGGCCGGACCTCCACCGCTCCCGGCACCCAGGGCCTCGCCCCGCAGGACGCGCTCCGCGTCGACCTGATGGAGGAGCTGAAGAACCACAACCCGGGCACCGCGCTCGACCTGCTGGAGCGCACCATGCGCGAGAAGCCGTCGCTGGCGCCGTACTGCAGCCAGCTCTCCTCGGAGCTCGGCCGGGCCGCCGTCCGCAAGTACCAGGGCGACGCGCAGCGGGCCCGCTCCTTCGCCCGCCCGGTGTGCGACGGCTCGTTCGCCGCGGGCGTGGTGGGCTGACGGCCGGGCTCCCCGGCCGGGACTCCCCGGTCGGGGGTCGTGACGGTTCGGGGTCGTGACGGTTCGGGGTCGTGACGGTTCGGGGTCGTGACGGATCAGGGGTGGCGGCGGGTCAAGGGTCATGACGGGGTCCGCGGCGACGCGGACCCTATTGTGTCCGCATGACCGCTGACTCCACCCGACCCACCATCACCGCGGCGCCCGCCGTCACCCAGGCCGTGATCCTGGCTGGCGGCCAGGGCTCGCGGCTCCGCCCGTACACCGACGACCGCCCGAAGCCGCTGGTGGAGATCCCCGGCACGGGCACCCCGATCATCGGCCACCAGCTGGCCTGGCTGGCCGCCGAGGGCGTCACCGACGCGGTGATCTCGTGCGGCCACCTCGCCGAGGTGCTCCAGGAGTGGCTGGACCACGCCGACCTGCCGCTGAAGGTCACCACGGTGGTCGAGGGCGAGCCGCTGGGCCGCGGCGGCGGGCTGAAGTACGCCTCCGGCGCGCTGCCCCGCCCCGACGAGCCCTGGTACGCCACCAACGGCGACATCTGGACCCGCTTCAGCCTGCGGGACATGGCCTCCTTCCACCACGAGCGCGGTGCGATCGCCACCCTGGCGCTGGCCCGGCCGCGGATCCCGTGGGGCGCGGTGGAGACCGACCAGTTCGGCAACGTGCTGGACTTCATCGAGGCGCCGCCCTCGCCGTTCCTGATCAACGCCGGCCTGTACGTCTTCGGGCCCGGCTTCCGCGAGCTGCTGCCGGACGTCGGCGACCACGAGCGGACCACCTTCCCGCAGCTCGCCCGCAGCCGCCGGCTGGCCGGGTACCAGCTGCCGCAGGGCGTCTACTGGCGGGCGATCGACACTGCGAAGGACCTCACCGAGGCCGCCAAGGAGCTGGCCGCCGCCCAGAACTGACGGAACGGCGGAGCAGGCCCAGTAGGCCGGGCGGGAGAGCCGTACGACAGCAGAGGGGCGGGGGGGGGGCCCGGCGGGGGCCCCGCCCCCCCCGCCCGCCGCGGCGGCGGCGCGCCCCCCCCCCCGCCGGCGGGGGGCGGGGGGCCGCGGCCGGGGGGGGGGGGGGGGGCCCCCGCCCCCCCCGCGGGGGCCCCCCCCCCCCCCCCCCCCCCCCCCCGCCCCTCGTACGCGCTCGGGCGCCGTCGCTCGGCCCCGTCGTCAGGCCGTCAGGCCGCCGTCAGGCCCCGTCGTCAGGCGCCCTCGCTCTGGCTGAGCCCGAGCAGCGGCGGCCGGCTGCCGAGGACGCCGCCGATCAGGCCGCCGCCCCCGCCGGTCGGGGTGGAGCGCGGGGTGGAGGAGCCGCCGCCGGTGCCGGTGTGGCCGGTGGAGGTGCCCCCGGTGGTCCCGCCGCTGGGCTGGCGGCCGGTGCTGCTGGGGCTGGTGCCGGGCTTCGGCTTGGTGCTGGCGCCGCCGCTCTTGCTCGCCCCGGGGGACGGCGTGGGCGAGGCCGGAGCCTTGGACGGGGTCGGGGTCGGGGTGGGCGTGGGGGACGGCGAGGCCGGGCCGTTGCCGGGCCACATCGGCGAACCGAAGTCGGTGGGCGGGCGCACCGGGGTCCGGGTGTTCCCGGTCCGGACGGCCGCGCCGAGCATCGAGCCGGTCAGCAGGGTGAGGCCGACCACGACCGCGGTGACCACCGACCGGCGCCGGACCATCCGCCGCCGGACCCCGCCCGGGTTCCCGGGGCCGCACCGGCGCCAGGCCTCCAGGGCGATCCGCCCGTCCAGCGAGCCGAACGGCGCGCCGGCGATCAGCAGCGGGCTCCACGCGGCGAGGAAGATCAGGTCCGGGGTGTCGTAGACCGGGACGGCCTTCCAGCCGACGGTGAAGAGCAGCGCCGCGGAGAGCGCCATCGCGATGCCCGCCGCGGCCCGCTGCCACAGGCCGAGGATGGACAGCACGCCCACCACGATCTCGATGAACGCCACCGCCAGGCCGGAGCCGACCGGGTGCGCCATCGCGAAGTCCAGCAGTGGCTGGGCGACCTTCCACGGGTGCAGCGAGGACAGCCAGCGCATCATCGAGCCGCGCTCGCCGCCGTCGAAGTACACCGGGTCGCAGAGCTTGCTGAAACCGGCGTAGACGGAGAGCCCGCCGAGCACGATCCGCAGCGGCAGCAGGACCAGGCCGAGGTCGACCCGGCGGCCCGGGTACCAGGCGTGCTTGGAGGAGTCGCCGGCCATCGACGGCACCTCGGGCAGCTCGCCGTCGGGTGCCCAGGCACGGTTCGCGCCGACCCGGACGGCCTGGTCCAGCACCTCGGGGACGCCGACCACGGGGGCCTCGGCACCGGCCGGCGGCGAGGCCTGCCGGGGCACCGCGTGCAGCGGCTGGGTGTCCTCGATGCCGGGCGGCGCCTGCGCCGGGGCCGGCACGGTGTTGAGCCGGACGGCGTCCAGCAGCCCGGTGGCGGCCAGGTCGCCGGCGGTTGCCTGTCCGCTCCAGGTGGTGACGACCCGCGCCTTGCGCCGCGGCGCCGCCGACGAGCCCGCGACGACGACACCGGCCGCGCCGACGCCGGCCAGCGCCACCGAGGACGCCGGGACGACGACCTGCGGGGTGACCAGCGGCCGTCCGCCGAGGCTCTGCATGCCGTACGGGTCGCCGAAGGCGGCGCCCGCCGGGGTGTCGATCAGCGGGGCCACCGGGGCCGAGAGCCGGACCCGGAAGCTGGCCTGGGTGCTGCTGAGCTTCGCCGGGTCGGACGGCACCTTCACAGTGTTGAGGCCGGGGCCGTCGTCTATCCCCGAGGGGATCCCCACAGGGCCGCCCGGGCGCCGAGGTGTTCTGGTGTCCACACCCCTCTAACCGGGTGACGGGCCCGGAGGACACTCTCCCGGGTGGATATCGGGCGACAGCTTGAAGTGATCATGAGAAAACCGACCGGGCCCGACAGGACCCGATCGGTTCGCTCGAACTCCGTGTGCAGAAACGGTCAGCCGCGCTTGGCCCGGAGCCGGGCGGCCTCGTACAGCACGATGCCGGCGGCCACACCGGCGTTCAGCGACTCGGTCTGACCCGGCATCGGGATCCGCACCCGCATGTCGCAGGTCTCGGCGACCAGTCGGGACAGGCCCTTGCCCTCGGAGCCGGCCACGATCACCACCGGGCCGGTGAGCAGCTCCAGGTCGCCGATCTCGGCCTCGCCGTCGGCGGCCAGGCCGACCACCATCAGGCCGGCCTTCTGGTAGGCCTCCAGGGCGCGGGTGAGGTTGGTGGCGCGGGCCACGGGCAGCCGGGCGGCGGCGCCGGAGGAGGTCTTCCAGGCACCGGCGGTCATGCCGGCCGCGCGGCGCTCGGGGATGACCACGCCGTGTGCGCCGAAGGCGGCGGCGGAGCGGACCACGGCGCCGAGGTTGCGGGAGTCGGTGACCCCGTCCAGGGCCATGATCAGCGCGTCCTGGCCGGCGTCCGCGGCGTCGGCCAGCAGGTCGTCCGGGTGGGCGTACTCGTACGGCGGGACCTGGAGCACCAGGCCCTGGTGGTTGAGCCCGCCGGTCATCTGGTCGAGCTGGGCGCGGGGGGCCTCCATCAGGGCGACACCGCGCTCGTTGGCGAGCTGGTAGGCCTCGCGGACCCGGTCGTCGGTGTCGATGAACTGCTGGACGTACAGCGTGTTGGCGGGCACGCCGCCCTGCAGCGCCTCGACCACCGAGTTGCGGCCGAAGACCAGCTCGGCCGCGCCCGCACCGCCGCGGCCGCTGCGCGAGCCGGCACCGGACCGGCGCATGCCGGCCCGCGACTTGGCGTCCCGCTCGCGCTTGAGCGCGGCGTTGGCGGCGCGCTGCTTGGGGTGGCCCTTGCGCTCGGCGCCGGGAGGGGTCGGGCCCTTGCCCTGGAGCGCCTTCCGGCTGTGGCCGCCGGTACCGACACTCGCGCCCTTCTTCGATCCGGGGTTGCGGCGGTTCCTGCGCTGGCTGTTGCCGGCCATGGCTGTACTTCCTGTCTTCTACGTCGTCTGCGTCGTGCGGGCGGGCCGTCCCTCTTGTCGAGGGTACGGCCCGTCCGCGCCCCTAGGGGCTACTGGTCACGCCCGGAAGGGCTACTTGTCGATCGTCCAGCGGGGGCCGGACGGGGTGTCCTCGATCGCCAGCCCGGCCTCGCCGAGCTGGTCGCGGATGGCGTCGGCGGTGGCGAAGTCCTTGCGGGACCGGGCCGCCTGCCGCTGGTCGAGCACCAGCCGGACCAGGGCGTCCACCACGCCGTGCAGGTCGTCGCCGCGCTCGGTGCCGGCCCACTGCTCGTCCAGCGGGTCGAGGCCGAGCACGCCGAGCATCGCCCGGACCTCGGCCAGCCGCTCGACCGCGCTCTCCTTGTCGTCCGCGGTCAGGGCGCTGTTGCCCTGGCGGACGGCGGTGTGCAGCACGGCCAGCGCCTGCGGGACGCCCAGGTCGTCGTCCATCGCCTCGGCGAAGGCCAGCGGCACCTCGGGCGCCGGGTCGACCGGGCCGCAGCGCTCGACGGCACGCTCGATGAAGCCCTCGATCCGGGCGAAGGAGGTGTCCGCCTCGCGGAGCGCCTCCTCGCTGTACTCGATCATCGAGCGGTAGTGCGGGCCGGCCAGGTAGTAGCGCAGCACGATCGGGCGCCAGCGCTGCACCATCTCGGAGACCAGCACCGAGTTGCCGAGCGACTTGGACATCTTCTCGCCGGCCAGGGTCACCCAGGCGTTGTGCACCCAGAAGTTGGCGAACTCGTCGCCGAACGCCCGGGACTGGGCGATCTCGTTCTCGTGGTGCGGGAAGATCAGGTCCAGGCCGCCGCCGTGGATGTCGAACCCGGTGCCGAGGTACTTGTGCGCCATCGCCGAGCACTCCAGGTGCCAGCCCGGACGGCCGCGGCCCCACGGGGTCTCCCAGCTCGGCTCGCCCGGCTTGGCCGCCTTCCACATCGCGAAGTCGCGCGGGTCGCGCTTGCCGGTCTCGCCCTCGCCGGACGGCTGGCGCAGGTTGTCCAGCTCCTGGTTGGACAGCGCCAGGTACTCCGCGAAGGTGGTGACCGCGAAGTACACGTTGCCCTCGACGGCGTACGCGTGGCCGCGCTCGATCAGCCCGCGCATCATCTCGATCATCTCCGGCACGTGGCCGGTGGCCCGCGGCTCGACCGAGGGCGGCAGGCAGCCGAGCGCGTTGTACCCCTCGTTGAAGGCGCGCTCGTTGGCGTAGGCGATCTCGTACCAGGGGGTGCCGGACTCCAGCCCCTTGGCGATCACCTTGTCGTCGATGTCGGTGACGTTGCGCACGAAGCTGACCCGGTACCCGCGGTAGCCGAACCAGCGGCGCATCACGTCGAAGTTGAGGTACGACCGGATGTGCCCGATGTGCGGCGGCGACTGCACGGTGGCACCGCACAGGTAGATCGAGACACAGCCCGGCACGAGCGGGACGAAGTCGCGTACCTGGCGGGTCATGGTGTCGTACAGACGAAGGCTCACAGCCTCAAGGGTAGTGGGCGACGGGGCATGCCCCGCCACCCTTTCCCGGTACGCGTCACCTACGGGAGGGTCAGATGTTCCCGACGATCTTCCGGGGCGACAGCCGGACCACCACCCGCACGTCCTCGGGGCCGTCCGCCTCGTAGTCCTTGCCGTGCCGGTACTTGCGGGAGAGCTCGTCGATCAGCTCCCGCCCGCCGGTCCGGACCATGGTGACCTCGCCGCGCGCCTCGAAGTAGTGGTACGGGTGGTCCGGCGGGTTGATCACTAGGCTGACCCGCGGGTCGCGGACCATGTTGAGGTGCTTGCGGCGCCCCTCCAGGGTGGAGAACAGGATGTCGTCGCCGTCCCGCTTCACCCAGACGACGGACGCCTGCGGGCTGCCGTCCGGCTGCACCGTCGCCACCACGGCGAAGCTCTTGTCGTCCAGCAGCGACCGTGCCCGGTCGGAGAGTTCCACGCCCACGACGCCTCCTCGGAGGGGATCCGGCTGATCGCCCGTCAGCAGCCAGGCTAGGCCGGGGAGACCTCGTAGACCAGCGCCGTGGCGATCGCGGCGAGTCCCTCGGCGCGGCCGGTGAGGCCGAGGCCGTCGGTGGTGGTCCCGGAGACCGAGACCCGGGCGCCGACCGCCTCGGAGAGCGCGCGCTGGGCCTCGTCCCGGCGCTTGCCGATCTTCGGGCGGACGCCGATCACCTGGATCGCGACGTTGCCGATCTCGAACCCGGCCGCGCGGACGATCCGGGCCGCCTCGGCGAGCAGCGCCACGCCGGCCGCGCCGGCCCACTCGGGCCGGTCGGTGCCGAAGTGCGCGCCCAGGTCGCCCAGGCCGGCCGCCGAGAACAGCGCGTCGCAGGCGGCGTGCGCCGCCACGTCCGCGTCGGAGTGCCCGGCCAGGCCGAACTCGGAGTCCGCCCACTCCAGCCCGGCGACCCGCAGCGGGCGGCCGGCCTCGAAGGCGTGGACGTCGGTGCCGATGCCGACCAGCGGAACGACCGGACGGGTGGGATCAGTAGCCATCGGTGGCCCTCCTGCGGGCGAGTACGGCCTCGGCGAGCACGAGGTCCAGCGGGCGGGTGACCTTGAACGCCTCCTCGTGGCCGGGCACCACGACCACCCGGCCGCCGAAGTGCTCGATCAGCCCGGCGTCGTCGGTGACCTGCGCCTCGCCGTCGAGCGCCTTCTCGTGCGCCTCGGCCAGCGCGGCCCGGCGGAACCCCTGCGGGGTCTGCACGGCGCGCAGGGTGGAGCGGTCGGGGGTCTCCAGCACCGGCTCGGGGGCACCGGCGGGCTGCGGCTCGACCCGCTTCACGGTGTCGGCCAGCGGCACCGCGGGCACCACGGCCTCGGCGCCGGCCCGGACGGCCGCGGCGACCGCGTCCACCACCTCGACCGGGACCAGCGGACGGGCCGCGTCGTGCACCAGCACCACCTCGGTCTCCGCCGGGATCGCGGCCAGGCCGAGGCGCACGGACTCCTGCCGGGTCGCGCCGCCGGCCACCACCGTGACGTCCTTGCCGTCCAGGCCGTGGCTGTCCAGCAGCGCGGCGACCTCGGCGACGCCCTGCGGCGGTGCGGCGACCACCACCAGGCCGACCGCGCGGCTGCGCGCGAGCGCCCGGACGGCGTGCACCAGCAGCGGCACCCCGCCGAGCTCGCGCAGGGCCTTTGGTGCGCCGGGGCCCAGTCGCTCCCCGCGCCCGGCGGCCGGAACGACGGCCGCGGCGAGCTGTGCTGTGGCGTTCAGGTTTCGCTCCTCGGTCGCGATGGGTATGGCCCTGCCGAACGCATCGAGCGCGCGGGACGGCCCCCTTCCGGACTGCACGTTAGTGGACCCGCCGGCCTCCGGCGGAACGCGACCGGTGCTTCCGCCCTGCCGGCGGCGCACCGACGGCCGACGGCATGCCGAGGACCCCTCCGGCGGGCATGCCGAAGCGCCCGAGGTGCAGGTGCACCGCCGGGCGCCGCGTCATACGCGCCGGTGAGGGCGTGTCAGGAGGCGAGGACCTCGTCGAGCAGCGTCTCCGCCTTGTCCTCGTTGGTGTTCTCGGCGAGCGCGAGCTCGCTGACCAGGATCTGGCGCGCCTTGGCCAGCATGCGCTTCTCGCCGGCCGACAGGCCGCGCTCGCGCTCCCGACGCCACAGGTCGCGGACGACCTCGGCGACCTTGATGACATCACCCGAAGCGAGCTTCTCGAGGTTCGCCTTGTAGCGGCGGGACCAGTTGGTGGGCTCTTCGGTGTACGGTGCACGCAGCACCTCGAACACGCGGTCCAGACCCTCCTGGCCGACCACATCCCGGACGCCGACGAACTCGGCGTTCTCGGCGGGTACGCGCAGCGTCAGATCTCCCTGCTGCACCTTCAGCACCAGGTAGGTCTTGTCCACACCTTTGATCTGGCGGGTTTCGATGGCCTCGATCAGCGCTGCCCCGTGATGGGGGTAGACCACCGTGTCGCCAACCTTGAACGTCATGTGACAGGACCCCTTCCGTGGCTTACCAGAATAACACGGTTTCGAGCGCACCCGAAGGGCGTTTTCGCAGG
This sequence comes from Kitasatospora sp. NPDC048365, assembly GCF_043200835.1. NCBI lineage: Bacteria > Bacillati > Actinomycetota > Actinomycetes > Kitasatosporales > Streptomycetaceae > Kitasatospora > Kitasatospora sp. NPDC048365. The sequence continues at coordinate 44,585 of NZ_JBICYJ010000045.1, forward strand.
TCAGGGCGGGTCTCAGGGCTTGACAAGCACCCCCATGGCATGCTGCGACCGGTGTTCGACAGGGGCTTACCGCAGGTGGGAGGCGGTGTGCCGGGTTCGCGAAACCTCTGGTCAACACTCCCGCAACCATGATTGGATCTTGAGTTTTTACCCAGGACGCCACGGCGGGGCCGTTCGTGATCCGATCGCGACACGGGGCCACCCCGTGAGAACGGGATAAGTAAGGGTCAGTAGTCTGAGGGTGACCACCGAAACGGTGATCATCACTGATCGACACCCAAGGAGAAGTCGCCGCCGTGAGCCGGAGCCTTCGACGCGGCGCCATCGCCGCCCTCGTCCTCGCCGCGATCGTCCCGCTGTCCGCCTGCGCGGCGGGCAACACCGCGGACACGCTGGAGATCAAGCCGGACAACGCGGCGACCTCGATCGGCAACGACCTCCGCCTGAACAACATCGTGGTGGTCGCCCCGGCGACCGCGGCGGCCGAGTACGAGGGCCCGCTGGCCGTCACGGTCAACATCAGCAACACCGACAGCGTCCCGCACTCGCTGAAGTCGCTCCTGGTCGGCACGACCGCCGCGACCTTCACCGACGACAAGGGCGGCGCCCTCTCCGAGGTCGTCATCCCGGCCGGCGGCGCGGTGCTGCTCGGCGGCGACGGCCAGCCGTCCGCCCGGGTGACCGGCACCAAGGTGACCGTCGGCGGCAACGCCGAGACCTCGTTCGGCTTCGGCGACGCCGGCAAGGTCACCGCGCCGGCGTACGTCCAGCCGGCCGTCGGCTACTACGCCGGCTACGGCCCGGCCGAGGAGGCGGCGAAGCCGTCCGCCGCGGCCTCCCCCTCGGCCTCCGCGTCGGGCTCCCCCGCCGCCTCCGCGTCCGCCTCCCCCGGTGCCTCAACCTCGCCGTCGGCCGGCGCGTCCGCCTCGGCCTCGGCCGGCGCCTCCGCGTCGACCACGCCGTTGGCCGGCCGCGTGAGCGGTTCGCCCAGCCCGAGCGCGCACTGACCGCACGCAGCGACGCGAAGGGGCCCCTGCCGAGCAGGGGCCCCTTCCGCGTGCGCGGGCCGGTCTACGGCTCGAACTTGTACCCGAGGCCGCGGACCGTCACCAGGTAGCGCGGGGCACCCGGGTCCGGCTCGATCTTGGCGCGCAGCCGCTTGACGTGGACGTCCAGCGTCTTGGTGTCGCCCACGTAGTCGGCGCCCCAGACCCGGTCGATCAGCTGCATCCGGGTGAGCACCCGGCCGGCGTTGCGCAGCAGCATCTCCAGCAGGTCGAACTCCTTGAGCGGCAGGTCGACCTTGGCGCCGTCGACGGTCACCACGTGCCGGTCGACGTCCATCCGCACCGGGCCGGCCTCCAGCGCGCCGGGCACGGTCGCGCCCTCGGCGCCGCCGTCCTCGCCGCGGCGGCGCAGCACCGCGCGGATCCGGGCGACCAGCTCGCGGGTGGAGTACGGCTTGGTGACGTAGTCGTCCGCCCCTATCTCCAGCCCGACGACCTTGTCGATCTCGCTGTCCTTGGCGGTGACCATGATCACCGGAACATTCGAGCGGACCCGCAGCTGGCGGCAGACCTCGGTGCCGGGCAGGCCCGGCAGCATCAGGTCGAGCAGGACCAGGTCGGCGCCGTTGCGCTCGAACTGCTCCAGGGCGTCGGGCCCGGTGGCGGCGACAGCCACCTCGAAGCCCTCCTTGCGGAGCATGTACGAGAGGGCGTCGCTGAACGACTCCTCGTCCTCGACCACCAGTACACGGGTCACGATCGGGCCTCCGGGGCAGGAAGGTAGGTTGTTGCTTCGGTTTCGTCGGTCAGGGTGCGGTCCTGGTCCGGGGCCTTCCCGGCCGGGAGCCGCAGGGTGAAGGTGGACCCCTGGCCCTCGACGCTCCACACCGACACCGTGCCGCGGTGGGACGCGGCGACGTGTTTGACGATGGAGAGTCCGAGGCCGGTTCCACCGGTCAGTCGGGAGCGGGCCGGGTCGACCCGGTAGAAGCGCTCGAAGATCCGCTCGCGGTCCTTCTCCGAGATGCCGATGCCCTGGTCGGTCACCGAGATCTCGATCAGCTCGCCGTCCGCCTCGCCGAGCGCGGCGGCGCTGGAGATCCGGCGGGTGGCGAGCGCCACCCGGGTACGCGGCGGACTGTAGTTGACGGCGTTCTCGACCAGGTTGCCGAGCGCGGCGGCGAGCTGCCCGCGGTTGCCGTTCAGGTAGAGGCCGCCCACCCCGCCGGAGGCGATGTGGATCTGCTTGGCCGCGGCGGTCTGCCGGCAGCGGTCGATCGCCTCGGACAGCAGCTCGTCCACCGGCACCGGCTCCGGGTCGACCTTGAGCTGGTCGTCCTGGACCCGGGAGAGGTCGATGATCTCCTGCACCAGGCTGGCCAGCCGGGTCGCCTCGACCTGCATCCGGCCGGCGAAGCGCTGCACCGCCTCCGGGTCGTCGGAGGCGTCCGCGACCGCTTCGGAGAGCAGCGACAGGGCGCCCACCGGGGTCTTCAGCTCGTGCGAGACGTTGGCCACGAAGTCGCGCCGGATCGCCTCGATCCGGCGGCGCTCGGTGAGGTCCTCGACCAGCACCAGGACCAGCCGGGAGCCGAGCGGGGCCACCCGGACCGAGACCGCCAGCGGATCGGCGGCGCGCGCGGCGCCGCCGGGGCGGGTCAGTTCCAGGTCCACTTGGCGGATCTCGCCGTCCCGGCGGGTGGCGCGGGCCAGCGACAGCATCTGGTCCACGGCCATCGCGCCGCCGCGGACCAGGCCCATCGCGTAGGCGGCGGAGCTGGCCTTGACCACCTCGTCGCCGTCGCCGAGCACGATGGCGCAGGAGCGCAGCACCGAGAGCACGGTGTCCACACCGGGCGGGAGGGCCGGCTCCTGTGCCGGGGCGGATCCCACGCCGTTCTTCGTACCGCCGCTGCCGCGTGCCTGCTCGCGCTCGCTCCAGCGGAAGGCGATGGCGGCCGTGAGGCCGACGCCGAGCCCGGCTATGGCGCAGGCAGCGGCGGCGGCCACGTTCACGTCCATAACGCCAGCGTAAGCGCATGAGCGGCGCGCTCCGTAAGGGTGCGATCAAGGCATCGGCCGTACGTTGCCGAGAATTCACCTTCAGGCTTCCGTCGATTCACTGTCACGGCCGTGCCTCGTCGCCCGAACGGCTCAGTGTTGGCGGAGCACGCCCGTGTGGGCGGTGGCGCGGCTACCATTCGCGCCACCAGCAGCGGACGCCCTTCCCGGGGCGGCCGGTCGGCACCGCCACCGACACAGGTACTGGAAAGGGATGAAGCGCATGCGCGACGCGTACCACGAGGAACTCGACTCGATCAGCGACGGCCTGGTGGAGCTCGCCCGGATGGTGGGTTCGGCGATGGGCCGTGCCACCACCGCGCTGCTCGACGCCGACCTCGCCCTGGCGGAGAGCGTCATCGCGGCCGACGAGAAGATCAACGAGCTGCACCACGAGCTGGAGAACCGCGCCATCGACCTGCTGGCCCGCCAGCAGCCGGTCGCCACCGACCTGCGGATCGTCGTCACCTCGCTGCGGATGAGCGCCGACCTGGAGCGCTGCGGCGACCTCGCCCGGCACGTCGCCAAGGTCGCCCGGCTCCGCTTCCCGGAGACCGCCGTCCCCAACGACCTGCACCCGATCGTCCTGGAGATGGGCCAGCTCGCCCAGCGCCTGGTCGCCAAGGCCGGCCTGGTCATCGCCACCAAGGACGTCGACAAGGCGCTCGAACTGGAGCGGGACGACGACGCGATCGACGCGCTGCACCGCGAGCTCTTCTCGCACCTGCTGGACGACCGCTGGCAGCACGGCATCGAGACCGCGGTGGACGTGACCCTGGTCGGCCGCTACTACGAGCGCTTCGCCGACCATGCGGTGTCGGTCGCCAAGCGCGTGGTGTTCCTGGTCACCGGCGAGCACGTGGACGACTTCGTCGCCACCGCCGAGCCGGCCGAGTAACCGGCCTTCGGCCGCGGGGGCGCACGCAGGGGTGCGGCCGGCGCCCCCGCGCGCCCGTTGACGCACCGTCACGGGCCGGGCTTCACTCGTGTCGTAGGCGTACCTTCGGTGCGCCCGGACGAGGAAGGCTTCAGCGCGATGAAGGCGAACCCCACCTCCACCACCCACCCGTCCGACCACGCCGCCCCGAGCGCCGCCCGGCTGCTGCCCATCGTCGCCGCGGGATGCGGCTGCGGCCCGGGCTGCGGGTGCGGCTGCCAGTCGGGCGCGCCCTGCCAGTGCGGCGGCGCGAGCGGCGGCTGCTGCGGCGGGCACTGAGACCACGCACGGCCGGGCACCCGCACGGGGTGCCCGGCCGCTCTGCCGCGCCGTGGCCCGGGAGGACTCAGTACGTGACGTCCAGGCACTGGTAGAAGGCGTTGCCGGTGTCCGCGATGTCCCAGACCGCGAGGACCACCTGGTGGCCGGTCCGGCCCGAGGGCATCGTCGCGGTGTGGCTCAGCGTGGTCGGCGGCTGCGCGCCGTTGTACGGCACGGTCAGGAACGGCGTCAGGTCGAGGTTGCTGCGGGTCAGCTTGGTGCTCGCGCTGTAGCCCGGCTTGGTCATGAAGTACCGGAACCGGGTGGTCGCGTGCCGGGCGGTGAACTTCCAGGTGAAGGTCAGCTGCTGCCCCGCGGTCACCTTCTTCGCCGGCCAGGCGCCGCCGCGCGGGTCGTCCAGCTGGGCGAAGCGGCTGTTGCCGCCCGCGCACAGGGTGCCGTCGGCCGGTCCCGAGGTGGGGAAGTTCTTCGGGCCCTCGACGCTCTGCGGCTCCCACTGGATGTCGCCGCAGTTGGTCACCGTGCCGGCCGCACAGTGCGCGGCCCGGCTCGGCGGGGTGGTCACCCAGCCGTGCGAACCGGCCGGCACCGCCGTCGCCAGCGGTAGGGCGAGCGCGGCCGCGACGGCCGCGAAAATGGTGCGCTTGCGCATGGTGCTCCTCCGTGGGGGTGGATGGAGTACGCCGAACACGGGCGCGACAAGGCGTGGCCGTCGGGGGTTGTCATGCCCGCACCGGTCTAGTCCTCCCACGCTAGGGAGCCCACCGCCCGCCGTCAATGGTCTGAACCATCAAGCCCCACACGGGAGTTGGCGCCGACCGCCCGGCCCGTCCGGCTCACCGGACCGCCCGGAACGGCGACGGCCCGCCGCCCGCGCTGGTGGCGCGGGGGGCGGGCCGTTTCGCCTTCGGGCTTACTTCTTGCCCTGGTTCTTGACCGCCTCGATGGCGGCCGCGGCGGCCTCCGGGTCGAGGTAGCGGCCGCCGGGGGTGACCGGCTTGAAGTCGGCGTCGAGCTCGTAGACCAGCGGGATGCCGGTCGGAATGTTCAGGCCGGCGATGTCGGCGTCGGAGATGCCGTCCAGGTGCTTGACCAGGGCGCGCAGGCTGTTGCCGTGCGCCGTGACCAGGACGGTGTTGCCCTCGGCGAGATCCGGGACGATCGCGTCGTACCAGTACGGGAGCATCCGCTCGACGACGTCCTTGAGGCACTCGGTGGCGGGCCGCAGCTCCGAGGGGATCTCGGCGTAGCGGGCGTCACCGGCCTGCGAGTACTCGGCGTCGTCGGCGAGCACGGGCGGCGGGGTGTCGTACGAGCGGCGCCACAGCTGGAACTGGTCCTCGCCGAACTCGGCCAGGGTCTGGGCCTTGTCCTTGCCCTGGAGGGCACCGTAGTGGCGCTCGTTCAGGCGCCAGCTGCGGCGGACCGGGATCCAGTGGCGGTCGGCCTTGTCCAGGGCGATCTGCGAGGTGCGGATCGCGCGGCGCAGGAGGGAGGTGTGCACGACGTCGGGGAGCAGGCCCTCGGCAAGGAGCAGCTCACCGCCGCGCGCGGCTTCCTTCTCGCCCTTCTCGTTGAGGTCGACGTCGACCCAGCCGGTGAAGAGGTTCTTCTGGTTCCACTGGCTTTCGCCGTGGCGGAGCAGGATCAGTCGGTAGGTCGTGTCAGCCATGGCCCCCAGCTTAGTGGCTCGAATTTAAGTGCTGGTCGGGCCGAAGGTCCGCTAGTAATGTGTGCGCCACCATCCTGCCTCTTACCGTCGTGCTGAGCGGACCACCCGCCCCGCTCAGCGGGCGTCCATGTCCCGGGAGCCCCCATTGGCTGCGCCAAGCCGCGTCCGCACCGCCGTCTCGGAGACCGTGGGAGGACTGCCGCAGCAGTTCTGGTGGCTGTGGGCGAGCACGCTGGTGAACCGGCTCGGCGGCTTCGTGGTCACCTTCCTGGCCCTGTACCTGACCGCCGAGCGGGGTTACTCCGCCTCGTACGCCGGACTGGTCTCCGCGCTGTTCGGCCTCGGCGCGGCCATCTCGGCGCTCGGCGCTGGCGTGCTGACCGACCGGCTCGGCCGGCGACCCACCCTGCTGGCGGCGCAGCTCGCCACGGCCGTGTTCACCGCGGTGCTGGGCTTCACCGACGGGCCGGTGGCGATCGCGGTGGTGGCGTTCCTCACCGGCCTGGCGAACAACGCCTCCCGCCCCGCGATCTCGGCGATCATCGCCGACATCGTCCCGGCCGAGGACCGGGTCCGGGCGTACTCGCTGAACTACTGGGCGATCAACATCGGCTTCGGCGTCTCCGCCGCCGCGGCCGGGCTGATCGCCACCCACGGCTACCTCACCCTGTTCCTGCTGGACGCGCTCTCCACGCTGCTCTGCGCGGTGCTGATCTTCGTCCGGATCCCGGAGACCCGGCCCGATCGGACCGCCGCCGTCGCTCCCGGCAGCAAGCCGGTCGGCCTGGGCACCGTCTTCCGGGACGGCCCGTTCATGGCCGTGGTCGGCGTCAACCTGCTGCTCGCCATGGTCTTCCAGCAGGGCTCCACCACACTCGCCGTCGACATGGGGCAGCACTCCATCACCACCGCCGAATTCGGCCTGGTCGCCAGCCTCAACGGCGTGCTCATCGTGCTGCTCCAGCTACCGGTCACCCGCTGGATGGAGGGCCGCAGCCGGACCGGCCTGCTGGTCGCCGGCGCCCTGCTGATCGGCTGGGGCTTCGGGCTGAGCGCGCTGGCCGGCAGCTCCGCCGCGCTGTACGCGCTCACCGTGGTGGTCTGGACGATCGGCGAGATCATCAACGCGCCGACCATGATGGGCCTGGTCGCCGAGCTCTCCCCCGCGACGGCGCGCGGCCGCTACCAGGGCGTGTACTCGCTGTCCTGGTCGCTGGCGTCCTTCCTCGGACCGCTCGCGGGCGGCCTGCTGCTCGACCACGCCGGATCCGCGGTGCTCTGGGGCACCTGCGCCGTCGTCGGCACGATCGCGGCCGTCGCCTTCGTCCCGATCGGCCGCCGGAAGACCGTCGCCCCGCCCCCGGTCCCCGCCGCCGAACAGCCGGCCGCCGCCGTCGCCTCCTGAACCCCTCCGGCCCCGGGCCTCAGGCGCCCTCGGCCTGGCGGATCCTGATCCACGCCTCGTGGTCGCCCCGGGCGATCTCCTCGAACTCGGCGTGCACCCGGTCGACGTCCTCCGCGGCCGGCGGCTCCTCGCCGAGCCCCGCCCGGAGGTAGTCGATCGACCGGGCCAGGGTGGTGAGCCGGTGGACGGTGTCCGCGCGCTGGATCCACACCGTGCGGTACGAGAAGAACGTCGCCCACGCCGCCAGCACCGTCACCAGCGCGCCGAGCGCCAGCGCCACGTTCGCCAGCCACTGCTCCGCGCCCGTCGACACCTTCACGCCGAGCAGGACGGTGATCAGCGCCGACAGCGTCACCGTCGCCAGCTGCAGGGTGAATGCCCGCCGCCGGTCCCAGTCCCGACGGCGCCGGCGCTCGACCAGCTCCGCGCGGACCAGCTGTTCCAGGTACGCCAACTGCCGTCCGGTGGCCCCCGCCGTGTCCGTCATCCGTCCGCCCCCCGTCGCTGTGTTCGAACGGTCATCCAAGCAGAGCGGGACGGCGCGGGGCGGGGGTTCCGCTCAGGCGGTGGCGGGGGGCTGCTCCGCCGCGGGGCCGGCGAGGTGCGCGAACGCCTCCAGGTTGCGGGTGGACTCGCCGCGCTTGGTCCGCCACTCCCACTCGCGGCGGATCGCGCTCGCGAAGCCCAGCTCCAGCAGGGTGTTGAACGGCTCGTCCGCGTTCTGCAGCACCGTGCCCAGCAGCCGGTCCACCGCGTCCCCGGTCAGCGCCTCCAGCGGCAGCCGGCCCGCCAGGTAGACGTCGCCCAGCGGGTCGATCGCGTACGCCACCCCGTACAGGCGGGTGTTGCGCTCCAGCAGCCAGCGGTAGACGCCCTCGTGGTTCTCGTCCGGGCGGCGGATCACGAACGCGTTCACCGACAGCGTGTGGTCGCCGACCCGCAGCGCACACGTGGTCGACAGCTTCCGCGTCCCGGGCAGCGTCGCCACCAGCGTGTACGGATCGGCCGCCGCCGGCTCCCACGCCACCCCGGCCTCGTCCAACGCCCCCCGCAGCAGGGCCAGCGCCCCGTCCTTGTCACCCATGCCCCCACGCTATCCGCCCACCCCGTGCCCCCGCCCTGTCACCCGCATCACGCCGCGAGCCCCGCGCAGCGGGCCGGGGCCGGGTGGTCAGGCGAAGCGGAGGCGGGAGGGGGTGCGGGGGGTGAGCGCGGAGGCGTAGACGTCGGCGGTGGTGGCGGCGGAGGCGGACCAGCCGAAGGCGGTGGCGTGGTGGGCGGCGGCCTGCCCGAGGCGGGTGACGAGGGCGGGGTCGGTGGCGTAGGGCTCCAGCGCGTGGGCCCAGGCCTCGGGGTCGTGGCCGTTGACCAGGGTGCCGGTGCGGCCGTCGCCGACGGCGACCGGCAGGCCGCCGACGGAGGCGGCGACCACGGGGGTGCCGCAGGCCTGGGCCTCCAGGGCGACCAGGCCGAAGGACTCGCTGTGCGAGGGCATGACGAGCGCGCTCGCGGCGCGGTACCACTCGGCGAGCTGGGCCTGCCCGACCGGCGGGTGGAAGCGGACCACGTCGCCGATGCCGAGCTGTGCGGCGAGCTTGTGCAGGCTCTCGGGCTTGGCGAGGCCGGTGCCGGAGGGGCCGCCGACGACCGGGACAACGAGCCGTTCGCGCAGTTCGGGGCGGTGGGCGAGGAGCTGGGCGACGGCCTTGAGCAGGACGTCCGGCGCCTTGAGGGGCTGTATTCGCCCGGCGAAGAGCAGGACGGCCGCGTCCTGCGGCAGCCCGAGCCGGGCGCGTGCGGCGGCACGGTCGCCGGGCCGGAAGACGTCCAGGTTGACGCCGGGGTGGACGACGGCGAGCTGCTCGGGGCGGGCGCCGTAGTGCCGGGTGAGCTCGGCGGCTTCCTCGGCGGTGTTGGCGATCAGCCGGTCGGCGGCGTCGACGACCTGGGTCTCGCCGATGACGCGGGCGGCGGGCTCGGGGGTGTCGCCGTCGGCGAGTGCGGCGTTCTTGACCTTGGCCATGGTGTGCATGGTGTGCACGAGGGGCACGCCCCACCGTTCGGCGGCGAGCCAGCCGACCTGGCCGGAGAGCCAGTAGTGGGAGTGGACGAGGTCGTAGTGGCCGGGCCGGTGCCCGGCCTCGGTGCGCAGCACGGCGTGGGTGAAGGCGCAGAGCTGGGCGGGGAGGTCTTCCTTGATCAGGCCTTCGTAGGGGCCGGCGGTGACGTGCCGGACCAGGACGCCGGGGGCGAGCTCGACGACGGGTGCGTCGTCGGAGCTGGTGGCGCGGGTGAAGACCTCGACCTCGATGTCGATCTCGGCGAGCCGCTTGGCGAGCTCGACGATGTAGACGTTCATGCCGCCGGCGTCGCCGGTGCCGGGCTGGTGCAGCGGGGAGGTGTGGACGCTGAGCATGGCGATCCGGCGCGGTCGGCGGCGGCCGCCGACGAGGGCCTGGAGCCGGGCGCGGGACGGCACGGTGAGCCGGTCGCGGCGGGCTGTCCGGACGAGGTGCTGGGTCACCTGGCTGAAGCCTCCTCTGTGCTCCGGGCGGGGCCGGCGTGCGGCGGTACTGATCGGCGGCACTGGTCGGTGGTGGGGCGTCCCGGCGCGGGGTCTCCGGCCGGTGACGTGCGGCCGCCCGCGGCCGGGGGCAGCGGGCGGACAGACGTCCAGTGTGCCAACCACGGCGCGAGTGCCACCTATTCCCCGTCTCAACCCGTGAGACCCGGTGCCCGGAATTGCGTACGCTTGCCCGCATGGCCGCCTCCGACCACCCCACGACTCCGCCCGGCCCGCCGGGTCGCGGCCGCGTCTCCCGGCCGGTCGGAACGATCACGCGCGGCACCACCGGCACCAACCGCCTGCGCCGGATGGACCGCTGGATCGCGCACACCGCGGCCGGTCCGCTGCGGCTGGCGGAGCGGCCCCCGATCGCGGTGGACCTGGGCTACGGGGCGGCGCCGTGGACGGCGGTGGAGCTGTCCGCCCGGCTGCGGGCGGTGCGGCCGGACGTGCGGGTGGTCGGCATCGAGATCGATCCGGCCAGGGTGGCGGCGGCCGCGCCGTACGCCGAGGAGCCGCTGCTGACCTTCCGGCGGGGCGGGTTCGAGGTGCCGCTGGACGGTGCGCGGGCCCAGCTGATCCGGGCGGCGAACGTGCTGCGCCAGTACGACGAGGACGCGGTCGCGGAGGTCTGGGAGCGGCTGTGCGGGCGGCTGGCGCCGGACGGGCTGCTGGTCGAGGGGACCTGCGACGAGATCGGGCGGCGGCACGTCTGGGTGGCGCTGGGCCCGGAGGGGCCGCGGACGGTGACCTTCGCGGCCCGGCTGGGCAGCCTGGGCCGACCGTCGGACCTGGCGGAGCGGCTGCCGAAGGCGCTGATCCACCACAACGTGCCGGGGCGGCCGGTGCACGCGTTCCTGGCCGATTTCGACCGGGCGTGGGCGGCCGCGGCGCCGTACGCCGCGTTCGGGGCCCGGCAGCGCTGGGCGGCGGCGTGTGCGGCGCTGGCGGCCGACTGGCCGCTGGTGGACGCGCGGGGGCGCCGGCGGCAGGGCGAGATCACGGTGGCCTGGTCGGCGCTGGCCCCGCGCTGAGCGCTCCGGTGTGCGGATCGCGCGTTTCACTCGAACGAATTATCGAACATCGCTGGCGTGTTGACGCCCCGTCGCGCCACCATGGAAGCGCACACCCGGCCCGCCCCGTCCGCCATGTGACTGCTCATCAGCCCAGCTCGCGCCAGACCCGTTCGAACGTCTCGTACGCCGCCCCGTCGAAGAGCACGAACCGCACCTCCTCCAGCACACCGCGACCAGCCTCCGCCCCGGTGACGGTGGTGAGGGCGATCCGTGCCGCGTCCTCCATCGGCCAGCCGAAGATTCCCGCCGAGATCGCCGGGAAGGCCACCGTCCGCGCCCCCAACTCCACCGCCACCCTCAGCGATTCGCGATAACAGGAGGACAGCAGCCCGGCCCGCCCCTCGTAGTCGGCGGCCGAATACACCGGTCCGACGGTGTGCACCACCCAGCGGGCCGGCAGCCGTCCCGCCGTGGTCGCCACCGCACGGCCGGTCGGCAGCCCCTTGCCGTAGTGGGAGGCACGCAGCCGGCGGCAGTCCGCGAGGATCTCCGGGCCGCCCCGCCGGTGGATCGCGCCGTCCACCCCGCCGCCGCCGAGCAGGCTCGAATTCGCGGCGTTCACCACCACGTCCACCTGCTGATCCGTGATGTCACCCTGCACCAGCGTGATCCGCGTCACCGATCCCGACCTCCACCGCTCCCGTCGGTACGGCGCCGTCCGGCCCGCCGCACTGACCCGAACCGTAACCAGAACACCCACCAAGAGCGTGGCAATAACCACATCAGCGGCGCTCGGTCCGAGAAATTTCCGGAGATCACGTTATGGTCGCGAGAAGCTCCTCGACCCGCGGTGGTGCCAGGCGGGCACTGCGCGCGGACCCCAGCCGTTGGGCAGTCGGGGAAAGGAAGGACCGACCCATGCCCGCAACGGGAGACGGGCGGGCAGCTGCCGCGCGGACCGCTGTCGCCGCCGGCGCCGCCGTCCACGGCGGCAGCGCCACCGGTACCGGAGCCGAGACGGGCACGCCGATACCGCACCCGCGGAGCACCGCCGGTCGGCGCCCCACCGCGGCCCCGTCGCACACCGTGTCGGCACCCGGTCCCCAGCCCGGCGGGCCGAGGAGCGGCCTGGGCGGCCCGGGCGGCCCCGGCGGATCCGGCAGCGGACGGCCCGAGCGACTGCTGGTGATCACCGGCCCGGCCGGCGAGTGCACGCTGTACGACACCCTGGCGGGCGAGACCGGTCCGGGCATCGAGCTGCACCGCGTCCCCGGCGTGGCGCAGGCCCTCGACCTGCTGCCCCCCGCCCCGGGCACCGGCCGCCGCGCCGCGCACCAGCTCGACTTCACCTGCATCCTGCTCGACCTGGGCACCCCCGGCGAACTGCCGCCCGGCTCCGACGGCCTGGACGGGCTGCGCGCCCTGCTGGCCCGCGCGCCGTACACCGCGGTGGTCGTCCTCACCGACGCCGCCGGCACCGAACTGGGCGCCGCCGCGGTCGCCGCCGGCGCCCAGGACTTCCTGATCCGGCAGGAGACCGACGGTCCGCTGCTGGCCCGCGCCCTGCGGTACGCGATGGAGCGCAAGCGGGCCGACGAGTCGCAGCGCCGGCTGGTCGAGGCCGAGCTGCGCGGCCAGGAGAACGCGCGCCTCCAGCGCCACCTGCTGCCCACCCCGCTGCTGGACGGCGCCGGTCTCGCCTTCACCCGCCGGTACCGGCCGGGCCGCCGCCGCGCCCTGCTCGGCGGCGACTTCTACGACGCGGTCCGCACCAAGGACGGCCGGGTCCACGTGGTGATCGGCGACGTCTGCGGCCACGGCCCGGACGAGGCCGCGCTCGGGGTCGCGCTGCGGATAGCGTGGCGCACCCTGGTCTTCGCCGGCCTGTCCGGCGGCGAGCTGCTCACCACCCTCCAGCACGTCCTGGAGCACGAGCGGCGCAGCGACGAGATCTTCGCGACGCTCTGCATGGTGGTCCTCGCCCCGCAGGAGTCGGCGGAGGCGCCGGGCGCCGAGGAGGCCGAGCTGTACCTGGCCGGCCACCCCGCGCCGCTGCTGCTCGCCCCGGCGGAGCGGCCCGTGCTGCTGCCGTCCGACCTGGCCGGTCCGGCGCTGGGCCTGCTGCCCTGCGACGCCAGCCACGCCGCCTGGCCCGCGCGCCGGCTGCGGCTGCACCCCGGCTGGCGGCTGATGCTGTACACCGACGGCCTGGTCGAGGGCCGGGTCGGCGCCGGCTCCCGGCGCCTCGGGCAGGACGGCCTGATCGACCTGATCGCCGACCACCAGGCGGGCGGTCTCACCCGCGGCCGGCTGGTCGACAGCGCCATCGCCGAGGTCGAGGAGCTGAACGGCGGCGCGCTCGCCGACGACGTCGCCGTGCTGCTGCTGGAGCGCAACCCGGTGCCGTTGATCATGGGATGAGCCGGTCCGGTCGGCCGGTCCGGTCGGCCGGTCCCGGTCCGCCGGGAGGACGTACGAGAGGGCGGCACCCCCGATCCGTGGGGTGCCGCCCTCTCGTACGTCCTGCCCGCGCCTACCGGTGCCTGGCGCTCCGGCTCCGGCTCACCAGGGGCCGTACGGGCCGGTGTTCCGGTTGTTGCCGCTGCCGCGGCCGTCGGTCAGCTGCTTGATCGCGGGGCGGACGTCCACCACGTACACGATCGCGGCGACCAGGCCGATCAGCGTCAGGAAGCCGGTGATCGGGTTGGCGCCGAACAGCAGGTCCAGGCCGAGGGCCAGGCCGAGGACGACCAGCCAGAACGGCTTCGTCTTCTTGTCCGCCGCCCGGTACGCGTCCTCGCGGCGGGTCGCGGCGTCGATGAAGGCGAACGCCTTGAAACCGATGATCGCGGTCGCGATCCACCAGAACGGATTCAGGACGTCGAAGTACAGGATCTGCACTGCGTTCTCCTCACTACGGCTTCCGGGATCCCACCGTCCATCGTGGCACGCCCGGCCACCCGTCCGCGGCTACTCCTTCGGAGCGGCGGACTTCCGGGCCCGGGTGCTCTTCTTCGCGGCGGGCTTCTCGGCCGGAGCCTCGTCCACGTCCACGGCCACAGCCTCGACCTCGACCTCGGCCACCGGCTCGGCGTCCACCACGACCTCGGCCACCACGACCTCCGCCTCGGCGCCGCCGGTGGTCTTCTCCACCACGACCCGGCCGCGCACGGCCAGCTCGTCGTAGGCCTCCTTGGCCTTGACCGCGAACTCCAGCGCGCGGCCGACCTGCTGCATGGCGAACTCCTGCGCCTTCTCCTGCAGCACCTTGACGTCGGTGGGCAGGGCGCCGACCGACTCGGTCAGCTTCGCCTGCGCCTCGACGAGCTTGCTGCCCGCCTCCTGCAGCGCGGCGGCGGCCTTCTCCTGGGTGCCCTTGCGGTCGGCGGCCAGCGCCTCGACCCGGCCCGGCACCTCGCGCAGCTTCTCCACCGCGAGGTCGCCGGCGCCCGCCAGGGCGTACAGCGGGGTCGGGTCGCTGAGGGTCTTCTTGATGTCGTCGGTGATCGCCATGTCCGGTCCTCCCGGGTGTGTGGTGCGTTCGGTCAGCCGTCGCTGTCGGCTTCGCGCTCCTCGCGGTTCTCCTTGAGGAACGCCTCGTACACGGCGAGCAGCGCCTGCTTCTGCCGCTCGCTGATCTGCGGATCCGCCAGGATCGCGGCCCGCAGCCCGGGCCCCTCCTCCTGCCGCTCCTCCAGGATCCCGGCCTGCACGTACAGCGTCTCCGCCGAGATCCGCAGGGCCTTCGCGATCTGCTGCAGGATCTCCGCGCTCGGCTTGCGCAGCCCGCGCTCGATCTGGCTCAGGTAGGGGTTGGACACGCCGGCCGCCTCCGCGAGCTGCCGCAACGAGTACTGCGCGTTGCGCCGCTGCTCCCGGATGTACTCGCCCAGCGAGCCGACGTTGAGTGACCCCATGGCCACAGCATGCCCCGGCCTGCTTGCAATTGCAAGCAGGCCGCTAACTCCCGCAACCACGCGCCGCCGACCGAGCCGGTAGCCGAGGCAGCCGACGTCGGTCCGGCTCACCCCGTCCGAAGGCGGGACACACACTGCCCCGAAGAGTGTCGGGTCTGATCATTAGGCTTCCGGCCATGACCAGCGATCTCGGATTCACCTGCTCGTGCTGCGGCGAGCACCACGCAGAGCTGCCGATGAACTACTCGACGACGGCCCCCTACGTCTGGGACCCGAGCTTCGCCGACGCCCCCGATTGCCTGCTCTCGTCGGATCAGTGCGTCATCAACGCGCAGCACTACTTCGTCAAAGGGTTGATCGAGATACCGGTCATCGGCAGCAACGATGTGTTCTCCTGGGGCGTCTGGGTCTCCCTGAGCCGCGAGAACTTCGCCCGTGCCGCCGACCTCTGGGACACACCGGGGCGCGAATCCGAGAAGCCGTACTTCGGCTGGCTGACCACCGAGCTTCCCGTCTACTCGCCCAGCACCATCAACCTGAAGACCCACCTCCACACCAGGCCAATCGGTCAGCGTCCCCTCATCGAGCTCGAACCCACCGACCACCCCCTTGCGGTCGAACAGAGGACGGGCATCACCCGGGATCGCGTGCGCGAGATCGCCGAGGCCGTTCTCCACGCCACCAACGACGACTCCTGACCATGACCGGCCAGGGAGGGGACATGAAACAGCTCTCGGACAGCACGCCGTCCGTCACGGCGGGCACGGGCTCGCCGGTTGGCGCGAGCGGCTCGTCGCCCGCCGAGGCCGCGACTGCAGTCACGCCTGGCCCGGCCAGGTAGCGTGCCGGCATGACGGCGGACGGGGCAGGGGTGGGGCGGCCGGGGGCGCTGGTGTGCGACCTGGACGGGGTGCTGCGGCTGTGGGACGCGGCGGACCTGACGGCACTCGACCGGGCGTACGGCCTGGCGGCCGGGACGCTGGCCGGGGCCGCGTTCCGGGAGGAGCGGCTGGTGCCGGCGGTGACCGGGCGGGTCACGGACGAGGAGTGGCGCGCGGCGGTGGCGGCGGACCTGGCCGGACCGTGTGGCTCCGCCGAGCGGTCCGGCGAGCTGGTCGAGCGGTGGGGCCGGCAGCCGGCCCGGGTGGACGAGCGGGTGCTGGCGCTGCTGAACGCGGCCGCGCGGCGGATGCCGGTGGCGCTGCTGACCAACGCGACCACCCGGCTGGAGGCCGACCTCGCCGCGCTGGGCCTGGACACGGCGCTGGACGCGACCGTGGTGAGCACGGCCCGGATCGGTGTCGCCAAGCCCGACCCCCGCGCGTACCTGGCCGCCGCCGAGCGGCTCGGCGTCGCGCCCCGGCGGTGCCTGTTCGTCGACGACACCGCCGCCAACCTGCCCGGCGCCCGGGCGGTCGGGATGGCCGTCCACCACTACCGGCACGTCGACGGTCTGCGGGCGCTGCTGGAGCCGTCCACGGGGTGAAATCCGCGGCCCCGGCGGGAGGGCCCGTGCCACGATCCACACCATGCCGATCTTCAGTTCGTACGACGGAACCGCGCTCTGGTACGACCTCGTCGGCGCCGGCCGCCCCCTGGTGGCACTGGCCGGCGGCCCGGGCGCGGACGCCCGCTACCTGGGCGACCTCGGCGGGCTGCCGGCCGACCGCACGGTGATCCGGCTGCACGCCCGGGCGACCGGCCGCTCGGCGGTGCCCGACGGCCGGGCCGGCTGCTCCTTCACCGAGCAGTGGCGGGACGTCGAGGCGCTCCGCGCCCACCTGGGCCTGGACGCGATCGACCTGCTGGGCCACTCCGCCGGTGCGCTGACCGCCCAGCGCTACGCCGCCGAACTGCCCGCGCGGGTGCGCCGGCTGGCCCTGGTGACGCCGGTCGGCCGGTCGGCGCGGGAGCCCCAGGACGCCGAACTGGCGGCGATCCGGGCGTCCCGGTCGGCGGAGCCGTGGTACCCGGACGCGGCGGCGGCCGACCGGGAGCTGCGGGCCGGCGGCGACGCGGCCGAACTCTCCGCCCGGATCACCCCGTTCTTCTGGGGCCGGTGGGACGAGCGGGCCCGCGCCGAGGCCTTCGACCCGGAGCTGGTGCCCGCGCGGCCGTGGATCCGCGAGGCGTTCTACGCCGGGGCGGGCGAGCCCGAGCCGGTGAGGGTTCCGGTGCTGGTGGTGGCGGGCGCGCTGGACGGGGTGATCGGCACCGTCCCGGCCCGGCTGGTCGCCGAGTGCCACCCGGACTCCCGGCTGGAGGTGCTGGCCGGCGCCGGGCACCGGCCGTGGGTGGACCGGCCGGAGGAGTTCCGGGCCCTGCTGGCCGGCTTCCTGGACGGCCCAGAGGCGGTCAGCGCCGGCCGGTGAGATCGCGGTACGCGGGCGCCAGCAGGACGGCGAGGTCCCGGCCGCGCACCGTGATGCCGGACGGGTCGAGGTCCGGCACGGCGGACAGACGGACGTCGTTCCCGGGGTCGGCGCGCAGGGTGAACCCGCCCCGCCAGAAGTCCTCCAGGCAGTCGTCGAGCGGTCGGTCGCCGAGCGGCACGGCGTCGGGCACGGGTCTCACGCTCCGTACGGGTCGAGGGTGTCAGGGATGTCGAGAGGGTCGAGGGTGTCGGCGGAGAGGCTGAGCAGGTCGCGCAGCCGGTCGGCGGGCAGTTCGGTCAGCCACTGCTCGCCGGGGGTGACCACGGCGTGGGCCAAGGCGCGTTTGGCGTCGATGAGTTCGGCGATCCGTTCCTCGACCGTGCCGGTGCAGACCAGCCGCCGGACCTGCACGGTGCGGCGCTGGCCGATCCGGTGGGCGCGGTCGGTGGCCTGGTCCTCGACGGCCGGGTTCCACCAGCGGTCCAGGTGGATCACCTGGTTGGCGGAGGTCAGGTTGAGCCCCGTCCCGCCCGCCTTCAGCGAGAGCAGGAACACCCGTGGCCCGTCCGGCTGTTGGAAGCGCGCCACCAGCTCGTCCCGGCGCGCCTTGGGCACGGCGCCGTGCAGGTGCGCCACCTCCTCCCCCAGGCGGCCGCGCAGGTACGGCACCAGCATCCGGCCGAACTCGGCGTACTGGGTGAAGACCAGCACCCGGTCGCCCTCGTCCAGGGCCTCGCGCAACAGGTCGACCAGCCGCTCGACCTTGCCCGAGCGGCCCGCCAGCGCCGAGCCGTCGTGCAGCAGTTGGGCCGGGTGGTTGCACACCTGCTTGAGCCGGCCGATCGCCGCGAGGACCGCCCCCTTGCGCTCCACGCCGCGCAGCCCGCCCAGCCGCTGCAGCAGGTCGGCGACGACCGCCCGGTAGAGCCCGGCCTGCTCGGCGGTGAGGTCGCAGCGGACGGTGAACTCCTGCTTGGCGGGCAGGTCGTCGACGATCGCCGGGTCGCTCTTCAGCCGGCGCAGCACGAACGGGCGGGTGAGCCGGGCGAGCCGGGCCGCGGCCTCGGCGTTCCCGGACTGCTCGACCGGCACCGCGAACCGCTCCCGGAACGACTCCGCACTGCCGAACAGACCGGGGTTGGCGAACTCCAGCACCGCGTGCAGCTCGGCGAGCCGGTTCTCCACCGGCGTGCCGGTGAGCGCGATCCGCGGCCCCGAGCGCAGCGAACGGATCGCCCGCGACTGCCGGGCCCCGAGGTTCTTGATGTGCTGCGCCTCGTCGGCGACGATCCGCCGCCAGCGGATCCGGCGCAGCGCGACAGCGTCCCGCTGCAGTACGCCGTAGGTGGTGACGACCAGGTCCGCCGAGGCGTCCGGGGCGCCGGCGCGGTCGGCACCGTGGTGGACGTGCACCCGCAGGCCGGGCGTGAACCGGGCCGCCTCCCGCTGCCAGTTGCCGACCAGCGACATCGGGCAGACCAGCAGCACCGGCCCGGTCGCGCCCCGCGCCTTCTCCACCGCCAGCAGCGCGAGGGTCTGGACGGTCTTGCCGAGACCCATGTCGTCCGCCAGCACCGCGCCGAGACCGAGCCGGCCGAGTCCGTCCAGCCAGGCCAGGCCGCGCTGCTGGTACGGGCGGAGGGTGCCGGTGAAGTCCCCCGGGAGGGAGGGCGGTCGCAGGTCGGGGAGCGGGCGGCCGGCGAGCAGGTCGCCGAGCGGTCCGTCGGCGTGGACGGTGACCACCGGGAAGCCGTCGACGGTCGCCGCGTCGTCCACCGCGAGCCGGAACAGCTCGGCGGGTTCGAGCGGGTCGGTGCCGCGGTGGGCGAGGAAGCGGACGGCGGCGGCGATCTGCGCCGGATCCACCGCGACCCACTGGCCGCGCAGCCGGACCAGGCCCTGCTGGGCGGCGGCGAGCTCCTCCAGTTCCTGCTGGGTGAGGGTCAGTTCGCCGATCGCGAGCTGCCAGCGGAAGTCGAGGACGGCGTCCCGGTCGACCTGCGCGGTGCGCTTCACCGCGCCGGCGATCGCGGGGGTGGCCGTCAGCGCGAGGCCGAGCCGGGGGCGGCGCTGCCACCAGGAGGGCAGGAGCACGCCGAACCCCGCGCGGGCGAGCACGGGCGCGGTGTCGGTGAGGAAGTCGAGGGCGGCCGCGCGGTCGAGGTCGACGCCGGCGGGGCGGGTGCGGTGGAAGCCGTCCCGCAGGCCGGGGCGGAGCCCGGCGGCCCGGTCGAGTTCGGCGAGGAACGCCTCGGCGGGGTCGGGGACGGCGCGGGCGAGCGCGGCGCGGCCGGGGCCGTCGGCCCACAGGTCGGCCGCCGGCACCACGAGCGAGGGCCGGTCGGCGGGGCGGACCAGCAGGTCCAGCCGCCACACCTCGCCGGGCGCCGTCCCTTCCGGGTCCTCGCCGTCCGGACCGAGCGGTTCGGACAGCCGGAAGTCCAGCCGGACCGGGCTCAACCGTCCCTCCGCCGCCACCAGCCACCCGCCGAGCGCCTCGCCCAGCCCTTCGCCGGGCTCCCCGACGAGCCGGCCGTCCCCCCGGAACAGCGCCCCGACCCACTCCTCGACCCCGTCCGCACCCGCGGCGACGGGTGCGGGCACGGCGGTGTCGGCCAGGGCGGCGCGGGCCTCCTGGTCGACCAGGGCCTCCAGGACGGTGTCGAGGAGCCGGGTTCCGGTGCGTTCGGGGGCGCCGTGCTCGGCGCGGGCGATCGGGGGGCAGCCGGCGGCCAGGGCCGCGGCCTCGGCGCGGGTCGCGGGGTCGTGGACGGGACGCCACCGGGCGTACCGGTGACCGTGCTCACCGCGCAGGACGGGGAGCACCCGCCCCTGCCCGACCAGCCGCCAGGCGAGGTCGTGGACGGCGGTCAGCCAGCGCAGCGAGGCGCCGTACGCGATCTCGACCTGCCGTCCGTCAGGGAGTTCGGCGGTGGCCCCGGCCCAGTGCGGGTCGAAGAGCGCGCCGAGCAGCTGGGCCGCGTGCGCGGGTTCGAGGAGCAGGCCGGGGACGCGCCAGGCGTCGAGGGTGAGGCCGGCCCTGGGGGGTGCGCCGAGCGGCAGGTCGGGCGAGGGGACGGGTCGGCCGCCCAGGCCGGGCAGGCGCAGGCCGGTCCAGCGTTCGGCGGCCTGCTCGGCGAGCCAGCCGAGCCCGGGGCCGATCCCGGCGAGCAGGTCGGCGACGGCCGCGGCCCCGCACGCGTAGGGGTGGGCGGCGCCCGGGCCCGCTCCGCCGCCGGCGGCGTGGAGTTCCGCGCTCTCCGCCCAGAGCGCGAGGCGGCCGTCGGCGCGCCAGATCGCGTGCAGGGCGTACATCCGGCGGGCCTCCGGGAGCGGGGGGACGGGGTGGATTCCCACCCTAGCCCCGCCCTATCGAGGACCGAAGCTGTCCGCATGCCCCGATAGCGTCGGTCCTACCGAAACGGCGACGAGAGGACTGCACGATGCCTTCCCTGGTGAACGCGGAGACCGACGAGCGCGACGCCCTGCTCGCCTTCCTGGCGGCCCAGCGCGGCGGGCTGCGCCGCGCGGTGCTCGGCCTGTCCGAGGAGCAGGCGGCGGGCACCCCGACCGTGAGCAGCCTGTCCCTCGCGGTGCTGATCAAGCACGCGGCACGCTGCGAGCGCTTCTGGATCACCGAGAACCTGCTGCAGCAGGGCGGCGGGGAGGAGTCGGCCTCGATGGAGCGCTGGGCGGACGAGTACCGCCTGGTGGAGGGCGACACCCTGGCGGGCTGGCTGGCGGTGTACGAGCAGGTGGCGGCGGAGACCGAGAAGGCGGTCCGCGAGCTGCCGAGCCTTGAGGTGGACTTCCCGCTGCCGGTGGCGCCGTGGTTCCCGCCGAACAGCCGCCGGACGGCGCGCTGGGCGCTGCTGCACCTGATCCAGGAGACGGCGCGGCACGCGGGCCACGCGGACATCATCCGGGAGACGGTCGACGGCAAGGTGGCCTTCCAGCTGCTGGCCGAGGAGCAGGGCACCCCCTGGAACTGATCGCCCGATCGGGTGAACCTCGGGGCTCCTCGAACCAGGTGGTTGAAACTTGAACCAGAAAGGGTTACGGTGGAGCCAACAAGTTGAAGCCTAAACAACTGGCTTCGAACCCGAGGAGGAGCCATGGGATTCTTCAACCGCACCAACAAGTCCGACGCCCCCGCCGCTGCCGTCGCGGTCGCCGAGCCGAAGGCCGACCTGGCCCACGTGACCGGCGACTACGCGATCGACCAGGCGCACAGCAAGATCGGCTTCGCGGTCCGGCACGCGATGGTCACCAACGTGCG
Organism: Kitasatospora sp. NPDC048365; assembly: GCF_043200835.1. NCBI lineage: Bacteria > Bacillati > Actinomycetota > Actinomycetes > Kitasatosporales > Streptomycetaceae > Kitasatospora > Kitasatospora sp. NPDC048365. The sequence continues at coordinate 66,102 of NZ_JBICYJ010000045.1, forward strand.
CGGCGAGTTCGCGGAGTACGAGGGCAAGCTCCACCTGGACGGCGCGAACCCGGCCGCCTCCACCGCCGAGCTGGTGATCAAGGTCGCCTCGATCGACACCAACCAGGCCCAGCGCGACGAGCACCTGCGCACCAGCGACTTCTTCGAGGCGGACGCCCACCCGGAGATCACCTTCAAGTCCACCTCCGCCGAGCGGATCAACGGCGACACCTTCCGGATGCACGGTGACCTGACCATCAAGGGCACCACCCGCCCGGTCGCGCTGGACCTGGAGTTCACCGGCACCGCCACCGACCTGTACGGCGCCGACCGGGTCGGCTTCGAGGGCGGCACCACGGTCGACCGCACCGACTGGGGCCTGACCTACAACGCCGCGCTGGAGACCGGCGGCGTGCTGATCGGCGAGAAGGTCAAGCTGTCCTTCGACATCTCCGCGGTCAAGGCCGCCTGACCCGACCCCCGGCAGTACGCAGAGATCTCCCGGTATCGCCCCCGCCACTCCCCGGCGGGGGCGCCGCCGTTTCTCGGCGCAGCACCACGACGCCCCTCGACGCAGCAACGCGGCGCCCCTCGGCACGGCGTCCCTCAGCGCAGCAACGCGGCACCCCTCGACGCAGCAGTGCGACGTCCTCGGCCGGCAGCCAGCTGCCCGCCGGCCGCGCCAACCAGCCTTCGGCCGAACCGAGCGCGCCGGCCGCCGCCCGCAGCGCGGCGAGTGCGGGATGCCGGAACGCGGGCCGGTGGACCAGCCCGACCAGGGCCAGCGGCACCGGATCGACCAGCGGCCGGGTGACCGTGCCCTCGGGCGCCGGCCCGCCGACCGTGGTCAGCACCGGGTCGCCGTGCCGGACCACGTACCGGCCGAACTCCCCCTGCCCGACGGCCGGCGGCCGCCCGGGCGCGGCCGTCAGACCGTGCTCGGTGAGCAGGCGCAGACCCAGCGCGGTCCACTCGGTGGTCGCCGGGTTCCCGACGCAGACGTCCACCGGGTGGCCCGCCAGTGCGGCCACCGGCACCTGCGGCAGCCCCGCCAGCGGATGCCCGAGCGGCAGCACCACCGCCATCCGCTCCAGCCTGACCGGCAGGTGGGCGAGCTGCTCCCGCTCGGGGGCCGGCAGCCCGGCGAAGCGGCCGAACGAGACGTCCAGCCGGTGTGCGATCAACTCCCCCGCCGCGGCCGCCAGTCCGCCGTGGAAGCGGGCCAGCAGCTCGCACTCCGGGCGGGCCGCGCGGGCCGCCGCGAGCAGCCGGTCGGCGGTCAGGTCCGGGCCGCTCACCTCGCTGTTGAGGTCCACCAGCAGCGCGCGGGAGCCGTCCGGGACGGCGATCTCGTCGTGCAGCTCCAGGAAGCGCCGCGCCTTCGGCAGCAGCCGGTGGCCGGCCGCGGTCAGCGCCACGCTGCGCGTCGACCGGTCGAAGAGCCGCTCCCCCAGCGCCCGTTCGAGGCTCTGGACGTCCCGGCTGAGTGCCTGCTGAGCGGTGTGCAGCCGCTCGGCCGCCCGGCCGAAGTGCAGCGTCTCGGCGGTCGCGACGAAACCGCGCAGCAGGCGGGGGTGCAGGTCACGGGGCATGCGCGCCAGATTAACAACGCGGCTGCGTCAATGCCGCGAATATCCGGAGCCGACTGTCGGCACCGGATGCGAGCATGGCCGCCATGGGGGAAGCGATCACGTACGTGCGCGGCGACGCCACCGCCCCGCAGGGCAAGGGCGTCAAGATCGTCGCGCACGTCTGCAACGACCTGGGCGGCTGGGGCAAGGGATTCGTGCTGGCCGTGTCGCGCCGGTGGCCGGAGCCCGAGGCGGCGTACCGGCGCTGGCACCGGGAGCGGGCGGGCAACGACTTCGGACTGGGCGCGGTGCAGCTGGTCCAGGTCGGGCCGTATTTGTGGGTGGCGAACCTGGTGGGCCAGCGCGGGATCCGCACCGGCCGGTCCAGCGGGGTGCCGGTGCGCTACGAGGCGATCGACACCGCGCTGGCGACCCTCGGCGGGCACGCGCTGCGCCTCGGCGCCTCCGTCCACATGCCGCGGATCGGCTGCGGCCTGGCCGGCGGGCGCTGGGAGCGGGTGGAGCCGCTGGTGACCGCCCGGCTCGGCGACCGGGGCGTGCCGGTCACGGTGTACGACCACTAGTAGTGCTTTGTTAGGTGATGCGCGGGCTCTGGTCCTGGGTGGGTTTCGGCGGTTCTCTGCAGGCATGACTCCGGATGAACTCGGCGCTCTACGTGATGAGTTGGAGGCGTTCGCGGCTGAGGTGTTCGCTCCGCTGCGGCGCTCGGACCAGCAGGACAAGGGCATCAGCTACCTGCGCGGCCTGCTGCTCGACGGCCGGCGCAAGTCGATGCAGCCGATGGCCGAGCGACTGGGCATCGACCACCAGCGCCTGCAACAGTTCATCTCCTCCTCGACCTGGCCGGTGGACCAGGTCAGGTCGAGGCTGGCCGACCGCGCGACAGACGCCCTCGAGCCGGACGCGTGGGTCGTGGACGACACCGGTTTCCCGAAGGACGGCACCGGTTCGCCGGGGGTGGCCCGTCAGTACTCGGGCACCCTGGGAAAGGTCGGCAACTGCCAGGTCGGGGTGAGCGTGCACGCGGTCACCGACAGCGCGTCCTGCCCGCTGAACTGGCGACTGTTCCTGCCCGAGTCCTGGGACCCGGCCAAGGCCGCCGATCCGGCCGGGGCCGCCTTCGTCGAGCGCCGTCGGGCCCGCTGCGGCATCCCGCCAACCGAGGGCCACCGGCCGAAGTGGCAACTGGCCCTGGAGATGATCGACGAGCTCGCCGCATGGAAGCTCGCTCCTCCGGTTGTGGTCGCCGACGCCGGCTACGGCGACAACGCGCACTTCCGTGCCGCCCTCGACGAGCGCAAGCTGCGGTGGATCGTGCAGGTCAAAGGCCTCGCCACCGCCCATGCGATCGACGCCGTCACCCACCAGCCGCCCTACGGCGGACTCGGCCCCAAGCCCAAGCCCCGCTACCGCACCCGTCCCGTTTCGCTGGCGGAGCACGTCCAGGCCGCAGGGAGGGCAGCGGCCCGGACGGTGACCTGGCGGCGCGGCTCCCGCGACCGGCTGACCTCGACCTTCGTCGCCCTGCGCGTCCGCCTGGCCGGCCGCCGACCCCGGCTGGAACAGGACGGCACCCTGCCGCCCTGCTGGCTACTTGCCCAGTGGCCACCGGACCTGCCGGAACCGTCCCATTACTGGGTCTCGAACCTGTCCGAGGACACCCCCGTCGAGGAACTCGTGCGGCTCGCCAAGATCCGCTGGCGGATCGAACACGACTACCGCGAGCTGAAGACCGCCCTCGGCCTGGACCACTTCGAGGGCCGCTCCTGGACCGGATGGCACCGGCACGTCACGCTCGTCACCGCGGCCCACCTCTTCGTGACGCTGACCCGGAGCCGCCCAAAAGTCCCTGCTCGGGCATGACCCTCTACCAGGCAGTCAGAGCACTCCAACAGCTCCTGGCCACTTGGAACGGACCATGCCCGACCTGCCACCAGCCACTCGCACGACCGATCCCAGCCCCGACCTAACAAAGCACTACTAGGGTCCGTCTTCAAACCCCCGTCGTCCGCCCGAAGGGCGGGCGGGGCGTCGTTGGGGTGCGTGCATCGGCGGCGCCGACGAGGGAGTCCATG